>DAIDIH010000186.1 GCA_027459465.1 Bryobacterales bacterium | reverse complement strand
CGCTGCACCTGGCTCTGGTCGCAGCCAAAATAGGCCAGCGCCAGAAACATCCCCCCAATCAACCCGCTCCACACGTTATACCGGTCGTCGAAGTTGAAGTGCGTCGTCACTACGTTCAGCCGTCCCGAAGCGCCCGCCAGGTGCAATGCATCGGCGAACGACACATCATTAGGCATCAGGTGAACCGCCATGAACAGCGCCACCACCAGAGAACAAAGGATCAGCGTCATCTGCTGTACGTCGGCCCATGTCACTGCTTTGATCCCGCCCACCGTCGTGTACAGCACCACCAGTCCGCCCATCAGCACCGTAGTCAAATGGTCGCTCCAGCCAAGCACCACCGACAGCACCACGGCCGGCGCGTACAGCGACAACCCCGCGCCCAGCCCCCTCTGGATCAGAAAAATCGCGCTCGCCAGCGCTCGTGTCTTCGAATCGAACCGCCGCTCGAGAAACTCGTAGGCCGTATAAACATTGGCTCTACGAAAGAGCGGCACCGCCGTCGCCGAAAGAATCACCATCGCGATCGGCAGCCCGAAGTAAAACTGCACGAAACGCATGCCGTCCACATAGGCCTGCCCCGTCGTCGAAATGAACGTGATCGCGCTGGCCTGCGTCGCCATGATGGACAGGCCCATCGCGTACCACGGCATCGAGCGGCCGGCGAGCATATACAGACTGGTACTCTTGCTCCCACGCCCTCGGTACATCCCGTAGGAAACGATGAGAGTCAGCCACCCGGCCATCACCAGCCAGTCGAGAGGCCTCATGCGCGATAGGCTTGTGCGAACAGGTAGAAGGTCACTATCAGCAGCAGTAAATACACCAGCACAGCGGCGTAAAGCTGCCCCCAGCGGCGAAACACGGGCGGCGGTTCGTCGTCCTCGCGCCGCGGCTCGTAGACTTCGACGCTCATTGCGCCTTCCCCGCGCTCAGCAGATTCGCGAACAGACGATATGCGCCGGGCACGCCCGCCGGCAATTCGCGAAAGAAGGAAATCCCCGTGAACACAAACGCGCCCTTACCGTACCGCGTCACCAGTGTCGAGCCTTGGAGCGGCTTTTCTCCCGGATCGTTCATCGAGAACAGTGCTTGATACCGCTTGTCCCACTCATAGGCAAAATACAAACCGCGCTCCTGTATCCATCCGTCGAAATCCCGCTCCCCAATCGCGTTCGGCTCCTTCATCACCGCGTTGCCCGGATCGAGAAACTTCACCGGTGAATCCTCCACGGTCACCCGGTCGTGATTGAACTTTATCGGATACGGTCCGATACGGTCCAGCACTTTGTCGATCGTGTTGTACTGGACCACAAGCGTTCCGCCGCCTTGCACGTAGTCGAGTAGCCGTTGGCTGTTGGCCACCAGGTCCGGCCGCACGTTGTAAGCCCGCACGCCGGTCACAATTGCGTCGAACCGGCTTAGGTCCGCCTCCGCCAGGTCTGTCGGACCCAGCAGTGTCACGTCGCAGCCGATCTGCCGCAGCGCATCGGGCACCTCGTCGCCCGCTCCCATGATGTAGCCGATGTGCCTCGCCAGCGTGCGCACATCGGCCCGGGCCAGGCGCAACTCGGCCGCCGGAAACAGGAACCGCGGCGGAATGTGTGTATAGTCGATGCGCTGCGTGGCCACCGTCACATCTCGTCCGTCCACTTTCGCCACGGCGCGCAAATCCGCGACAGAATCCTGCGCCGGCGGCGTCAGCAAAAACTCGAGCGCCTGCTCCTGCCCTGCGTCGGCGAAGTGGAACGATCGCTCGGCAGGCTCGACCCTCCAGCCATCGGGCGCCATGAGCCGCAGAGTGCCCGCGTCATCTGGGCGGGCCGACTCGATCCGCACCTCGACTTTTCGCCCTTCCCGCGACGCGAACATCAGCGCGCGCCCCGGCATCGTCATTTCCACCGAAGGCACGATCGCCAGTGGCCTCGTCAATTCGCCGCGTTGATGGTCGATGTATCGGAACTCGACCGGCCGGTGAATCGTAATCTGCGTTCCCCCGACCCCAACCGCGAATCGAGCATCGTAGACCGGCGGGTTGTCCGCCTGCCCGACTTCCTGCCGATCTTGCACCGTATAACGATACCCTTCCTTCGGCGCTACGAGCCAATACGGCTGCGAGTAACTCGCATCGCCGGAAACCTGGCCGTCGAACTCGATCGTCTTCGGCTCATTCGCGGCAAGGCTTCCGGCTGTCTTGCTCATTCCCGCGAGGTCCACCCGATCGAGCGTCGCCGCTTCCGGCCCGCGCGCGATCGCAGTCGCCTTAAACTTGAAGTGCATCCCCGGCACAAGGTCCGGATGGTCCGATGTCGCCTCCAGCCACAGCCCAGCGCATTCGGCGATCGCCTCGTCCAACTCGCCCCGTTTCCGCGCCGCGATCGGATCGTCGAGCTTTTCCATCGCCCGCCGCGCGGTAATCAGCGGCGCCACCGCGCGCTCGGGATGGTCCGGCGTAACCGCCCGTAGCGCCTGCTCTAACGCTGCTCCAACCGCCGCGCCGCCCGGCACGCGATTCCAGCTCAGGTCGATCCCATCGAACAAATCCTTCGTTGCCGGCGCACCCTCGACCAGCGTCAGATACTCCTGCGCGGATCCCCGTGTCTGCGGCGCGCCCATCCCCTGGCTCCGGTGCATCGTCCGGCTCATGCCGGCGAATTCACGATACGAGTAACCCAGTAGGGGGTCGTAGGCGCCGGGGTCGAACTCGATTTTGCCCTTCATCGCCGCTGCTTCCTTCCTCTGCTCCGGCGTGAAGGCGAACACGTTCCACATCAGCCGCTTCGCCTTCCAGGGCCTCACCCACCGCAACTGCTCCGGATACCGCGTCGGATCCGCCGCCGCGAAAAACGCCTCCTTGCCCAGGATCGCCGACGCCTGGTGCTGCCCGTGCCCGTCCCTCGGCGTTCCGGAGAACCGCAAAATGATCACGTCGGGTTGAAACTTGCGGATCACCCAGACGACATCGCCCAGGATCTCCTGCTCGCCCCACTTATCAAGCGCTTCCTGCGCTGTCTTCGTGAAGCCAAAGTCAATCGCCCGCGTGAAGAATTGCTGCGCGCCGTCGATCCGCCGCGCCGCCAGCAACTCTTCCGTGCGGATCAACCCCATCGCGTCGCCCTGCTCGGTGCCGATCAGGTTCTGCCCGCCCTCTCCGCGCGTCAGCGATAAATACGCCGTGCGCACGTGCCGTCCGCGCGCCAGCCACGCCAGCAGCGCGGTGTTTTCATCGTCCGGGTGCGCGCCGATCATCAGCGCGCTGCCCGTCACCGACAGGCCGCGCAGGTCGAGTTCGATCTTTTCGGAACCTGCCAGCCCCGGCTGCGCCATCGCAGAAGAACTGAAAACAAGAACTGCCAAAGCCGCCAGGGCGCAACAACACCGGCGGCGCCAGAAGCGCGTATACAAATGGGTCACGGATACATCTATATTAGGTGAGCGAGAGGGTCTTCCGGATGCGGGTTTCCTGGTGGCCATGGCGGCGCGAAAGCCGGTCCTCCGAGCCGGCCGCTCCACCCCCGCCTCCGCGCATCGGGCTCGCCCTGGGCGGTGGGTTCGCTCGCGGCATCGCCCACATCGGCGTCCTCCGGGTCTTCGAACGCCATGCGATCCCCCTCCACGCCATCGCCGGCATCAGCGCCGGCTCGATGGTTGCCGCCGCTTACGCCGCCGGCGTCGATACGGGCGCAATCGAGCGAATCGCCCGCGGCATGAAATTTCACGACGTCGCCCGCTGGACCATCAGCCGCATGGGGCTTGCCGGAAGCGAGCGCATGGTCCCCTTCCTGCAGCGCCTCCTCCCCTGCACCTGCTTCGAACAGATGCGCATCCCGCTGGCCATCGTTGCCGCTGATCTCATTACCGGCGTGCCCGTGGTTTTCCGCGGCCCCGGCGATGTCATCCTTCCCATCCGCGCAAGCTGCTCCTACCCGGGCCTCTTCCAGCCCGTTCGCTCCAACGGATACTGCCTGGTGGACGGCTACATCGCCCGCGAAGTGCCGTCCGAAGCCCTCACTACAATGGGTGTCGACCGCATCATCGCCGTCCACTTGCCCACGCCCGCCTCCGGCGTCGATCCGCAAAACGTCTTCTCCATCGTGCACCGCTGCTTCCAGGTCATGGGACGACGGCTCGACCACGAATGGCGCGTCCACGCCGATCTCGTCATCGAACCGGACGTCGCCCAGGTCGCCTGGGACGGGTTCAACGACACCGGAGCCTTAATCGAAATGGGCGAACGTGCCGCCTACGAAGCGCTGCCGGAAGTCGAGCGCTGGCTCAGCCGTGCCCCGGCGCCGCCGCATCCGGCCTCCCACACGATCGCTGACCGATTTGACTGAGCGCGACCTGTCCTCACCTCATTCGACGAATCCAACCGCCCGTAGCGTGCGCGCCGGTTCGCTCTCGTCGAAATTCGAAACGTCCGCTTTCTGGCGGCCGCTCACCAACGCCACGCCGTAGGGCGTGTTGAGGAAGTGAAACACCTTTCGCAACGGCTGTTCGTCGAGCGAAGTGCCGGCCTTGAGGCCCGTGTCGTGCAAAAACGCCGCGGCCCATTGCGGCTGATTCACAGGAATCGCAATTACGCTCGCGTCTACCCAGTGCAGTTTCGCCATTCGCCGCGCCGCCGCGTCACAGTGCATGCACGCCGGGTCGTAGAAGAACAGAAAGATCCGCCCGCTTTGTAACGACTGCCGATGGCCGTCGACCGTAATCGAGTCCGGCGCCTTGATCCCCGTCAGCCTCGCAACGTTGACGCCGTACGACACGCCGGCAAACACCGTCACCGCGCCAAGCACCATCAGCGCGACTTTCAGGTTGCTCGAAGGCCGGGCCCACCGGCCCGCCAAAATCGCAAGCACAAGCATCAGCCCGTCGCCGATAAAGAAACCCGGGCCAACCGTCCGTTTCACGATCGGAAAACAACTGCAATCCTTACCCGCCAGAGCCGTGTAGTTGGCGCCGATATAAACCATGAACGCCGCCACCAGCACGCACACCAGCAGGCTGCCCCAGCGCCGGAACCTCGGCACCAAAATCAGCACGCCGGAAACGGTTTCCAGAATCCCGAGTGCCAGCGTAAATGGCAGCGACAGTGACGAAGGAATCCGGAACTGGCCGAGTGCCTCGGACCACGTGAACGGATCCGTAATCTTCCAAACTCCGGAAGAAACGAAAATCAACATCAAGAGAAACGCCGCCCCGGCGCTCGTTGCTCGTTGCCACGCGGGCAAATCGAGAGAGAGACGCGCCGAAACCGCTTCCATGTCCATATAAGCGTTATTTTAGATCGTTTGCCGCGGCGAAGAATCCCGCTGCCGCATCGATCGTCCTCTCGATGTCCTGCTCGCTGTGCGCCGCCGATACAAACCCGGCTTCAAACTGCGATGGTGCCAGATACACACCGCGCTCGAGCATCCAATGGAAAAACGCGCGGAACCGATCCGTCGCCGAGCGCTTCGCCGTCTCATAGTCCGTCACCGGCGAGGGAGTGAAAAACCAGGTGAACATCGACCCGACGCGGTTCACCGTCACTCCGGCAGGCGCGGCCGCGCACAACCGCGCCGTGCGCTCTTCTACAACGCCGTACACCTCCGGATGAGCGATCAGATACCGCAGCATCGCCACACCCGCGCTCACCGCAACAGGATTGCCCGATAATGTTCCGGCTTGATAGACCTTCCCCACAGGCGCGATCTGCCGCATCACATCCGCTCGCCCGCCGTACGCCGCCAACGGAAGCCCGCCGCCGATGATCTTGCCGAGCGTGGTCAGGTCGGGCCGGATGCCGTACAGTTGCTGCGCGCCGCCGGGCGAAACACGGAATCCCGTCATCACTTCATCCAGAATCAGCAGTGCCCCATGCCGGTCGCAAAGCCCGCGCAGCCCTTCGAGGAACCCTGCTGCCGGCGGGACACAGCCCATGTTTCCCGCAACGGGCTCGACAATCACCGCGGCGATCTCGCCGCCATGCAGCGCGAACGCTTTCTCCACCGCGGCGAGCGAGTTGTAAGGCACCGCGATCGTCGTCGCAGCGAACGACTCGGGCACGCCCGCCGTATCTGCAATGCCCAACGTCGCCAGTCCCGACCCCGCCTTCACCAGAAGCGAATCGACATGGCCGTGGTAGCAGCCCTCAAACTTCACGATCCGCTCGCGCCCGGTGAAGCCCCGCGCCACCCGGATCGCGCTCATCGTGGCCTCCGTGCCAGAGTTCACCAGTCGCATCATCTCGATCGACGGCACACATTGCCGGATCAGCTCCGCCATTTCGAGTTCGCGTTCCGTCGGCGCTCCGAAGCTCGTTCCTCCCTCGATCGCCTCGCGGATCGCCTCGATCACCGGCGCAGGCTTGTGACCGAGCAACAGCGGCCCCCACGAACCCACATAGTCGATGTACTCGTTGCCGTCGACATCGAAGATGTGCGAGCCCTCACCGCGGGCAATAAAACGCGGCGTCCCTCCCACGCTGCGGAAGGCGCGGACCGGCGAATTCACGCCGCCCGGAATCAACTCCTGCGAGCGCGCAAACAGCGACTCGGATTTCTCGGTCTTCATGGGATCTCGATCGATAGACGCTTCATCCGGCGACGCGGTTTTCCCGCGGTATCAACCGGTGAAGGAAAAAGTTCATCACAACTTCGTGCAGCGTCCCGTTCAGGTTTCGAAACAGCCGTCCCTTGAGCGTTCCGTATGGCTGTGTCCCGGCGAACAGATCCTGCATCAGGCTGTAGAAACGCGGACTTCGCCGCAGGAACCGCACCATCTGCGCCGGCACCGTGCTAAACAGGAACCGGCCGAGAAAGACGTGCTTGGCCAGTGTCGCGCCGAACGCAAGATCCGCCGCGAAATCACGCTCAATCATCGCGCGGTAAGCGCGCGCTTTTTCCACCAGCGACGAGTGCTCGCTCAGAATCGCTTCCCCAGCCAGGTCCCCCGAACGAACCGCGTAATACAGTCCTTCGCCCGTGATGGGATCCACAAGTCCGGCTGCATCCCCAGCCGCGATCCAACCCTCGCCCGACACGCGGTTGCGCCGCCACGCCGGATTCTCAAGCGACGGCAGCACGTGGCCGTAGAATTTTGCGTCCTTCCGCGAAATTCCCCGTTCTTCCATGTAGCGTTCCAGCCGGGCGCGCAGTGCCGAGGCCGGTTCGCCTTTGCCGCAGATCCCGACCGACAGGTGCCCATTCCGCGGAAAAACCCAAATGTAACCCTCCAGCCCCGGC
>DAIDIH010000185.1 GCA_027459465.1 Bryobacterales bacterium | reverse complement strand
TTTCCTCCGCTTCCGCGTGGAGGACCGCCCCGGCATCATCGCCCGCCTGGCAACCGTGCTCGCCTCGCGCGGCATCAGTCTCGACGCCGTCCTGCAAATTCCCAGCGAAAACTGGCGCGACCTCCCGTTCGTCATCACCGTGCAGCCGACCACTGAAGCCGCCATCCGCGAAGCCGTCGCCGAAATGGCCACGCAGGACTTCCTGGTCGACTCTCCGCTGGCGCTGCCCATGGAAGGCGGCTTATGAGATTCACCCGCCTCGCCGCGGCTTTCGCGCTCGCCGCTTGTGTGCTTGCAGCGCAGGTGGCCACGAACGCCAACAAGGGCTACCAGACGCCCGAGCAGCGCGCCAACGTCGCCAAGGGCCTCGGCTCAGCGAACCGCGACAAAGAGCAACGCCCGCGCGAAATCATCGCCGCGATGAACCTCAAGCCCGGCGACTCGGTTGCCGACGTCGGCACCGGCATCGGCTACATGCTGCCGTATCTCTCCGAAGCCGTCGGCCCCTCGGGCAAGGTATTCGCCGAAGACATCTACCCGGACTTCCTCGATAAAGCCCGCGCCAGCGCCAAGGAGCGCAACCTCACGAACGTCGAGTTCATCCTGGGCACGCAAACCGATCCGAAGCTGCCCGCGCACTCCCTCGACGCCGTTCTCCTGCTCGAGGTCTATCATCACTTCAACTATCCGGGCCCGATGCTCGCCGGCATCTCGAACGCACTCAAGCCCGGCGGCAGGCTCTTCCTGATCGACTTCCACAAATCCTTCGGCAGCAATCACATTCGCCTCGACAAGCCCGACGTGATCAAGGAAGTGGATTCCAACGGCTTCTCCCTCGTCTCGGAAAGTGAACGCTCCTCCGACAACCAATATATGGCGGTGTTCACACCGCAACATTCCAACCCCTGATCCGCCCGCGGCGGAAACGAAAAGATCCGAATGAGCGAAACGCAGTACGACCCGCAACAGATCGAACCGAAGTGGCAGGAGCGCTGGAGCGATCCCGCGCTCTACCGCGCCGACCCTGCATCCGGCCGCCCGAAATACTACGTGCTCGAGATGCTCCCTTACCCGAGCGGACGCCTGCACATGGGCCACGTGCGCAACTACTCCATCGGCGACGCGCTCGCCCGCTACATGTGGATGCGCGGCTACGACGTGCTCCATCCGATGGGTTGGGACGCCTTCGGCCTGCCCGCCGAAAACGCCGCCATCCAGCGCGGGCGCCATCCGCACGAGTGGACCGTCTCCAACATCGCCGAGATGCGGCGCCAGATGAAGCGCATCGGCTTCGCCTATGATTGGGAGCGCGAGATCGCCACCTGCGAGCCCGAATACTACCGCTGGAACCAGTGGTTCTTCCTCAAGATGCTCGAGCGCGGCTTGGCTTACCGCAAGAAGGCGCTCGTCAACTGGTGCCCGGAATGCGCCACTGTACTCGCCAACGAGCAGGTGGTGAACGGCTGCTGCTGGCGCCATGAGACTACGCCCGTCGAGCAGCGCGCCCTCGAGCAGTGGTTCTTAAAGACCACGGCCTACGCCGAAGAACTACTCAACGACATGCGCGAAATCGAAGCCGGCTGGCCGGAGCGCGTGCTCACGATGCAGCGCAACTGGATCGGGCGCAGCGAAGGCGCCGAGGTCGACTTCGCCCTGGAAAATTCGGATCAGAAGATCCGCGTCTTCACCACCCGCATCGACACCATCTTCGGCGCGACCTGCGTCATCCTCGCGCCGGAGCATCCTCTCGCCGCCTCGGCGGACCCACAACTCGAGGCCGCGCGCGAGCAGATGATCGATTCGCGCGCCCGCCAGGACCCGGGCGACATCAAGAAGGAAGGCCTGTTCACGGGTCTCTATGCGATCAACCCCTTTAGCGGCGAGCGCGTCCCGGTCTGGATCGGCAACTTCGTCCTCACCGGCTACGGCACCGGCGCCATCATGGCCGTACCGGCGCACGACGAGCGCGATTTCGAGTTCTGCACCACCTACGGCATCCCCATCCGCCCGGTGATCCGGCCCGTTGACGGCGCTTTGCCTGCTACCGCCACCGAAGCGTTCACTTTCGACGGCGTTGTCGAAAACTCCGGCGAGTGGAGCGGCCTTCCGAGCGACGAAGCCCGCCGCCGCATGGGCGGGAAAGCCCGCGCCGAAGGATTCGGTGAGCCCGCCATCACGTACCGCCTGAAAGACTGGGGCGTCTCGCGCCAGCGCTACTGGGGCACGCCCATCCCCGTCATCCACTGCCCCAAATGCGGCGTTGTGCCCGTGCCCGAGAAAGACCTGCCGGTCGTGCTTCCGCTCGATGTCACCATCACCGGCCGCGGCAGTTCGCCCCTGGCAACGTCGGATAGCTTCACCCGCGTCAAGTGCCCGGCCTGTGGCGCCGAGGCCCACCGCGAAACCGACACCATGGACACCTTCGTCGACTCGTCCTGGTATTTCTACCGCTACTGCGATCCGCACAACGGCAAGGCGCCGTTCGACTCCGCCTCCATCGCCCGCTGGTTCCCCATCGACCAGTACATCGGCGGCGTCACCCACGCCATTCTGCATCTCATCTACTCGCGCTTCTGGACCAAGGTGATGCGCGATCTCGGCCTCGTCGCCAACAACGAACCGGCGCGCAATCTCTTCACCCAGGGCATGGTGCTCGGCGAAGACGGCACGGCGATGTCGAAGTCCAAGGGCAACATCGTCGACCCCGAAGAGATGATCGCCAAATATGGCGCCGACACTTGCCGCCTGTTCGTGCTGTTCGCGGCTCCGCCGGAAAAGGACATGCCGTGGAACGAGGCAAGCGTCGGCGGCCAGCGCCGCTTCCTCGATCGCGTCTACCGCTTCTTCACCCGCAATCTCGGCCGCCGCGGCGCGCCACCGGGCGACGCTGCCGCCGAGCGCCAGTGCCTGCGCAAGCTCCATCAGACCATCGAAAAAATCACCAACGACTTCGACAACCGCTGGCACTTCAATACCTCCATCGCCGCGCTGATGGAGCTGATCAACGAACTCTACGCGACTGAAGCGGGCCTTGGCGGCGAAGTCCTGAGCCAGGTGCTGCCCAACCTCGCGCTCCTGCTTGCGCCTTTCGCTCCTTATCTCGCCGAAGAGATGTGGGAGAACCTCGGGCGCTCGGGGCCCATCTTCCGCCAGAAATGGCCCGAGTTCGACCCCACGCTTGCCGCCGCCGACACCATTGAGATTCCCGTTCAAGTGAACGGCAAGCTGCGCGGCAAGCTGAGCGTCGCCGTAGGCACCTCGAAAGAGGAACTCGAGCGGCTCGCGCTCGCCGATGCCAAAACGCAGGCTCACGTCGCCGGCAAGCGGGTCGTGCGGATTGTCGTGCTGCCGGCCAAGCTGGTCAATATCGTCGTTCAATAGTAGCCATGGCCCAAACCGCGGACGTGGTCATCATCGGCGGAGGCATCGCCGGCGCCTCCGTCGCTTGGCATCTGACGCAGGCCGGTTGCACCCGCGTCATCGTCCTCGAACGCGAGACACACCAGGGGAAGGGAAGCACCGGTAAGAGCATGGGCGGGGTCCGCGCCCAGTTCGCCACGCCGGTCAACATTCAGATGTCGCTGCATTCGATTCCCTTCCTGGCGAATTTTGAGCAGATCACGGGCTATCCTTCCGGCTACCGCGGCCACGGCTACCTGTTCCTCGCCACCAGCGAAAAACACCTCGCCCGCCTTCGCGCCAACGCGGAGCGGCAGAGGGAACTCGGCTTGCAGGACGTCCAAATCCTCCCGCGCGACGAAGTGGTGCGCTTCTTCCCGGCCATGCGTTCGGACGACATCCTCGGTGGCAGTTTCTGCCCTACCGACGGCTTTGTAGACCCCTATAGCGTAATGACCGGCTTCACGAACTCCGCGCTCGAACGCGGCGCCCAACTCTGGCGCGAAACCGAAGCCACAGGCGTTGAGCGCGACGCCCGCGGCGTCTCGGCCGTCATCACCACGCGCGGCCGCATCGAAACGCGTACGGTGGTCAACGCCGCAGGACCCTGGGCCGCTCACGTCGCCTCGCTCGCCGGCGCCGATCTTCCGATCACGCCCATGCGCCGCATGCTCGTGCCGACCGAACCGGTCAGCGGCATCCCCGAGCGTCTGCCGATGATCATCGACATGGGCACCGGTTTCCACTTCCGTCCGGAAAACCTCGGCCTGCTCCTCGCCTGGAACGATCCCGAGGAGACGCCTGGCTTCAAGCTGAACTTCGACCCCGCGTTCATCGAGAAGATCCTCACCCACGCCGCCGCCCGCGTTCCGAGCTTCGAGTCGCTCGAAGTGAATCCCCGCCGCCCCTGGGCCGGCCTCTACGCCATGAGCCCGGACCACCACTCCATCCTCGGCGAATCCCGCGAAACCCCCGGCCTGTTCTTCGCCAACGGTTTCAGCGGCCACGGCGTCATGCACTCCCCCGCCACCGGCCGCATCCTCGCCGACCTGATCCTCGAAGGCACTAGCCGCATTATCGACGCGAATCTTCTCAGCCCATCGCGTTTCGCCGAGGGCCGACTGATCGAGGAGAGCGTGGTGCTGTAACCGCCCGTCCCCTCAGAGCGGAATCCATACGAGCCGGCCGGCCCACTCTTCCGCGCTGCTTGCGCTCCAAATCAGAACGAGTTCGTCGATCGCGGCAGAGATCGAGATCGCCCCACGAAGCAGGATTACACCCGGGCTCCTGTCGCTCGCCTCGAATCGAGCGAAGTGCGCCGGCATCGTCCGCCTGTCCTGGCTAACGAGGACCCGGCCTGACTCCGCACAAACACGCAGTACTTCATGGTCTTTCAGCCCTGTGAGCCCGGCGTCCAACGCACTCCGAATGTCGATCTCGGGAGCGACACGCCTCAATCCGCGCAGGATGCGCCCGTCGAGGTCGGCGTCAGCCTGGAATATGACTCGCATCGCGGGCCCGGCGCAGCTTCGCGATCAGTTCGGCATTCTCTTGCCGCGATTGCTCGTGAAGCAAAGCGGCAGTGCGCTCCCCTTCGGCGAGGTAGGCATCCACCTCTTTTCGGTGCCGCAGGTAGAAAGCAAGCGCCCCGTGCACCTGTTCAAGCGTTAGAGCCGGATAGCTTTCCACCATGCTCTCTGCCGACATCCCCTCGCGGAAGAGATAGACGAGGGAATCGAGCGACACACGCGTATCACCGATCCGGTATGCGCCCTCGATCTGTCTGACATATTCCTTCGGCATGGCTTTCCCAGACACTATCCTCACACGCCTCGGCTCGGCCAAACAAGGCGCTGACGCGCCAACGCCGTCGTGCTATGATTATTCATTGTGGTGAATAATCAATCGGCTGCCGCGACCGCAGCCGCGCCCACTGCCGTGCTTCGCAAAGCCCGCCTCTCCGACGTCCCCGCCATGCTCGGCCTCATCAACGGCTACGCCGCGCAGGGCATCATGCTGCCGCGCACGGAGTTCGACTTGAGCGAAAGCATCCGCGACTTCACTGTCGCCTACGTGGGGGACGAACTGGCCGGCTGCGCCGCGCTCCACTTCTATACGCCGCACATGGCCGAGGTGCGTTCGCTCGCCGTTTCGCCAGCCTTCAGCGGCGCCGGCATCGGCCGCCTGCTTGTCGAAGCACTGCTCGATGAAGCCCGCGATTTTTCCCTCGACGCCGTCTTCGCCTTCACTTACGTCGCCGGCTTCTTCGCCCGCCTCGGTTTCGGCGAAATCGAGCGCGGCCTGCTCCCGCTGAAGGCATGGAAGGACTGCCTGCGCTGCAAGAAGTTCGCCTCCTGCGACGAAATCGCCGTCCTCCACGTCCTCGACGCCGAGCGCTGGCGTGCTCACGGACTCGACGCGGTCACCGTCCCGGACGATGACGACGTGCGCTTCCCGATTCTCAAGTCAAGCTCCATCCACGGGTAAAATCGGAAGTGCGCGGTGCGCTTTCCGGTGAAAATCACCATCTCGAAGGAAAACTATCTAAAGACCATCGCCGAAGCCGGGAGCGAAGGCGAAACGGTGATCGCCGCCACGCTAGTCAAGCGCCTCGGAGTCACCGCCCCGGCCGTCACCATGGCCATCCGCCGCCTGAAGCGCGATAAGCTCATCAACGTCAGCGAGCAGGGCCAGCTCGAACTCACCCCCTCCGGCCGCGAAATCGCCGACCGCCTCCTCATGCGCCACCACCTCATCGAGCGCATGCTCACCGAGGTCTTCGGCATGGAATGGTACAAGGTGCACGAAGAAGCCGAGCATCTCGAACACGCCGTCAGTCCGGACTTCGAGCGAAAGCTCATCGAAAAACTCGGCGCCGGCGAAGCCTGCCCGCATGGCAACCGTGTCGGCGTCGACACCCCCGCCGAGCGCCGCGGCCGGGGCTGGCTCCCGCTGGCTGAACTCGCCACGGGCGCGAAAGCCGAAGTGCGCAGCGTCTTCGAACGCGACGCGCGGCTGCTCGAGTTCCTCCACGCGCTTGGCCTGCGCCCCGGTTCGTCGTTCGAACTCCTCCAGCACAACTACGACGACACGCTGACGCTGGCCCTCGGCGCGCGCACCGTCCAGCTCGGCCGCCCCGCCGCGGAAAAAATCTGGGTCGAACCCGCCCCGGCGTGAACGCCGTCCTCAGACCGTGAAAATTTCCTTCGCCTGTTTGAGCGATGCGATCGGGTCGCGCCCCGGCGCCGGCGAGTACTCGTGCGCGATCTGGCCCTCGAATTTCAGATCCTTCAGCGCTTCGGCAATGAAGCGGTAGTTCAGCTCCTGCGTCCCGTCGATCTCATGCCGCCCCGGATTCCCTCCGGTATGGAAGTGCGCCAGCCACTGGATGTTATCGCGGATCGTCCGCACGATATCGCCTTCCATGATCTGCATATGGTAGATGTCGTACAGCAATTTCACTCGCGGCGAGTTCACCCGCTGCATCACGCCTACGCCGAACGCCGTGTGGTCGCACAGGTAATCCTTGTGGTCGACCTTGCTGTTCAGCAATTCCAGGCACAGGTTGATCTGCTTCTCCTCGGCATGCGCCTTCACGCGGTTCAAAAACGTCACGCAATGGTCGGCGCCCGCCTCGTAGGACATCCCGCGCCGGTGGCCCGCAAGCACGATCGCGTTCGGCACGCCGTTGGCCGCGCAGAGGTCGATCGCCTCGTGCATCGACTTTTCCAGCCGCGCGTGGTTTTCCACCGCGCCGATGCCATCCTCGATCGTGCCGCCGTACGGCCCCGGCATCATGGTGGGCACGAGGTTGTATTTCCTCAAAACCGGCCACCGGTCCGGCCCGATCAGATCGAACCCATAAAACCCCAACTCCGACGCATGCCGGCACATCTGCTCAAACGGCATCCCGTGCCCGAACACCCCGCCCGTGACGCACTGCTTCAGGGCCCCCTGCCCCGCCGCCGTCTGCTGCGCCATCAACGTCCCCGCCGCGGCGCTCAACAAGAATCCTCTCCGGTCCATGGGCGCTATCGTATCGCGACTCGCCCGCCGCTCACGCGCCGCCGAATCGCAACCGCCGCACCACGCGCACGATCTTCGGCGCAAGCCAAAAGAACAGGCCCAGAAACAGCGCCACGATCGCCAGCATCACCACCGGGAACCACGCCACCAGGAAACTTGACCCGAACGCGATCACATCTTCGCCCAGGCTGAGCGCGATGTTCGAAAACGGCTCGGGACTCAGATTCACCGTCGCGCGCGCCGCGGCCTTGGTGCTGTGCGAGGCGAACGCCACGCCACCGCCCACCAGCAGTGCGATCACCCGCACCACCGGATCGGCGTAGGCAAACGCGGCCGCCGCCATCACCGCCCCCGCCGGCACGCGGATAAACGTGTGAATCGCATCCCACACGCTATCCACCGCCGGGATCTTATCGGCGATGAACTCTACCACATACATCCCCGCCGCCACGCCGATCACCCACCAGCTCTCGAACACCTCCAACTCGCCGGGCAGGTGCACCAGCCGGAAATGCTGCAGCAATCCCAGAGTCGCCACCGTGGCGTAGAGATTGATCCCCGACAACCACGCCGAACCCATGGCCACACCGAGAGTGCTCAACCAGTTCGCCATTGTTCAATCGAGAAACGAAGATCCCGCCGCCCGGGTTCCGATCAGCCTACGAACCGGAGGGCCACCAGCAGGATCACCGCTCCGACCACGGACATCAGAAATCCCGCCGGATGCCCTTCCTTATACCAGCCGAGCCAACGCCCGATCTGTCCGCCGAGCCACCCCCCGGCGATCCCGATGATCGCCGTCACGATCAGTCCGTGGTGGTCTGCCCCCGGCAATACGGCCCGCGCCACAAGGCCCACAATCAGTCCAACAACCGCGTGCCACAGCATGTGCATCATGCGCCACGCCCTCCCGCGGATAGCTTACCGCAGTCCAACCAGCGATGCCTCGCGCCGGATGAGCAGCGGGCCAGCCCCTCGCGGGCTGAGGGGAGCGCCCTTTCCCCCACTTCCGGCCTTGAGGTTTCCCCCCTGGCTGTGCTAGCGTAATTCTTTCCGGACTAGCGGGCGTTCCCATTGCGCCCGCAGTGCCGCGGCTTTCTGACCCTCTTTCAATCTGCATGGACGCGACGCTTCAAGCTCTCGGCGGGATCTTACTGCGGTCAGTCCCGACCATTGTCCTCGTCATTTTTCTGCACTTTTACTTGAAGCGGATGTTCTTCCAGCCGCTCGAGAAGCTGCTCCATGAGCGGCGCGAAGCCACCATCGGCGCGCAGGAAGCGGCGCAGGCCGCGCTTGAAACCGCCCGGCGCAGACACGCCGAATACGAGGAAGCCCTTCGCCAGACTCGTGCCGCGCTTTTCCGCGAGCATGAGGAACGCCGCAAAGCCCTGCTCGAGGATCAGGCCCAACGTCTCGCCGAAGCACGCGATGCCGCGCGCACGGCCGTCGCCCAAGCCAAAGAAGATCTCGCCAAAGACGCAGCCGGCGCGAAGCAGGAGTTGACCGCCGCCGCGCAGTCGCTCGCCGCTTCCATCACCGAGGGCATCCTCGCCGGGAGGGCCAACTGATCCGCCGCTTTTCGTTCCCACTCGCCGGTTTTGCCCTCGCCGTCACAGCCCATGCCGCCGAATCCGCCGGCGCGGAATCCGCCGCTCCTCCGCTGCTCTGGCAGTGGGTCAATTTCCTCATTCTTATTGGCGCCCTCGGCTATCTCATCGCCAAGAGCGCCGGCGGCTACTTCCGCTCCCGCACGGACCTCATCCGCAAAGGCATCGCCGAGGCCGCGAAAATGAAGAGCGAGGCCGAAGCGCAAGCCAAGGCCATCGAACAGCGCCTCGCCGGAGTCGGCAAGGAAGTGGAAGCGCTCAAGGCCGAAGCGGCTCGCGAACTCGCCGCCGAAGGCGAACGGATTGCCCAAGCCACCGCCGCCTCGCTCCAACGTGTCCAGGAAAACACCAGCCACGAGATCGAAGCTCTCGCCAAGACCGCCCGCATGGAACTGAAATCGTACGCTGCCTCGCTCGCGCTCTCGCTGGCCGAACAGCAATTGCGCGCCGGGATTGACCAGGCGGCCGACTCGCGCCTCGCCGACGGCTTCACCGCCGATCTCGCCGCGCGCGCCGCGGACGCAAGGAGGGCGCAGTGATTTCCGTCACCGCCCGCCGCTATGCCGACGCTCTGGCCGGCATCGTCCTCTTGCCCACTTCGCCCGTTCGCGCCGAGGACGCACTCAGCCAGCTTCGCAGCTTCGTCGCCTTCTTCGAACAGGCGCCGCCGCTCCATGGCGCGCTCCTCAACCCTTCTGTTCCGGCGCCGCGCAAGCGGGCCGTCATAGCACGCTTGGGCGAAGAGATCGGCCTCGCCACTCCGGTTCGGAATTTTCTTTTCCTGCTCGTCGATCATCGCCGCATCGGACTCCTGGCCCATATGGCCGACGCTCTGGAAGCGGCCATCGATAAGCACCATGGCGTCGCCCGCGCGGACATCTCCTCCGCCCACCCGCTCGACGCAACGCGCGCTTCCGCCATCGAAGCTCAGTTCGCCCGGATCAGCGGCCGCAACATCCGCGCCCGCTACCATGTGGACCCTGCGTTACTCGGCGGCGTGCTCGCGCGCATCGGCGGCGCCGTCTATGATGGCAGCGTTCGCGGCCGGTTGGAGCAGTTGCGGCGGGCCCTCCATGCCGGCGCAACCGGCCAATAGGAAAGGCATTCAGAATCACCCCGTAGGAAACCCATATGGCTTCGCTTCGAGCAGATGAAATCACCCGCGTTCTCCGCGCCGAGATCGAAAACTACGAAAAGGCGATCAACGTCAGCGAAACCGGCTACGTCGTCTCGGTCGGGGACGGCATCGCCCGCATCTACGGCCTCGACAACGTCATGGCCGGCGAACTCATTGAGTTCCCCCACGACGTCGCCGGCATCGCGCTCAACCTCGAGGAAGATCAGGTCGGCGCCGTCATGCTCGGCGAGGCCTCCGAAATCCGCGAGGGCGATGAAGTCCGCCGCACCGGACGCATCATGAGCGTCCCCGTCGGCCCGGAACTTGTCGGCCGCGTCGTCAACGCCATCGGCGAACCCATCGACGGCAAAGGTCCCATCCACGCCACGGCCACCAACCCCGTCGAACGCCTCGCTCCCGGAGTCATCGACCGGCAGCCGGTGAAGGAACCAATGCACACCGGCATCAAGGCCATCGACTCGATGATTCCCATCGGCCGCGGCCAGCGCGAACTCATCATCGGCGACCGCCAGACCGGCAAAACCGCCATCGCGCTCGACACCATCATCAACCAGAAGGGCGGCGACCTCATCTGCATCTACGTCGCCATCGGCCAGAAGCGCTCCACCGTCGCCCAGCTTGTCAAAACGCTGGAAGAGTACGGCGCCATGGATTACACCATCGTCGTCGCCGCCACCGCCTCCGACCCCGCGCCGATGCAGTACCTGGCCCCCTACGCCGGCTGCGCCATGGGCGAGTTCTTCCGCGACCGCGGCCAGCACGCCCTCTGCATCTACGACGATCTTTCCAAACACGCCGCCGCCTACCGCGAAATCTCGCTCCTGCTCCGCCGTCCCCCCGGCCGCGAAGCCTACCCCGGCGACGTCTTCTATCTCCACAGCCGTCTGCTCGAACGCGCCGCCAAGCTGAGCAAGGACAGCGGCGGCGGCTCGCTCACCGCGCTCCCCTTCATCGAAACGCAGGCCGGCGACGTTTCCGCCTACATCCCGACGAACGTCATCTCCATCACCGACGGCCAGATCTACCTCGAATCGGATCTGTTCAACTCCAACGTCCGCCCCGCCATCAACGTCGGCCTCTCGGTCAGCCGCGTCGGCGGCAGCGCCCAGGTCAAGGCCATGCGGCAGGTTGCCGGCTCCCTCCGCCTCGATCTCGCCCAGTACCGTTCGCTCGCCGCATTCGCCCAGTTCGGCTCGGATCTCGATAAGGCCAGCCAGGCCCAGCTCAACCGCGGCCGGCGCCTGGTCGAAATCCTGAAACAAGGCCAGTTCGCGCCAATCCCGGTGGAAAAGCAGGTGCTCATCATCTACGTTGGCACCCGCGGCCTCCTCGACGATGTGCCGGTGGAGCGCTGCCGCGCCTTCGAAGCCGGCTTCCTCACCTTCATCGAAAGCGGCCATCCCGGCGTGCTCGCCACGTTGCGCGAGAAGAAAGCCTTCGACGACGACCTGAAGGCCAAGGTCGAATCGCTCGCCGCCGAGTTCAAACAGCGGTTCCTCGCGCAGAGTAACTAGGCGCCCCATGCCGAGCTTAATCGACATCCGCCGGCGAATCCGGTCGGTCAAAAACACGCAGCAGATCACCAAGGCGATGAAAATGGTCGCGGCGGCCAAACTGCGCCGCGCGCAGGACCGCGTCATCGCCTCGCGCCCCTACTCGCGCCTGCTCGAGCGCGTCCTCGCCAATATCGCCGCCGCCGCCGATAGCTCCGCCACAGATACGCACCCCCTCCTGGTCCGCCGCCCCGAAGAGCGCATCCTGCTCGTTCTCATCACGGGCGACCGCGGACTCGTCGGCGCCTTCAACACCAACATCATCAAACACGCCCAGAAGTTCCTCGGCGAGCACCCGTCGCAGGGGGTTGAACTCGAACTCCTCGGCCGCAAAGGACGCGACTTCTTCCGCCGCCGCCCCGTGAAAATCGCCGCCGAGTACGCCACGCTCTTTCTGCGCGCACCCGAGCAGGCCAAGGCCGAAGAGATCGCCTCCGGCATTATCGACCGGTTCACCAACGCGGAATTCGACGCGGTCTACGTCATGGGGAACCGCTTCAAGTCCGTGCTTTCGCCGGAGTTGTCCACACGCCGAATTTTGCCCGTGGACTTACCCGCTTCGCAGAGCGCCATCGATTACATCTATGAACAACCGCCGGAACAACTGCTCGCCGGTCTGCTTCCGGCTTACGTCAAGAACCAGATTTACCTCGCGATGATCGAGTCCTTTGCCTCCGAACAGGCCGCGCAGATGACCGCCATGGAAGCGGCCAGCTCCAACGCCGCCGACGTGCTCGACAGCCTCACGCTCAAGATGAACCGCATCCGCCAGGCCTCGATCACCCGCGAAATCATCGAAATTGTGAGCGGCGCCGCCGCGCTCGGCTAAACATCAAGTTGCCAAGGAGTTGATTGCATGCAGACGCAGACACTAGCGGAAGGAAAAGTCGTACAGGTTGCCGGCCCCGCCGTCGATATCCAGTTCCCGGAGGAAACCCTCCCGGTAATCTACACGGCCATCCGCATCACCAGCGAAGGCTTCAATGTGCCGTCCCCGATCGACATCATCGTCGAGGTCGCCCAGCACATCGGCGAAGGACGCGTGCGCACCATCGCTCTCCAGCCCACCGACGGCCTCGTCCGCGGTATGCGCGCCATCAGCCTCGGCTCGCCCGTCTCCGTGCCCGTCGGCAAACAGACGCTGGGCCGTGTCATGAACGTGGTCGGCGAACCGGTCGACAAGATGGGCCCGGTTTTGACCGAACAACGCTGGCCCATCCATCGCCCCGCCCCTTCCTTCGAGGAGCAGTCGACCGAGTTGCAGATGTTCGAGACCGGCATCAAGGTCGTCGATCTGCTGGAACCCTATCTCCGCGGCGGCAAGATCGGCCTGTTCGGCGGCGCCGGCGTCGGCAAAACCGTCATCATTCAGGAACTCATCAACAACATCGCCATGAAGCATGGCGGCGTCAGTGTCTTCTCCGGCGTCGGTGAGCGCACCCGCGAAGGCAACGACCTGTGGCTGGAAATGCAGGAGTCCGGCGTCGTCGACCCGCACGATTTCAACAAGAGCAAGTGCGCCCTCATCTATGGCCAGATGACCGAGCCCCCAGGAGCCCGCCTCCGCGTCGGCTTGACCGGCCTCACCGTCGCCGAATACTTCCGCGACGTCGAGCATCAGGACGTGCTGCTGTTCATCGACAACATCTTCCGCTTCACCCAAGCCGGCTCGGAAGTCTCCGCGCTGCTCGGCCGCATGCCCTCCGCCGTCGGCTACCAGCCCAACCTCGCCACCGAAATGGGCGAGTTGCAGGAGCGCATCACCTCCACCAAAAACGGCTCCATCACCAGCGTCCAGGCCATCTACGTCCCCGCCGACGACTACACGGACCCCGCTCCCGCAACCACCTTCGCCCACCTCGACGCCACCACGAACCTCACCCGCGCACTCGTCGAAGAGGGCATCTACCCCGCCGTCGATCCGCTGGCTTCCACCTCGCGCATTCTCGACCCCCGTATCGTCGGCGACGACCATTACCAGACCGCGCAGGCGGTCAAACAGACGCTGCAGCGCTACAAAGACCTGCAGGACATCATCGCCATTCTGGGCATCGACGAGCTTTCCGAAGAAGACAAGCTCACCGTCTCGCGCGCCCGCAAGATCCAGCGCTTCCTGTCCCAGCCCTTCCACGTCGCCGAACAGTTCACCGGCCGCGCGGGCAAGTATGTCAAGCTCGCCGACACCGTCCGCAGCTTCAAGGAAGTGGTGGAAGGCAAGCACGACGAAATCCCCGAGCAGGCGTTCTACATGCAGGGCGCGATCGAAGACGTGCTCGAAGCCGCCGAAAAGCTGAAGAAGGCGAGCTAGGCGCCGGAGCGAAGCCATGGACGAGAGCTTCCACATCCAAGTGGCCACTCCCACCGGCCTGTTGGCGGACGCCGACGCGGTCAGCGCGCAGATCCCGGCCGAAAACGGTTATATCGGCGTTTTGCCTGGCCACGCATCACTACTTGCCGCCCTCGGCGACGACAAACTCAGCTACGTCACCACTTCATCCGAGACGCGTACGCTGATTGTTCATGGCGGCTACGTCGAAATCCACGACGATCATGTCCGCATTCTGACGCCGTCGGCGGAGCAGGCTTAACCTTTCGCGGCCATCTTCGGCGCCAGCAGCCACCGCAGCGTCCCGTGAGGCTCAGCCGGGAACCGCTCCACGTCGATGCGCGCCATCGAGCCCTTCTTGAACTCGATCGCCACGTTCGGCGCGCCCAGCAGGAACGCAGCCGACGCGCTCAGCAGCGGCTCATGCCCGCTCAGCAACAGACTTTCTGCTCCCCGGTGCGCCCGCACTTCCTCCCACACATCCTGCGGCGTCGAACCCGGCAGCAGCGATTTGGTCCGCAGCAACTCTCCGCGGTAGCCCAGCGCTTCCGCCGCCACCTCCGCCGTCTCCACCGCCCTGCGGTGCGGACTCGTAAGCACCAATGACGGCTTCACTCCCGCCGCCGCCGCCGAGCGCAATATCCCCATCAGCCGCTTCCGCCCCTCCGCGGTTAACGCTCGCTGCGCATCCGCCCGATGCGCCGATGCCTCCTCGGCGATCCCGTGCCTCAGCAGATAAAGCTCCACAACCACTACGATAGCCTGCATTTGCCATACTCGTAGGTTCGACCTCACCCCATGCCCGACCTCGCTCCGCACGCGCGCCGCGCGGCCTACGTACTGACCGCGGGCTCCGCGGTCTCCATCCTGTTCTCCATCGCCGTCTCGCAGATCCTCATGGCCCTCGCCTTCGCGGCCCTTCTCGTTTCCCGTGAGCCCGTCCGCTTTCCGCCGCTGAAACTGCCGCTGTTGTTGTTTTTCATCGGGACCGTGCTGTCGCTTCTCCTCGCCGACGACCCCCATATCGGCACGCCGCAGATCCGCAAGTTCTACGTCTACTTGATCGCGCTGCTCGTAGCCAGCGTCTACAACTCGGCCGGGAAAATCCGCAACACCGTGCTTCTCTGGGCCGGCGTCGCCTCGCTTTCCGCCCTCCGGAGTTTCGCTCAGTTCGTGCAGAAGTTTCAGGAAAGCAGAACGGAGAACGTCAACTTCTATCAGTTCTACGTCGGCGAGCGCATCACCGGCTTCATGAGCCACTGGATGACGTTCGGCGGCGAAGAGATGATCGTGCTGCTGATGCTGGCCGCGTTCCTGTTCTTCGCCCCGCCCAGCCGATGGAAGCTTCCCGCTTCTATCGCCTGCCTCATGCTCGCCGTCTCGATGCTGCTCGGCCTGACCCGCGGGATATGGCTCGGCACCGCCGTGGGAGGCGTCTATCTGCTCTGGTTCTGGCGGCCGAAGCTACTACTTGCCTTGCCGGCGCTGATCGCCGTGTTGCTCGTCTTCGCGCCCGTCCGCGAGCGCGTCGTCAGTGTTTTTCATCCGCACGGCGATCTGGACTCGAATGAGTTCCGCGTCGTCGTCTGGCGCACCGGCCTGAAAATGATCGAGGCGCATCCCTGGTTCGGACTCGGGCCGGAAGAGGTGAAGGCCGAATTGCCGCGCTACATTCCCGCCGATATCCCGCGCCCGCTGCCCAGCGGTTGGTACGGCCACCTGCACAACATCTACCTGCACTACGCGGCGGAACGTGGCATCCCCACCATGCTCATGCTGATGTGGTTTCTTGGGAAAATCGGATACGATTTCACGCGCTCGCTCCGTGGCGGGCCTGCGGTGGAATCGCGCTGGGTGCTCCACGGCGCCCTCGCCGTGTTGATCGCGGTGCTGGTCGAAGGATTTTTCGAGTTGAACCTCGGCGATAGTGAGGTTCTCACCCTGTTCCTCACCGCCACTACATTCGGATATGTCGCTCGCTCATCGTGAAATTCTCCTCGCCGGCGGCTCGGGCGGACTCGGCTCGGAAACCGCGGCCCTGCTCGAAGCCGAAGGCGCGCGCGTCGTCGTCTCCTCGCGCCGCTCGGGCATTCCCGCCGACATCACCCGGAAGGAAGATAGATTCCGCCTGCTCGACGCCGTGCCGGATCTCTACGGTCTGGTCGTGTTCACGGGCACGCCCGCGCGCGGCAACCCGGACGAAATGATGCAGGTGTCCTATGAAGTAAACTACGCGGGCCCCATTCTGCTTGCCCGCGAATCGGCGGAGCGGATGAAGCTCGCGGGCGCCCCGGGCGCCATCATCCTCGTCTCCACCATGCAAGCCGTGGCCCTGTTTCCCGGCTCCACCGTCTACGCCGGCGCGAAGGCGGCCCTGCAGCACGCCGCGCGCATTCTCGCCAAAGAGTGCCGCGGCCGCGCCAACATCCGCGTCAACGTGATTGCGCCCGGCGTGATGCAGGCCGGCATGGCCGAGGGAAGCATCGCGGCGGGCAAGTATGACCGCTACCTCGCCGAAGACATCATCCCGCGCTACGGCCGCGCCCTCGACGTCGCGCGCGCCGTCCGCTTTCTCCTCGAACCGGATAACTACATCACCGGACAGATTCTCTCCGTCGATGGCGGAATTGCCCTGTAGGCTACAGCCGCAGGCTCGCCAGCGCGGCGGGCAGTTCCGGATACAAAAACGTGTAACCGGCGCGCAGCGCGGCCTCGGGCAGCACCCGCTGGCTCGCCATCATCACCGTGGCCATCTCGCCATACTTCAGCCGCAGCACGAATTCAGGCACCGTGAAAAGCGCCGGCCGGTGCAGCGCCTTGGCAAGCGCCTTGGTGAACTCCGCGTTCGTCACCGGATGAGGGGCGGTGGCATTCCACGCGCCGGATGCGGCATCGTGCGCCAGCGCGAACGAAACCAGCCCCGCAATATCGTCCGCGTGAATCCACGACATCCACTGCTTGCCGGACCCGAGTTTCCCTCCAACGCCGGCGCGGAACGGCGGCGCCATCTCCTTGAGGGCTCCTCCGCCGGGCCCCAGCGCGATACCGATGCGAAGCTTCACAGTCCGCACGCCGAGGGTTTCAACAAAATCCACCGCGCGTTCCCACTCCACACACACGTCGGCAAGGTAGCCCCTTCCGGGCGGCGAAGCTTCGGTGAGCGCTTCTTCCCCGCGCGGGCCGTAGAAGCCGATGGCCGAAGCGGCGACATACACCGCCGGGCGCGAGGGGTGGCCCGCCAGAGCCTCGGCCAGTTGTAGTGTGCGGTCCACGCGGCTCGATCGGATCCGTTTCATCGCCTCCGGCGTCCACCGCTGCGCGACAGGCTCGCCGGCGAGATTCACAATCGCTTCGGCTTCACCGAGCGCGTCCGCCGGCGGTTCGTCGGCATCTTCCGGCCACGCGGAGAATCCCATTCCCTCGGCCAGATCCGCCGGGCGCTTCCGCCCCACTAGATGAAGTTGATGCCCTTCGGCGCGCAGCTTTCTTACAATCGAGCCGCCGAGAAAACCGGACGCGCCGATGAGCATGATTCTCACAACGCCAACTCCCCCTGCGCCGCCTGCGCTTCCCGGCCCGTGCGTTCCAGTTCCGCGATCTCGCGGATGTAAGCGTCCACGCCGGTCTTGCGCTTCATCCCCTCGATTGACATATAGCGTATCTGGCCGAAGATCGGGCGCTCGCCCCACGGCCGGTCATGCAGGCCGAAGCACCAGAGGATGTTCGTGTACGTGTTCGGGTCCCTCCCGTCGAGCGCGTACCGGTCGTGCATCGCGATCATGAATCGTATCGCATCCCGATGCGTCACGGACCACTCGATGATCTTCTTCCCCCAATACATCCGGTAGTAACCGTGAATCTTGCCGCGTAGCAGCAGTTCTTTCTGCGTGGCGTTCCATAGCGCGTCGTGCGTGGCGGCGTGCTCCAACTGCTCCGCCGTGTAGCAGGGCTCGCGCCGGTCGCCGTCGTGCTTCCGTAGCGTGCGCACAGCCCAGTCCGGCAGGGCATCGAGCGTTTCAGTGTCTTCGGTGTAGCGCGCAAAGTTAAAGGCGAGTTCGCGCCGCACGATCAGTTCTTCCAGAAACTCGTCGGCGATCAACTTATGCTCCTGCGCGTACTCTCTCGCGGCAAGCGCCACCTCGAGCGAGGCGATCTGGCCGAAATGCAAATAAGGGCTCAGGTTCGACGTCGCGTGCGCCGAAGGTTCGTTGCGGGCCGAAGCGTAGCGGCGCAGGTTCGCGCGGAGAAAATAATCGAGACGGCGCTCGGCTTCCACACGTCCACCGCGAAAAGCCGTCGAGGGCGGAACCGAATGGTCGATCTCGCACGACGCGGCCAGCGCCGGGATATCGTCCTCGCGCACCGGAGTGTGAAGCGCGGGTACGGGTTCGTCAAAGCGCCGGCCCGGCTTCGGTTGCGGCGCCGGCTGCAGATACTTCGGCAGCAGCTTGTGAATCTTCGGCCGGATCGTATAAGCGGCGTACTCGCGCTTGTCGAGCCGGTTCATCGGCACGATGCAACTCGAGTCCACAACGAAGTAAGGGATGCCGAGTTTCACCGGGACGCGCGCGTTGTAGCCGCGGGCGACGAACGCCGGATAATCGTCGGCCACCACCGCGGCCGCCCCTCGCGCCAGCTCGTACAACGCATTGTCCGCCTCCGAGCGCCGCCGCCGGAGATGAAATACGTAGCCGATCCCGAGCTTCGCCAGGCGCCGGGCGGTTTCCGGAACGCCCTCGAGCAAAAACGTATGAAAGCGGTCGTTCGCGTGAGGGTAAGCGCACGTCAGCCCCTCGTAAAACAGCACCGGGAGACCCACTTCGCGCGAGATCTGGCAGGCGTAGGCGAGGCCGTGGTTCGCTTCCACCCGCCGGTTCATCTGCGCCCAGTAAAGGACGTAGCGGGCCGAAGCCGGCAACCCCGCCTGGTTAAGCTGTCTGACGCGTTCTTGCATCCGCTTTCTGGATTCAGGCCACAGCATACCCGATACAATTAAACTGCGTAGCAATGGGGAGTTTCTTCACTCGCGCCGCCAACCGCGCCCGGCTCCTCTGGGGCTATCTCCGGGGCGCTGAGACGCTTTCCGGCCTGCCGGTGGAGTACATCGTCGAAACCACGGCGAAATGCAACCTTTACTGCCCCATGTGCCCGCGCGAGACGCACAAGCAGCCCAAAGAAGACATGCCGGACGAAGTGTTTTCGCGGCTCGTCGAAGGGGCCGGCCGCAGCGCCGAGCACATGATGCTGATCGGTCTCGGCGAGCCTCTGCTCGACCCGAAAATCTTCGACCGCATCGTCTCCT
The DNA here is from genome assembly GCA_027459465.1 of Bryobacterales bacterium. Lineage (GTDB taxonomy): Bacteria > Acidobacteriota > Terriglobia > Bryobacterales > Bryobacteraceae > JAJYKC01. Next base: position 2,004 of record DAIDIH010000185.1, on the reverse strand, counting down.
GCCAAACGCACGGCATCTCGTCGCTGATCTCCACCAACGGCGTGCTGCTCGATGAAGAAACCTCGGCCAAAATGCTCGAAACGCCGCTGGCCCACATCACGCTGAGCTTCGACGGCGCCTCCCGCGATTCCTACGAGTACTACAGAAAGGGCGCAAGTTTCGCCCGCGTGCGGGACAACTTCATCCGCTTCGCGCGCATGAAGCACGAGCGGCGCGCCAAGCTGCAGGTGGTCGTCCAGATGGTGCGCATGGAGAAGAACGCGAACGAGGTCGAGGAGTTCGTCCGCTTCTGGCGCGCCGTACCTGGCATCGACCAGATCCGCATCAAGGAAGACGAAACGAATCTGCTCCAGCCCGCCGCCTCGCATGAGGCGAGCGACTGGACGCATCCGTGCCACTACCTGTGGCGCGGGCCGATGTATGTCAAACATGACGGCGCGGTGTATCCGTGCTGCCAGAGCTACATGCTGGATGGGGCTCCTGTGGGATACGCGGGGCGGCAGAGCTTGGACGAGATCTGGAATTCCGATGCGATGCGGAACATGCGCCGGCTGCACGTGTGCGGCCGCGCCGGTGAAATCGACGTCTGCTCGCGCTGCCTGACGACGATTCCGCATCCTCTGCTCGTCGCCGGAAGCCTGATCTTCCACGGAAAGACCGTCCGGCGGCTGCTGCCGGCCGTCGAGCGGCTGGCGTATTTTTCCCGTTTGCCGGGACGGTGGCTGCGTCCCCCGGCGCGCAGCGGCGCCGCGGCCGAGGCGCGGGAGTTGGTGCAGATTCGCAAGCAGTGAGCTGCTGCTTGTGAACCTTTAACGGAGTGACCGGTTTGCTGGGCGAGGGGACCAAGAGCGGGCAGGTGGCGATCGCCGGTGCGACGGGCTACATCGGAGGACGCCTGGCGCCGCGGCTGCTTGTGGCCGGCTATCAGGTTTGTTGTCTGGTGCGTTCGCCGGGGAAACTGACGTCCCGCTCGTGGGCACGGAACCGGCACTTGGCGGTCCAGGCAACCAATCTTGTTGATCCGGACTCGATCGCCCGGGGACTCGAAGGCTGCGATGCCGCTTACTACCTTGTCCACTCGATGAACTCCGCCGGACGCGGCTATGCCGGCGCCGACCTCGCCCTCGCGCAGAACTTCGCCCGCGCCGCGGCGATGGCTTCCCTCCCTCGGATCATTTATCTTGGCGGGCTCGGCGAGACCGGACCGGAGTTAAGCGAGCATCTAAGCTCGCGCCGCGAAGTCGAATACGCCCTCGCCTCCACCGGCGTGCCCGTCACTGTCTTTCGCGCGGCCATGATCATCGGCTCCGGTTCGGCCGCGTTCGAGATTCTCCGCTATCTGGTTGAGCGCCTCCCCGTCATGATCACGCCGAAGTGGGTGTTCACGCCATGCCAGCCAATCGCTGTGCGTAACGTCATCGGCTATCTCACGGGAGCGTTGGCCGCGCCGGCCACTATCGGCCAGGTCTTCGACATCGGCGGCCCGGACGTCCTCTGTTACCGCGACCTGATGCAGCTCATGGCCGAAGAACTCGGCTTGAGCCGGCGTCTGATTCTCCCCGTGCCGGTGCTCACGCCGCGGCTCAGTTCGTACTCGCGCCTCAGCTCGTACTGGATTCACATGGTGACGCCTCTGAACCACACCATCGCCAGGCCGCTTGCCGAAGGACTGCGGAATCCCGTCGTCTGCCGGGAGGAGCGCATTCGGGAGATCCTGCCCCAGCCGCTCCTCAGCGTGCGCGACGCCATCCGCGCGGCGTTGTGCAAAATCGCCGAGAACGATGTCGAAACCACCTGGTCGATGGCCGGGCCGATCCCCGGCGACCCGGATTGGGCCGGCGGAACCGTGTTTCGCGATGTGCGCGAAATTCTGATCAACGCGCCCGCCCGCACCGTTTTCCACGCCGTGTGCCGGGTTGGCGGCGGCCACGGCTGGTACGCGGCGGACTGGCTCTGGCGCATCCGCGGTTGGATGGACCGCCTGGTTGGCGGGCCCGGCCTTCG
>DAIDIH010000184.1 GCA_027459465.1 Bryobacterales bacterium | reverse complement strand
ATCGGCGGGCACGATGACTTTGGGAACGGGCAGACCGACGGCTGAGACGCGCGCCTCGGCAAGGCCTCTCCAGGCGGACGTTACAATCGCCCACGGATGGTTTTGGAGGGCGCCGACGACCTGCACGGCGCCCGGCACGGCCAGGATGCCTTCGAGTTGTGTTTCTTCGAAGCGGGCCATTTCGTCGAGTTCGGCCGTGTGGTCGCGGCCGGGCAGGAAGTGCTCCATGGTGACGACGGTTGGGCGGCCGTGGGAGAACGCGAGGATGGCGTCGAGCGGAATTCCGTGGCGTTCGGCCCACCATTGCCAAGCGCGTTCCACGACGCGGGTCGAGTCGACGAGGGTGCCGTCCATATCGAACAGCACGGCGGTGCAAGTGAAAGTCAACGGAATGAGTTCTCCCTGATGATGGTCATTGTTTCCCGGCCATCCCTCCCTTCATGCTAGCTGCTCGCTTCGCAAAGATACGGTTACGTTCGAGGGGGAGCGGACCAACCGATCCTCGTGCGGGCCGATTCCGGGAATTGGCGGCGGGCGTCAGGTGGACTCGAGGTGATGAGGAAGCCCGAGGCCAAACCGGATGCGGTCGACCTCCTGGAGCGGCTTTAAGAATGCGGGCTCCTCCAAGGGCCAGAGTTGGGCGGGCGAAGCCGTAGAACCGGAGGCGGCGAGCACACAGTTCACGGCACGACGCGCCGCTTCATTCGCGGCTTCCATGCAAGCGATGTCTGTGTAAGTGCGCACGTAATCGGAGGCCAGGAATAAGTTCTCCAGCTCTACCTGCGCTTCGGGCCGGTACTGAAGCGACCCGGCGGTGTTGATGAGCAGAGGCTCCGCGTTTGCCGCCGTGCCCGGATTGGGGAACTCGATATCGGGGTCGAGGAACCAGGAAAGTAAGTTCGTGTCGTCGAGGGTTGTCGCGCCGCCGGCATTCAGGTGCTGTTTGAGCTGCGTCCAAACCTCCTCCTGAATCTGCGGAGCGGTACACTCGCGCGCGGGCTTGCCGTAAACCACTCCGGGCGCCTCCCATTCCGAGATATCCACGGAAAGGATGCCGCGGACGGCGCCCGCGTAACAGGCGTCACGGTCGAGAATGGTCCGCGCATCGAAGCGGATTACTATCTTGCCGCCCTGCCGGTCGAAGTCATGGCCTCGCTTCTTACCGATGAGCTGAAACGAGCGGCCCCGTCACTCGCGAACTTGGACAAACTGCAAACGCGCTGGATGAACGGCATTCAGTTCTATCTCTCGCGCGATGTTCCCGTCGTAAACGGTCATGCCATCTACTTGGACTCTCCCTGGGCGCTAACATCCATTTCCCAACGGCAATTCTGGACCAACGTGGACTTCTCGGCATTCGGACACGGCGCGGTCGAGGGCATCCTCTCCGCCGATATCTCGGAATGGGAGGCGCCTGGAGTGGTTTATGGCAAACCCGCGCGGGAGTGCACCGCTCCGCAGATCCAGGAGGAGGTCTGGACGCAACTCAAACAGCACCTGAACATCGGCGGCGCGGCAACCCTCGATGACGCGAACTTACTTTCCTGGTTCCTCGACCCCGATATCGAGTTTCCCAATCCGGGCACGGCGGCGAACGCGGAGCCTCTGCTCATCAACGTTGCCGGGTCGCTTCAGTACCGGCCCGAGGCGCAGGTAGAACTGCAGAACTTATTCCTGGCCTCCGATTACGTGCGCACTTACACAGACATCGCTTGCATGGAGGCCGCGAATGAAGCGGCGCGTCGTGCCGTGAACTGTGTGCTTGCCGCCTCCGGTTCTACGGCTTCGCCCGCCCAACTCTGGCCCTTGGAGGAGCCCGCATTCTTAAAGCCGCTCCAGGAAGTCGACCGCATCCGGTTTGGCCTCGGGCTTCCGCATCACCTCGAGTCCACCTGACGCCCGCCGCCAATCCGCCGAATCGGCCCGTACGACCATCGATGGGTCCGCTCCACCGCAAACGCAACCGTCCCTTCGCGAAGCCAGCGGCTAGCATGAAGGGAGGGATCGCCAGGAAACAATGACCTTCCTTAGGGAGAACTCATTCCGTTGACTTTCACCTGCACCGCCGTGCTGTTCGATATGGACGGCACACTCGTCGACTCAACCCGCGTCGTGGAACGCGCTTGGCTTTGGTGGGCCGAACGCCACGGAATTCCGCTCGACGCCATCCTCGCGTTCTCCCACGGCCGCCCCACCGTCGTCACCATGGAGCACTTTCTGCCCGGCCGCGACCACTCGGCGGAACTCGACGAAATGGCCCGCTTCGAGGAGTCACAACTCGACGGCCTTTTCGCCGTGCCCGGCGCCGTGCAGGTCGTCGGCGCCCTCCAAAACCATCCCTGGGCGATTGTAACTTCCGCCTGGAGAGGCCTTGCCGAGGCGCGCGTCTCAGCCGTCGGCCTCCCCGTTCCCAAAGTCATCGTGCCCGCCGATGAAATCCGGCACGGCAAACCGGACCCCGAAGGCTTCTTATTTGCCGCCGAACAATTGGGAGTCCCACCCGCCGAGTGCTTGGTTTTCGAAGATACACGCCCCGGCATCGAGGCCGGAATCAACGCCGGCATGCAGGTCGTCGGCATCCTGACAACCCTCCCGCCCAGCCAACTAAGGCATCGCCCCCTGATTCGCGATTTCCACGACGTAACTATCCGCCCCGAAGGCCGCCGCCTGATCGTCGAAGTTACTGACGCAACCTCAACTAACTATTTATAGCTGTATCGTACCGTGATATTCACCCGGACCGGCACGTCTTCGAGCGACGCCGACAGATAGTCGTACGGGATTTCCGTCAGCGGAGTCGCGATGGCATATGCCGGGCGAACGAGCGATGTCAATGTCACAGACTCAATCCCGGTAATCTTCCCCTTCATGCGCCGCGCGATGTCCTCCGCAATCGGCTGCGCCTTATCCATCGCCGCCTGATACGCCTGCTTCTCGTACGGCGCAGGGTCTTTCACGGTGAACGCCACCACCGACGCGTTCCACGTGGATGACACAACCGGCGAGGTCACCGGACCGGCGCCGATCTTACTCAGTTCATCCAGCAGCGCGCCCACCTTCGCATTCAAGGCATCGATGTCTTTCAAGTCCGGCCCGTCCAGATACAAGGTCAAATTGTTATAAACGTCGAAGCCGGTAGGCCGCTCCCGGCCCGGATAGTACACGCCTTGACCGGCCGGCGAAAATCGGTTCCCGGAAAAATGAACCTGGTCCTCCCGGTAACCCATCGACACAAGCTTCGCCCGAACCTCCCGCACCTTCTTGGCATTCTGTTCCAAAGCATCCGCTGCCAAAGCCGCCGACGACCGCGTAGTCAGAAATACAATCGCCAGATCGGCCCGCGCGTCCACCTTTCCGCTCGCTGAAACGGAAATACCCGCCGAAGGCACGGGCGTCTGGGCCACTACGATCCCTCCCAGCGCAATCACCGCAACCACAGTTGCAATCCGCATCTCGAACGCCTCCTTCCCCTTCTTATACCGCCAAGCCAAAACCCGCGCTCCCGCGGAAAGCCTCGCATCTAACTCTCCCGTCACACTTCCCCGTCACTTCAATTCCCCGGAACAACGCATCCCGCGCAGGAGTCTAACTCTGCGATGGGCCGCCTGAGCCGGATATCCGTCCTATTCGTCGCAACCGCCACGCTTGCCGCGCCGCAGGCCCCGGACCTCGCCCAAATCAAGCGGCTAGGCGATTCCGCGGTTCTCTCCGTCTATACCTTCCGGCCGCTCGACGCCATCGCCACTAAGCTCGAATCCGAGTTCGGCTTGGTGGTAAGTGCCGAGGACCCCTTCTTTCAATTTCGTGGCGGCATGATGGATATTTCCGCCGAAGTTCCCAGGGTTCGCCCAGGCACTCTTGTTCCCGCGCGGTGGGGATTTGAGGTGCGATTCTCAGAAAATCCGGATGGCTCCCCGCGGGATGTGCATGACTTGCTCGAAAGCATCGTCGCGGAAGCCAATCTCCACTCGCCTTTTGCATACCGCCTCGATGAGGCCGGCGGCGCATTCTTCTTCGTGCCCACCCAAACCCGTGACCCCCAGGGCCGATCGATTGAAATAACGCCGCTGCTCGATCGTCTCGTCACCATACCCCCGGGCGTCAGGCGGATCAATGAAAGCGCCCTTCTGATGGCGAAGGAGCTCTCGCGGCAGACCGGCCTGCGAGTAAGCTGCTGCCAGTCGTTCATCGCAGGCTACCCCTGGGGCATGGAGAAAGTCCTGTTCGCCGCCAACAACGAGCCGGCGCGCTCCGTACTTCGGCGTCTCGGTCTAACTCATTGGCACGTGCGTTGTGATGAGAACTTCTGTTTTATCGACATGCACTAGACTGCTCCTCCTCCTGCCGCTCCCGCTCATCCTGCAAGCGGGCTTCGTCAAGGAGTGGCAATGGACCGAGACCGCATCGGCGCCTGTCCTCGTTACGGGGCGCATCCTCGACGTCCATCGGACCGTACGCATGCCGGAAGGCCGGCTCCCCTGGAAGGCCGAAACCTGGGCCACGTTCGCCGATGTGGAAGTCCTTCGTTCCTTCACGGCCCCAGGGAAAATCGCGCCGCCCCACCAGGTCCAGGTCTACTTCTTCACCTACGGCTCGAGCGTGAAAGGTTTCGTCAACGGCACTCCGCCGCCGCTGCCTGACATCACCCCCGGCGCCATCCGCATCCTGCCTTTGCGCGAAAACCGCAATCCCGCCTCCGAGCCGTGGCAACTCATCGCGGATTCCGGCTTCAACCTCATCATCCCGGTGCGGGCCGATAGGAACGGCGAACCAGCGCTTCCGCCGTCCAGCCGCGCCTTCCTGCTCCAGGAATTCTCGAATACCCTGGGTCGCGGCACGCCGGGCGAAGTTGCCGCTCTAAGCCGCTATCTGTCGCGCCAAACGGACAACCTCTCCGGCGAACTGATGCCGCTGCTCGAAACGCAAGCCGGCAGCAACCGCCAACGCTGGGCCGAAATCGCCGCAAGCCTCTACGCCGCGCAGGGCATTCCTCGCCCGACGGTGCCCGATATCTTCGTAGCAAAGCCCGGAACATTCGCCGCGCCCGGCCCCGAGCGCGGCTTCCTGCCTCTCATCCAGGCCGCCCTGCGCAAATTGCAGCCAACGCCTGAAGCCCCAACGCCCGATACCGGCAACCTGCTCATCAGAACCTGGATCGCCAACGCTCCGTTCAACTCCTGGGGATCCGCCAATTCGCTCGTCCAATATGCCAACCGCCCCGTAACGGCCGAAACCCTCCGCCACGCCCTACGCAGCGATCTTCCCGGGTCGTCCTACATTGCGCTCGTGCTTGCAAGATGCGGTAACAAAGCCATCCTTCCCGGCGCCATCGCGCGGGCATTCCGCGTCATCGGCGATCCCAAGCGCCAAGGCTCCGATGCCACCGAACTTCAAGGCGCCGCCGCCTTGCTCCGCGACTACGGAAGCGATCGGGACCTGACTCACCTCGCCGCCATCGTGCGGAAATACCAGACACTCGACCCCGATTACTACAGCGGGCTCTGGCAGTTCGCCACCGAATCGGGCAACCCGCGCGAGCTACCCGTGCTCGCCGTCGTTCTTACAGACCGCCGCTTCGCATCCAGCGGCTTCCGCTACTGCGACTACGCGCTCGCAGAATTCGACCGGATAACAAAGCAAAACTTCGATATCGCCGCCGCAACCATGGCAGAACGTGACGCCGCCATCTCCCGCGCCCTCGCCTGGATCAAAGCGCACTGAGCCCCTCGCTCGCCCACCCTGCCGGGTGGTACAACTCGAAAGATGCACGAAGACCCTGGCCAACCGGACACCGCCTCGGCCATCCCCTGGCCCTTCTTCGCCCTCTCCTACGGAATCTCGTGGTGCCTCTGGGGACTCGCTCTCTTCCCCGCGCCTCTCCGCTTGCAACCAACCACGGTGGGCCTGCTCACCTACCTCGGCGCGTTCGGCCCGTGCCTCGCGGCCATCGCGTGCGCCGCGTTCGCCGGCGGACCCGCCGTCGGCCGCCTGTTCTTCAGCATGCTCGCCATCCGCCGCCCTTGGACCTCCTACGCCATCGCTCTCTTGCTGATGCCCACCGCCATGCTCGCCGCCCGCCTCATCTCCCGCCGGCCTTTGCTCAGTCCCGCCGCGCCGCCGCTAATCCCCATGGTGCTCTTACCGGTCCTTCTAAGTGTCATGCTCGCCGCCGGCTTTGGCGAAGAAACAGGCTGGCGCGGTTACGCTCTGCCCGTCCTCTTACGCCGCATGTCTCCGCTCCGCGCCTCCTTCTTCCTCGGCTCCCTCTGGGCCCTCTGGCACGCGCCGCTTTTCTTCCTCCCGGACACCGTGCAGCGTCACATCGCCTCGGCTCCCGGCGCCCTGTTATTCGCCGCGTTCTGCCTCTGCTGGACCATGCTTTTCACCCGCCTTCACCTTTCATCCGGCGGCAGCCTCTTCCTCGCCATCCTCTTCCACGGAACCGGCGACTTCTCGAGCGTCTTTCTCCAGCCATTCGAGTCCCTAACGACCTTCGCCGCGTTAATCGTTCTCATGGCGCTCGCAGCCCTGGCGCTACGTAACTCCTCCCCGGCGCCGCAACCCCTGCCGTCATCCCGTCCAGCCTGAAAACTTAACCGAACATGGCCTCGGCCAATCTGCTCGATACCGGCTGTCCGCTCCCGGCCGCATCCGGACCTTATCGAAGGCGCCGATAAGCTAAAATGTTACCCGGCACATGATAGGTGGCAATCCAGCGATCACGAATATCAGGCACGGGTCCCAGACCGGGGAGAAGCAAACCGTCGGTCAGTTGTTTCAGACCTTCTATCCCGAACTGCGGCGGATGGCGGCCGCTCGCATGAGGCGCGAGCGCGTGGGACACTCCTGGCAGCCCACCCTGCTCGTGAACGAGCTCTATCTCGAACTGATGAAGCATAAACCCCCAGGCGGAAATTGGTCCGAAGTCAGGGACCGCGCGGCTTTTCTCGGCCTCGCCGGATTCCTCATGAAGCGCCTCCTGATCCTCCACAGCCGTCCCCTGCGCCAGCGCGTTGACCACGTGAGCGCCGACGATTGGGCCGAACCCATGAGCTCCACCCCCTCACCCGAAAGCTTGCAGTTCGTCGAAGCGCTGCTGGCCAGAATCGAGGGCGTAGATCCGAAGCTGCGCACCGTAGTCGAACTGCGTGTGTTCGAAGGCCAGTCCTACGAGGAAATCGCCGGAGTCCTCCAATGTTCCACCCGGACCGTCGGCTCCTACTGGACCTTCGCGCGCCGCATGATCGAAACCGAGCTCACCTCGAACGCCTGACCCCCAAAAAACCGCCTCCCAGATTTTTCCCCCCACTCGCTGCCGGTTTTACCCCCCTCCTCGCACATTAGTCTTCAGGAGAGCGTCCTCCCAGCATCACCGGGCGTCTGGTTCCGTAGAAGAACACAAAGGAGAAACCACCCGGACGGCCCCCGCGCTACGCCCCATCCGGCAACCATAATTCATGCAATCCAAAAACCATTTCGCATTCATCCTCGCTGCATCCCTCATCGCCGCTGCGGCCGCCCCGCCCCGTGCCTCCGCGCAACCAACCCTCATGGACTTGGTCATCTTCAACAACAGTGACGGCAATGCTCCATATGGCAGCCTGATCGCCGACTCAAGCGGCGACCTCTTGGGCACAACAGCCTTTGGGCTTCCCTCGAACTACGGCGAGGTGTTCGAGATACCCAAAACCACCACCGGCTACGCCACCACACCCACCGTCCTGTTCACATTCAACACCGGCGACAACGCACAACCGTACGCCGGCCTTCTCGCCGACTCGAGCGGCAACCTCTTCGGCACAACGGCCGGCCTCGGCGTAATAAGCGGCGAGCTATCAACAGGCAACGGCGCGGTGTTCGAGATCGCCAACACCACGAACGGCTACGCCACCACACCCACCGTCCTGTTCAACTTCGACAACGCCCACGGCGAACAACCCTACGGGAACCTGATCGCCGACTCGAACGGCGACCTCTTCGGCACAACCACCCGAGGCGGATCCTCGGGCGATGGAACGGTGTTCGAGATCGTCAACACCTCCGCCGGCTACGCCACCACACCCACCGTCCTCGTCAGTTTCGACGGCACCAACGGCGCGAATCCGCAAGCCGGGCTGCTCGCCGACTCGAGCGGCAACCTCTTCGGCACAACATTCTCCGGCGGATCCCTGGGCAACGGCACCGTGTTCGAAATCGTCAAGACCACGAGCGGTTACGCCACCACACCCACCGTCCTGTTCAACTTCGACAGCACCAACGGCGCATATCCGTCTGCCGGCCTGATCGCCGACTCGAGCGGTGACCTCTTCGGCACGACCTCCCAGGGCGGATCCCTCGGCTACGGCACAGTGTTCGAGATCGTCAAGATCTCAACCGGCTACGCCTCCACCCCAACCGTCCTGTTCAACTTCGACAGCACCCACGGCGGGAATCCGGCGGCTGGCTTGGTCGCCGATTTCAACGGCAGCCTCTTCGGCACAACGAACGCCGGCGGGCAGGACAACTACGGCACGGCGTTCGAAATCGTCAAGACCAAGAGCGGCTACGCCTCAACCCCCACCGTCCTCGTCAGCTTCGACAACACCCACGGCGCATATCCGGTCGCCGCCCTGATCGCCGACTCCAACGCCAACCTCTTCGGCACAACTGCCGGCGGCGGCCAGAGTTACGGCACGGTGTTCGAAATCACCGGCAGCGGCTTCGTCCCGCCCGGGCAATTCTCCGGCGCGCCTGGAACACCCAACTGCGCCGGATCGAGCGTCTCCACCTTGGCCCACACCTACGGCGGCATCGCCGCATCCGCCAAGGCCCTCGGCTACTCCACCGTAGCCGGCCTCCAATCCGCCATCGCCACTTACTGCGGCAACTAACCCTCCGCCTAACCCCCCACGCGCCGGGGAACCCCACCCTTCCCCGGCACCCCTCCGCCACCGCGGTGGACCATGGGAACATTGACGACCGGGCAGCCGCCCGCGGCAGGATCGAGTCCGAACTCACCTCGAACCGCCTCACCCCCGGGCCTCCGAATCTTTTCCCCCCACTCGCTTCCGGTTTTACCCCCCTCCTCGCACATTAGCTTTCAGAAGCGGCGCTAACCGCGAGGAGGACCTTACCATGCGCTTTCCTTTCACCCCGAACCGAAGCATCGCGCCCCGGCGGATGCCCGCGGGTTCCACAGTCCCAGTCCAGCCCAAACGCTCTCCCCGTAGGGCCAACACCCTTGGAGCATTCCGGCGTTCGATCGTCTGCCGGCCGCTCGCGATCCTTCTGGCGCTCCTTCTTTTGGGGCCCCTTCCGCAATTCCCCCGCTTGAGCCTCACCCCAAGCGCCTCCGCGCAGACCCTCGGCACGGGCCAGAATTACATCATCCAGACCTGCTGCCTTCCATCCTCCTTCGAACCGAACTCGGTCACGGCGTTCCTGCAGGCCCATGGCATTCCCGCCAGCGAACTCCCGCTCGCCTATCAGTACGGCCGCGCGGACCTGCGCAACGAACTGCGCGCGAACTTGTTCTCCAACGTCCTGGCAATTATCAAGAAGGATCCCTCCACCCGCACCCCCGACGAGCAAACCGTCTACTCCTGGTTCCAAAACATCGTCTGGCAGAACGAGCAGAACCTGCTCTCGGCTGCCGTCCTCGATTACGATTCCTGGAAAGCCAATCCCTGTACCTGGACTCCCGACCCCGCTGTCGCCCAACAGTACAACCTGAATTACGATGGCAGCCTCTGGTGTGCCGTCAGCGGCAACCTCAGTGCCCTCTTCAACATCGCGCCTCCCGTCCCAAGCAAGCAGTACTTTCTTACAGCAGCCATGAAAAACACCTACGGCCAAAGCCTGGCGGCGAATGCCGGCGTTTTGGCCGGCATGATGCGCAATGATGGAGCCGCGGCGGCGGTAGCGGCGGCGGGCGGGCTCGCGGTGCTGGGAGGCGTTGGGGCGGGCCTTGCAGTCGTTTATTTCACCGTAGGGGCAGCAACCGGGGCCGCGGCAGCCAGCGGCCTCATCTCCGCCACAAGCGGAAGTCTGGTCCTTACGGGAGCTCTCGGCCTTGGCGGACCCATCGCCATCGTCGCCATGGGCGTTTTGATCGGAGCGGTCGCCGCATTCGAGGTGTACCAGGATCAGCAAACGCTCGACGAACTGAACACCCTCACCACCGACTACAATTCGATCCTTGGCAATAAACCGCTCCTGGAAAGCTTCGTAAACAACCAGATCGGCTTTCAAAAACTCAGGATGAGCTTCGCGGCAAACACCCTGCCCGACTACCCCAGCACTGCGACGCCGCCAGGACGGCGAAGCGGGGACCGCAGCTTCATCCTTACCCCGTCAGGTGGCTCCCCAGCCCTCAGCCCCACGTTCACCTATCAGGGTTGGTCGGGAACCAAGTGGACGGCGCAACCCTCCGGCGGCTGGATTTCCGCCCAGGGCGTCAAGCCCGACGGTACGACCGATTACAACTTCGGCGTCTCGATCAAGTTCAAAGGCTGGGACGGGCAGTTTTACGACGCCGAGCGCAACGATCTTCATTTCATAGTGAGCAAACCCTATCCACAAAGCGGGGACACGCCGTATTGTGCGCCGGATTCCTCCGGCAACACCCCGGGCGACGTGAGTAAGTGTTACGTCTACGTCACCGATAATCTCAACCTCCTGGACGCGGACGGAAATAAAGTGAACGTCCGGTTCACCAGCTTCCCGCTCTTCACCAGCCAGGCCACCTTCCCGGCTAATGTCGACACCACCACCCAAATCGCCATCACAGCCGATGGAGACCCGCTTCCCACAATCTCCGCGAATTCTTCCCTGCCGACCGGGTTCTCGCTCACCGCCGCCACGCCGGGCAGCGCACAACTCACCGTCGCTCCTAATACCGCGCCCGGCACCTATACTCTGATGCTCACGGCCGATAACGGCGGCGGCTCGCCCGCGACTCAAGCGTTGACCATCATCGCGAACATCCCCGTTCAGATCCTCGGCCCGGACACTTACTCGCTCTACGCCGGCCAGAAATTCTCGCAAGTAATCAACGTCGCCGGCAGTCCCACTCCCACGCTGACCTGCGCGGGTAACTCTATCTTCAACGCCTACGCAACTTTTACCGACAACCACAACGGAACCGGCACGCTGACAGGAACGTTGGGCCAGGAAACCTATGATGTCGCCGGCAACCCCGTGTCCCCCGTTCCGGTGCAGTGCACTCTGACGGCAACCAACGGCGATACTACAGACACGGAGCTGATCTCCATCTACGGCCTGTTGCCGCCCCAGGCCACCATCACCTCCGCGACAAACGTTACCTGGGTCGATAACGACACCAACGAACTGCGCGTGACGACTTCTGTCCCGTCGGGTTCCTTGGGCACTCCCACGGTTAGTTTCAGCTTTCCGTGTGGAACCGGAACGAATGGCCAACCTTCCTGGATGAATTTCAAGGACAACGGCGACGGTACCGCCGTCCTCTCCGGCCGGCCGCCGTTCGGTACAACTTCGGTCCCATTGCTCCTTGTTCCTTCAACCGGCCAGCAGCCACGCTGCTTCAGCGGCATCGCGAGCGGACCGAACGGCCTCTACAATGTTCCAATCCCGCCGAACATCACCATCAACGTCCAGCATATTCCGGTTCTGCCCAATCCAATGTACGACTTCATAACCGTCGGCGTCTCCGCCAACGACTCGGCTCTCGGCGCGCCCGCCGGCGGCAACGGAACCGTCAGCGGTACGCCGCCTCCGGGCGTCCAGTTCACGGCCGGGCCTCTCTCAACCTGGCAGTTGATCGGCACACCGCCCGTGGGCAGCGGCGGCGAATACGACATGCTCTATACCGCATCCGCGGCAACCGGTACCTCCTCCGGCATCTTCCAGATCTTCGTGCTCGAGCCCCCCGGCTTCACCAGCCTCGGCACGGCAACCTTCCGGACCGGACAGAACAATACCTTCGACGTCAATACCTCGGGCTTCCCCCAATCGGCAATACCCGGACTACGCGGCCCGATGCAAATCACCCTTCAGGGAACCCTCCCCCAAGGCGTGACCTTCACCGCCGCCAACCCGGAAGGCCAACCGACCGGTACCGGCATCTTCAGCGGCACTCCGCCGGTTTCGGCGCAGGGCACATATCCGCTGACGTTGACCGCCAACAACGGAGTCGGAACCAGCGCCGTTCAGAACTTCACCCTCCGGGTCGGCCTGCCGGGCGACGTCAACCTCGACGGCGTGGTCGACTGTACCGATCTGGACCTTGTCGGCAACTCCTTCGGCTATTACATCGGCCAGCCCAACTACAATCCCGACGCCGACCTCGACAACGATGGCGTCGTCAATTGGTCGGATGTGACCCTCGTCGAATCGAACCTTCCGCCCGGCAATTCCTGCGTATTCGCGATGGGCTTCAACACCATGAGCGCCGCCGTCACCACCATCGCCAACTCGAACAACTTTAACCTGTCTTCCGCTTTCACCCTGAATCCCGACAGCACGGGACTGGATCTGGCCACCGCGTCGTTTTCGCTGATGGTCGGCAATTACAGCGTCACCGTACCGGCGGGTTCCTTCACCCTGGCGCAACACGGACCCTACAAGGGGCAGTGGGTCTACTCCGGCGCCTCCCAGAACGTGCATCTCAGCGTTCAAATCCAGCCTTCCGGCGCGAACTCGTTCGTACTGAACGCGACCGCGGTCGGCCCAGGGCTGACGCCGCTGCCCAACCCCGTAAAAGTCAGGATCCGGGTCGGCGCCAACGGTGGAACCGTAACCGTCGTTCCAACTTTGAACTGACTCACCGCGGCAATGCCCCGGCGGATTCCGCCGGGGCATCCGCATCCCACACGTCATCGCTTGTTCGGGTTCACGGGAGCGACAGCATAAATATCTCCGATGTTGAGATCCTCCGATGTGTAGAGAATCGTCTTGCCGTCCGGCGACACCGACATCATGCCCGGACCTAAGTACAGACGCCGCGGCGCCGGGCCCTCGAACCTCGGCGCGCCGAATTGATCCTTCGCCAGGCTGATGCGATAGAAGCCGGGATTCGGCGCACTATGAAGAAAAACCAGGAAATCGCCCCGCACCTGCCACGTCCGGTATACCAGCTTCTCCGTCCCGGGAATCGACTCCTCCGGCCCTCCCTCCACTCGCCGCCGCCACAAACCCTTGCCCGTCGCCGCCTTCTCGTAGTAGATCCATCTGCCATCCGCGCTTTCCACCGCGCCCCACATCTCCCCCGCCGCAACAACCACGGGCGGCCCGCCGTTCCTCCGGACTTTCCACGTCTGCCGGTCCTTACCGTGCGAAAAGTAGATCCACCCACTGTCGGCGGACCAGTTGGGTACCACGGAACCCGCGGTGTCGTCGGTCAGCCGGCGCGCCAGCCCGCCATCGGCCGGCATCACATAAATGTTGTCGAATTTCCGTAGCCCCTTCGGACCCGCAAAGTCCTGCACGGAATCGTAGGCGATCCACCTGCCGTCCGGAGACCACCGCGCGCCTCCGCAGTGGTTCGCCAGATGAGTCAACTGCCGCAGCCCGCTGCCGTCGCGGTTCGACACATACAGTTCGAAGTGCCCCGTGCGTGCCGACCGGAACAGAATCCGGCTGCCGTCCGGCGAGATATCCGGTTCGCTCTCCTCTTCGCTCGAGGAGAGCAGCTCGGAGACTCGATGCGTGGGAACCTCGATCTGCCAGATATTGGCATCGACCACGGTGCGGTCATACGCGTAGCGCCGCCCTGCGGCATCGGTAACCAGGTTCGCGAAAGCTCCATCACGCAGCTTCGTCATCTGACCCGAAGCTCTCCCATCCGCGTCGATCAGCCACAGCGCATCGGCGGTGCTGAGCAGGATGGACCGCGAGTCGAGCGTCCAGGTCGCGGACACCAGGCCCATTCGAATCTCTCTGCAAACCGGCGTCCCCAACCCCGCGCCGAGGGCCGCATAGCAGACCTGAGGCCGCAAGACGTTATAGCGGAGAAACAGGAGCCGTTTCCCGTCCGGCGACACGACGGGTTCGTAGTCCTGCATATTCTGCGCGTCCGTGAGGTAGGTCTTCGACCCGTCCGCAACCCGCATCCGAATCAAAGGCCACCCGCGCGGGCCCTTATCGCGTACGATGAGCGCCCGCGAGTCCGGCGTCCACGCAAGTCCCCGGAATCCGCCGTCGTTGAGCGTTTTCGCCACCAGCCGCGCGGGACCTACCTCGAGTCCGCGTACCGGCGCGACCCAGACTTCGTCATCGCCGCCATCGAGAACCTGGCGCACCCAGGCTAGGGATTTTCCGTCCGGCGAGAAGGCCGGCGTCATTTCCTCATTGGCTTCGTTGGTCAGCCGCCGAGGCTGCGCATCAAACGCGTCGGCGGCTCGGATATACAGGTCGTCCTGGCGTCCATCAAGTCCCGACCAAACAAAGGCCAACGTACGGCCGTCCGGAGAAAATGCCGGTTGCTGCTCGATGCCGCTGTAGTTCGTGAGCGCCACCGGCGAGCCCAGCAGCGGAACCGTCGGCCCGACCGGGCGCAACCAGAAAAACGCGCCGGCCGCGGCCAGGAAAGCAACTCCACCCGCGCCCCAAATGACTCGCCTGCGATTTCTCCGGGCCGCAAGTGACACCACCTTCTCCAGCGCCCGGCCCACCTCCGCCATCGACGGCCGCCGCGCCGGGTCCTTGTCCAGCATCGCCCGCACGAGAGCGGCGAACGGCTTGCCCCCGCGCACCGCGGGCGTCGGGTAGTTCACTTCAGCTTGCGCAATGGCGATCGTCGTCCCAACCGCTGTATCGGCCAGAAACGGATGCTTCCCCGTCGCAAGCTCGACCAACAGGACACCGAGGGAAAAAACGTCGCTTGCGCCCGTCAACGGTTCGCCGCGAGTCTGCTCCGGAGACATGTAGCCGACCGTGCCCAGCGTGAGATCGTTCATCCTGAGCCCGAGGCCCATGCTCCGTGCAAGACCGAAATCGAGAATCTTGATGTAGCCGTCGTCCCGGAGCATCACATTCTCCGGCTTGATGTCAGAGTGAACGATGGATTCGGCATGGGCGGCGGCGAGCGCACGCGCAATCTGCGCGCCCCAGCCAGCCATCTGCTCGACCGGCTGCGGCGCGCCGGCCATCGCTCGAAGGGACTTCCCTTTGACGAGCTCAGTCACAATGGCAAGCCCCGATTCGGACCGCAGGACCTCGTAAACGGTGATGAGGTTCGGGTGGTTCAGCGCCGACGCAGCCTGCGCCTCGTGAACCAACTGATCGAAGGCCGTGGGAAGAAGCCGGCTCCGCGCCCCCACGAACTTGATCGCAACCATTCGCCCGAGTTCGCGATCCCGCGCGGCGAACACTTCGCCCATGCCTCCGGAACCAAGCGGAGCCACAAGCGTGTACTTCCCGTATTCGCGGCCCGGCGCGGGCGCCGCGAGATCCTCCTCCTCGGCATCCTCGATCATCGACTCCACTTCTTCGACAATGTGAGCCGGCATGCCGGCGAGAAGGCGCCCGCGATCGCCGGAACCGCGCCGCTCGCCAGCTCGAAAAGCCGGAACGCCTCCTTCCAGTCGTCGTTGGTCAATGCCGTAATCTCAGATCCCTATCGAGCCGGCGGCAGGCCTGCCGCCCGGGCCGAAGCGCAATTGAGAAGTAACTATACCATCACTGCGCTTAGCCGAATCAGCCTCAGAACTTTCGCGCCGTCGGCGGCAAACGATCGCAGTAGAGTAGGGGAAAGGAGTTTCACATGGATCGGCGGACGTTTTTAGCGGCGGCTGCCGCTGCCGGCGCGCAAGCTTCCGCGGAGAAACTGGCTTCCCAGGGCGGGACACCGGTGCGGCGGCAATCTCTCAAAACCAAAAATTGGGGGCCAGAGTTTTACGACGACAAGGAGCGGCAGCAGCTCGGCGACGTCGTCGAGGCGCGCAACCCGTTTCGCTTCGCCAATCCGGCGGCCACGTCGAAGGTGGCGATCTTCGAGCGGGAATACGCCGCCTATTGCCACACGAAATACGCACTCGCCGTCACCTCCGGCACGGCGGCCCTGCACTGCGCCATGGCCGCGCTCGAAGTCGGACCGGGCGACGAAGTGATCCTCCCGGCCTGGACCTGGTACTCCTGCTACAACACCATCATCCAGGCAGGCGCGCTGCCGGTGTTCGCCGAAATCGACGACTCCTTCAATATCGACCCGGACGACATCGAGCACCGGATTACGCCGCAGACCAAGGTCATCATGGCCGTGAGCCTCCAGGGAAATCCCGCCGATATGGATCGCATCCTGCCCATCGCGCGCAGGCACGGGCTCAAGGTGCTCGAGGATTTCAGCCAGAGCGTGGGCGCCAAATACAAGGGCCGGCCGCTCGGATCGATGGGCGACATAGGCATCAGCAGCCTGCAACAAAGTAAGACCATTACGGCCGGCGAAGGCGGGGCCGTGGTCACCAACGACGCGCGCCTCTACGAGCGCGCCTTCCGCTTCCACGACGTGGGCCTGCTCCAAACTCCCGACGGCAAGCGGAATTTCTTTCCGGGCCTCAATTACCGCATGAACGAGTTCACCGGCGGCGTGCTGCTGGCGCAATTGAGAAAGCTGGACACGATCGCCGGCGCCGTGCGGGCCAACGCGCGGCGCGTGTATGACGGAATCCGCGGCCTCCCGGGCCTGCAACTGCGGCAGCTTCCGGATCCCGCGGGCGAACTGGGCACGGGAATTTTTATCGGCTTCAAGACCAGCGGCGAAAGGCAGCAGTACTCGGAGGCGATGCGCGCGGAAAACGTGCCCGTGTCGAGCCCCGCCGGCTCCGTGGTGCTGCCCATCGTGCCGGAAATCGAGAACAAAGTGACCGTAGTGCCGCGTTGGCCGTCCTTCGAAACGCCCCGCGGCAAGGCCATTCGCTACGGCCGCCAATGTTGCCCCCGCACCATCGACATCCTCAGCCGCTACGCCGGCGTCATGATGGACCCGAAATTCACCGAGTCCGACACCGCGGACGCAGTAGCCGCCATCCGCAAGGTGCATCGCGCGGTCGCGCTCAACCAGGCCAACTAACGCCTCCTACTCCAGCCCCGCCAGAACCACCAGATAACCCCGCGCCACCTTCTCCGGCGCGAACCGCTCCCGCACAAACTCGCCCCCCGCGCGCCCCATCGCCGCCGCCTCTCTCGGATGCGACAACAGATAATCCACCACCCCGCGAAAGTCCGCGTAATCTTCAAACCACAACCCGCCCCGGCTTTGCCGGCAAAACTCCGCCGTCACCGCGCACGCCTCGTTCACAATCGCCGGCCGTCCGGCCAGCCAGCTCTCCATCAGCACAATCGAAAAACTCTCCATCACGCTCGGCACGCACAGCGCCACCGCGCCCGCCAGCGCATCCCGCTTGTCCTGCTCGCTCAAAAACCCCATCGCGTGAATCCGCCCCGCCGCGCCCGTCTCCCCCGGCGCCCGCTCCACGCCCAAAAACAAAAGATGTAGATCCTGTTTCGTCTCCGCCACGTACCGCTCGAAATGCCCCGCCAGCAGCTCCGCGCCCTTCCCCGCGTCCGTCCGCCCCACATACAACAGGAACCGCTCGTATCCGTACTTCGCCCGGAACCGCTCCCCATCGCCCCCCCAGCCGGCCTCCATCGGCAAACCCGGCGCCCCCAGATCCCGCAGCCCCGGATACAGCCGCCGCGCCAGCGCCTGCTCCGGACCCGACAAAAAGAACGCGCCCCGCGCCCGCCCCATCATCTCCTTCACACACCGCATCCGCGCATACGCCTCATCATGCAGGCAAGGAATATGGATCGCCTCTCCCTCGCACGCGAGCGCCCCGTAATACGTCGTCGCGAACAGATACGGCAAAAACACGAAGTGATACCGCCCGCGATTCGCCGCAATGTACTCGGTCAGCGCCGGGCACGGCAGCATCTCGCGCAGGAACACCCGCTCCTCTTCCTCGCTCACCCCCTCGCCGGCCATCAGCCGCGCATTGATCGCGTCGAACTTCCTCCTGCTTGCCTTCCCCACCGCGAACCGCCGCACCGCCACGCCGCCCTCGTCCGACATTCCCTCGGGAAAATGATTTACGCCCCAGTCGCTCCGGAACCCGCCCACCCGCGTCGCCAGCACCTCCACCGCCGCCCCCGCGCGCTGAAACTCCTTCGCCAGAATCCGGCACGCCGTCTCCGCCCCGCCTCCCATCGTGTCCGAATACCACGGGATCACCAGCCCCACCGTCCGCCGCGGAACGCCGCTCATCCCCGCGCCACCTGGCTCAGATTCTCAAAATAGACTCGTTCCACCGTCTCCCACCCGTAGTTCCGCGCCGTGTACCGCCGCCCCGCTTCGCCCAACCGCCGCCGCAAATCCACATCCCCTTCGAGCATCCTCACGCACTCGGCGAACTCGGCATAGTTCCGGTACCACACCCCGCCCGAGGCCCTCTGGCACTGCCCCACCAGCACCTTCGACACCCCGTTCGCCACCACCGGCTTCCCCCGCAGCCACGCCTCTAGAGCCGCGATGCAGAGGCTCTCATACGGCGATGGCGCCGCCAGCGCCATCGCCCCTTCGATCAGCCCGTTTTTCTCCGCCTCGCTCACATACCCTGTCGCAATCACCCGCGGATCCTTCGGAATCTCCATGTACGGCGCCCCCGCCAGCACCAGCCGCAGCGGGCTCTCCGGCGTCTCCTTCACAAACCGCAGAAAATGTTTTACCAGCTCCTCGCACCCCTTCGACGGATCCACCCGCCCCACATAAAGAAGATACGGCGCGCCGCCCAGCGCCCGCACCGCCTCCGGCAGCGCTTGCTCCTCCCCCGGCGCATCCATCCCGAACCCCGCCACCACCCCCGCCTCTTCCGGCAAGCAGAACCGCCGGTACACGAACTCGCGCTCCTCCGGCGTCAAAAACAGCAGCCGCCGCGCCCTCCGGAACAAACCGTCGAACATCGAAAGATAAATCGCCGGCTCGTCGTGGGCCGTCGGAGCCAGCAGCGCGCGCCCGGCCACCAGCGGCAGCCCAAGATACGTCGTCGCGTAGAGATACGTGAAGAACAAAACCGCCCCGTAGCTTCCCCCCTCGCGCTTCAGATGCTCGAGCAAGGCCGAGCTTACCGGCCCCTGCATCCGCATCCACCGCTCCTGCTCCTCGAGCGGCGGCGAGGAGTTGAGCACCTTCTCGCTCAACGCGTTAAACCCCGGCACATCGCGCGGAGCGTCCACGCGGAACCGCAGCAGGCGCACCCCGTTCAACTCGCTCTCCCCCGGCGGCAGTTCGTCGCGCCACGTCATGTAATCGGTAGCGCAGGTTGTCAGCACGGTCACCGAGGCGCGCTTTGCGAGTCTTTCCGCAATTGCCCGGCAGAACTGCTCGCTTCCTCCGGCGATCTGCTCCCCGTACCGCTGCACCACAAACGCGAACTTCAATCCGCTCCCCCGTGCGAAAGCCACCCTCTCATAAGTGAAATTCATTCTCCCATAGCCGCCGCGAAGCAGCCCCTCGCAACCCGCGCGCTAAAATGAGGCGGGAGGAAGCGCGCATGGCAGACAACGGCTCGAACAAGCTGGCCTGGTTTGTAGGAGGAACCCTCGCCGGCATCGGCCTGGCATTGCTGTTCGCTCCGGCCGCCGGCGCCGAAACCCGCCGCCGCATCGCCGACAAGACCGCCAACAGCCGCGAAGCGCTCAGCGGCTCCGGCCAGGACATGATCGAGCGCGGCCGGGAACTCTACGAGCGCGGACGCCAGATCGTCGACGAAGCCGCCGAAATGTTCGAGCGCGGCCGGCAACTGATGGAAGAGGCGCCCAAACCCGAATTCCAGGAGTAACTTCATGACAACCACAACCACCGCCGTGGGCCTGCCGGCCCTGCCCGCATTCCGAAACGAACCGGTCGACACTTTCTCCTCCGAATCTTCTCGCCACACCGCCGCCAGCGTGCTCCGGCACATCAAGGCGGAACTCGGCCGCCAGTACCCGCTCCGCATCGCCGGCCGCCGCGTCAAAACCGGCGACCATCTCCGCAGCGTGAACCCCTCCCGCCCCGCGGAAATCGTCGGCATCCACGAAATGGCCACCGCGGATCTGGCCCGCGAAGCGATCGTCGACGCGCACGCCTACTTCCCCGAATGGGCCGCTACGCCGGTGGCGCGCCGCATCGAACTCGTCGTCGAAACCGCCGCCATCATCCGCCGCCGCAAGCTCGAGTTCGACTCCTGGCTGGTGCTCGAAGCCGGCAAAACGTGGTACGAAGCCGACGCCGACGTCAGCGAAGCCATCGACTTCTGCGAATACTACGCCCGCCAGATGGCCAAACTCGCTTCCCCCGCCGAAGTGCACCAGATGCCCGGCGAGCACGACGAGATGATCTACCTTCCGCTCGGCGTGGGCCTTATCATCCCGCCGTGGAACTTCCCGCTCGCCATCCTCACCGGCATGACCGTCGCGGCGCTGGTCACCGGCAACACCGTCGTCATCAAGCCTTCGAGCGAAACCCCCACCATCGCCGCCAAGTTCGCCGAGGCGCTCGAAGAAGCCGGTTTCCCGCCGCGCAGCTTTTCGCTCGTCACCGGCCGCGGCTCCGTCATCGGCGACCTCATGGTCGAGCATCCGCTCACCCGGTTCATTTCTTTCACCGGCTCGCGCGAAGTCGGCCTGCGCATCGTCGAACTCGCCGCCAAGCCGCGCCCCGGCCAGATCTGGATCAAGCGCGTCATCGCGGAGATGGGCGGCAAAGACGCCATCGTCGTCGACAGCGGCGTAGACATCGACGACGCGGTGAAAGGCGTCATCGCCTCCGCCTACGGCTACCAGGGCCAGAAATGCTCGGCCTGCTCCCGCGCCATCGTCCACCAGGACGTCTACGACGAATTTGTCTCCAAGTTACAAGCCGCCGCGTCTTCCCTTACTGTCGGCCCGTCGGAAGACGTTACCAACTACATGGGCCCGGTGATCAGCGAAGGTGCGCTGAAGACCATCCGCAATTACATCGAAACCGGCAAGAGCGAAGGCCGGCTCGTCTGCGGCGGCGAACGCGCCGCGGGCGACGGCTACTTCCTCCAGCCCACCGTCATCGCCGACGTCGGCGAAAAGGCGCGCATCTTCCAGGAAGAGATCTTCGGTCCCGTGCTCGCCGTCACCAAGGCGCGCGACTTCAACCACGCCCTCGACCTCGCCAACGCGACCGAATACGGCCTCACCGGCGCGGTCTACTCCAACGATCGCGGCCGCCTGAACCGCGCCCGCCGCGAGTTCCACGTGGGCAATCTCTACTTCAACCGCAAATGCACGGGCGCAATGGTGGGGGCGCATCCCTTTGGCGGCTTCAACATGAGCGGGACCGATTCCAAGGCGGGCGGGCCTGACTATCTTTATCTATTTACGCAGGCCAAGAGCGTGGCGGAAAAGCTGCCGCCCGAAGAACGCCCCGAGCGGCCGCGGGGACTCTAGAAGCGAAAGCAAGTTTCTGGAATGGGGCAACGCGTGAAGCCGTGGCCTGACACAAGAACTACATCCCACCACAATGCTTGCATCCTGATCGTACGGGCCCCGAACGCTTCTCAGTTCGGGGGGGGAGAGAAGGATCCGCGGTTGCCGTTCCGCTTCGGTCGCATCCAAACTTCCGGTTAGCCGGCGATACGCTCCCAACCGCCGTTCAATCGCTCGCTATCACCAACGACAGGCTGTCATGTTGAGCGCAGCGAAACATCTGCGGTTGCTTCTAACCGTGCTTCCCCATCCAGAAGCGGGGCGCAAACCTCGCGCCCGGATATTGAAGAATCAATACTTTTTTGTAATGGCCGCTTTTGCCGTGCCCCGTCACACAGCGCCGGCCAAAAATATTTCGCAGCTTGTTTCGGCCCGGAGAAACCCCTTCACGCAACCGACCCCTAAGCCACGGCTCCCGCTGAAGCCGCCGCTGCCTGCTGCTCTTCCGATTCGATCGCGGTGCCCACTTCCGCCGCAGCCTGCGCCAGCACGCGATGATGGATCGTGAACAGCGCCAGTTCCAGGCGGTCGCTCACCCCGGTCTTGTCGTAGATGGAGCGCAGATAATTCTTGATCACCTGTTCGGTGGTCCGCAGGCGCAGCGCGATTTCGCGATTCTTGCAGCCCTGCACAATCAGCGCCACAATGCGCATTTCCTTGGGCGTGAGCCGGTCCCGCACCCGGGCTCCCACCATGTCTTCCTCGGGCGATTCCGCCTGCATCACCTGCGGCGGCTGCCATACTTCCCCGGCCGCTACCCGCCGAACACAGTCGGCCAGCGCCGGACC
>DAIDIH010000183.1 GCA_027459465.1 Bryobacterales bacterium | reverse complement strand
GCTTCGTCCGGGCGCACCCCCGACCACCGGCGCGACCTACCGCTGTATGGATCAATCCGCCGCCTGAGCGGGCGGCGAGCGAACAGGAGCAACACTAATTTATGCGGGCGGGTGTCTCAAAGTGATTGACAAATTCCGCCTGGCCGGCTTCAGCAGCCCGGCGGACTCGTAGTAAAGCACCGTGGTGCGGCTGAGTCCACAGGCGCGGGCAAGTTGGGTGACGGTCAGCGGCATCGCTCTGAATTCAGTGTGAACCCTATAGTTATAGACAGGTCAAGAAGGGCATACTCGACGGCTTCCACGAACCCGCAAGGGTAGCGTCAAAGAGGTAAGGTGTAATACGAGAGGAACGGTCGAATCATGGGTAAATTCGTCTCCACCTTTCTTCGCATCTTAGCAATCAGCGTGTTCACCTTCCCGATGCTTTCCGGCCAAAACATCATCCAGCGTTCGGTCAAGATCCCGGTCGACTTCCGTCCGGGGCTCTCGCTCGACCGCTGGGACAACGGCTACTGGATTCAGTATGAGCGCGCGGAACACCCGGGCGACCACCCTTCCATTTGGATGTATGACCGGGAGGGCAAGCTCATCATTAGCCACACCGAAATCTGGTTCCCCGGAGCCTACAGCGTCAGGCTCCTCTGCGCCGCCGCCGTGGGCGACGGCTCGCTGATCGCCTCTGTCGAGGACTGGAAGTCGGCCGCGAAGGTATCGACCGCGCTGGTTCACATCAAGCCGCCGAGCCGCATCAGCGACGTCTACCTGACTTCACGCTTCGCTCCCGACTCGATTGCCGTTCGGAACGGCTCCGAAATCTGGGCCTTTGGCGGCGATCCGGTCCATAGTGACGCTCCCTCGAATCCCGACACGCTCGAGCGTTTCTCCATAAGTGGCAAACTCCTCTCGAAGAGCATCCCCGCCGCCATGTACTTCAGCGACGCCGACCGCAGTTCGGGCCTGCCGTCGAAGGTGCAGTCCAACGGCTATCGCCCTGAAACGTGGGTGACCTATCACGGTGAAGCTGTCGTCCTCGATGACGGCGTTGGCTTCTTCAGTCCGATGGCCGGTTCCTGGCTTGAGCTCGGCACGGACGGGAAGTTCCGGTCGCGCCTGTCCCTGGCAAGCCCCTTCAATACCGGCGCCCCATCCCCGCCGAACTCCACGAGCTGGTTCACTCCCCCTGCATATTACGCCAGGTCGATCGTCTCGGCCGCCGGCGCCGTATTCGGCGAACTCTATTATTCCCCAGCTCATCCCGGTGGCCCCGCTCCACCGTACGGTCTCTTCCGCCTGGACCGTGTGGCGGGCCGCTGGGTTCCCCTGGCGGGGTCGCCGCCGGAAGGCTATGGCGGCCTGTTCGGCGCCGACGGAGCCGACCTGATTCTTCGCTCCGGCTGCTGCACCTATGCCTGGGTCAATCCCTCGTCGCTCAGGTAGCTACTTCGCCGCCGGGTAGTTGTGCAGTTGCGGACCCACACTGTTCGAGTAGCGATAGTTCTCGCGGTGGTCGGCATCAAGTGTCCAGAACATCGCCCCGATCATCCCCGGGTAGCCCGTGGGCTCGACCAGTTCGTACGTCGTGCCTACCGGTGCCTTGCCGGTAATGAGATACTCCATGGCCTTGCTGACGGTGTCAGGATTTTCGTAGCCGGTGAGGAAGCCGACGGCCACTTTGTTCGCCGGCAGCGGCGGGAAGAAGGACTTCGGGTCGCCGCCTACGTTGAAACCATGGAGCAGGAGTTCGGTGACCGCGGCATGGTAGTCGACCGTTTGGGACTGATAAATTTCCCCGTCGAGCCCTTGGAGCGGCGGCGTGTTGTAGTCCTGAATGTCCACGAACGCGAGAATGTCGCGGAGCGCGTAGGTGAGCGGTAAATAGGACCCGAACTGCCCCCCATAGCTGGGGTAGCCTCCCGGGATCTGGGTGCCCTCGGGAACGAGAGTAATCATGAACTGCGGTCCGATCTGGTCATGCAACTGGCGGAGCGCGGAGATCAGGTTGACGACAGAAGGTGTCGTCGGATGCTTGAAATCCGTATCTCCCGGCGCGAGAGACAACGAGGGTGCTTCGAAGTCGATGTCCACGCCGTCAAAGCCGTATTCGCGCACGATCTGCGCGACCGAGGACACGAAGTTCGGAACCGCCTTGGGATCGTCGAAAGTGAAATACAGGCCGCCGCCGCCGAGCGAGAGCAGCACCTTCTTGCCCTGGCTCTTGAGATATGCGACGCCTTCCTTGAACTGTTCCGGCGTGACGCCGTTGCGAAGACGGAATTCCATCGTGCCGTCGGGCGCGCTCTTGTCAGGCGTTGAGAAAGCGACGATAATCACGTCCCACTGCGGCGAAATGCGTTGAGCCGGCGGAATGGGTCCGGGGATGCCGTAGCCGGTCCAATAGCCGATGAGTTGGTGGCCGTTGGGCGGACGATGGTTGGGAATGGCGGAGACGGTGGTCTCCGGCGGGCCGGTGTGGCGTTGCCGGGGCGGGCACGGCTCGGCCGGCGCGGCGAGCACTCTCGCGTTCGGGAAACTGTACGTCGTTCCGAGCGGTTCAGCAGGGCCGGTGTACCACCCCATTAAAGCTACGTTCTGGAGATGGAATACCTTGCCGCCGACACGCGCCAGGAAAGGCCTCGAAGCGGGGAAGTTATTCTTCGGGTTGGTATCGGTGGGCTCGAGAAGAAAATAACTCGAAGCGATTCCGGTGCCGCCGCAGGCTCCCGCGTCGCCGGGACGCATGGTGGCCGGCCGTAGCCAGGCGGGAAACTCGTTGCCTTGGATCTTGTCGTGATGGCGGTACTGCTGCGGATCGTACCTCGGATCGTAGAAGAACTCCGCCAGTTGCTGCGTGAGCGGTTGAACGTCGAGGTCCTCAACGATAGAAGGGGCATCGGAGAGAAACGACGCCAGGATAAAGGAATTCTTCGTATCCGGGTCAATGCCGTGTGTTCCCCAGGTGCAGCAGACCGTCGCGTCGGCATCGGCGTAGTAAGTAGTGTTATGAGCGAAGGCGATAACTAACTTACCCACCTGTTCCGGTATTTGTGCAAAAACCTGTTTCTCAACAAACTCCGAATCGACTACCGCCACTGACTTACCTTCCTTCTTGGAATTGAGAACATAGCCGTAACCGGCCGGAACTGAAATAGTGACCGGTTTGATCTCCGGCTTACCCAGAAGCGTGTGCCAGTTGGACGCCTTGGGGAAGGTCGTGCGGAGCATGGCGTCGACATATTGCGTCACGTTACCCGAAGGAAATGCATAGTCCGTGAAGATAGGCGAACGGAGCAACAATGCGACATCGGGTCCGGCGTTGAGCACGAACGGCTTCCCATTCACCTGCTTCGACTCAAACGACAAAGTGATAGGCACGAGCACAGTAGGGATGGTCGTCGAAGCGTCAGACGAGGGATCGCTGCCGGCAAGCTTGTAAGCATGCCCACCGACGTTGAGTTGGAAAGTCGGTACGGCGGCCCGGACGAGACAAAAGGGAAAGGAAGCAAGAACCAACAAACCGATCGTCTTAATTCGCATAGTATTTTTCGTGAATAGCGCCATGCTTCGTGCGCTTGCGACTCCAGCGTAGTTCACTACTTGCGGCAAGCGCAAACAAGCGGTCCGCTGATCGCTGACGGCTGATATCTGGCCTTGCTATAGTGAACCCACAGGAGCGCGCAATGGTTCGTTTCACCCTTTGTCTTTTCGCGGCCGTGGCTTTGCACGCGGCGGCACCGGTGTATGAGGCTTCTTTCGATGCGCCGAACAATGGTTGGACGGTGGTTCGCGGTACGGCGGCGCCGGATGCCGCCGTGATGCACGACAGCAAGGAAGCGCTGCGGCTTGAAGCGGGTGCCAGCGCTACGGACGCTTGCGTCCGTCTTGCTCCCGTGTCGCTTACGATCGGCAAGCGATATGAGCTGAGCGGGTGGGTGAAGACGGACAAGCTGCAAGTGCAGGACCTGCCGAACGAGCCGATCGCCTCGGGCGCCGCGCTGACCATGGCATCGATGCCCTTCGATATGCATTCGGCATCCGTCGGCGGCACCGGGGGATGGACGCGCCTCACCCTCCGGTTTGTGGCGAGCCGGTCCCAGGACTCAATCTTACTCACCGCGGGCAACGGCGGAACGCTGCATGGCAAGGCATGGTTCGCCGGAGTGAACATCGACGAGGCATCTTCCCAGGATGCCTGGCCGGCGAAGGAAGCGGTGGAGACGTTCGGTCCGGCGTACCGCTATCCAAAAGGCGGTTGGGTCTATCTGCACATCGAAGGCAAGCCGTACGATCGCGGCTATCAGCACGGCTATCTGATGGCCCGCGAAATCTCGGAGTATCTGGCGCGTTGCTCTTACTTACTCGGCGGGCGCACGGACGAGGACACCTGGGACTCGTTCCGCACGTCGGCCAACGCTCTGTTTCTGCGCGGATTCGACAAAGAGATTCTCGAAGAGATGCGCGGCATCGTGGACGGCGCGAACGCCCACGGGGCGAAGTTCTTGAAGCGGAAACTGGATCTGATCGACCTAGTTGTGGCGAACACCGCCGTCGAGATGGGTGCGTTGCGCGCGGCGGTGTTGATGACGCCGACCGGTCTTGAAGGACTCCATTTCTCGCCTCCGGGTTACAGCCGGCCGGGACGGGATACCGCGACCGACCACTGCAGCGCGTTCGCGGCCACGGGCCCGGCGACACGCGACGGCAAGATGGTGATCGGTCATGTGACATGGTGGTCGCAAACGCTGGGCGAGTTGACCAACGTGATGCTCGACATCCGGCCCGACACCGGGCATCGTCTTCTGATGCAAAGCTACCCGGGCGGAATCGAGAGCGGGACGGACTGGTATCAGAACGATGCCGGCGTCGTACTCACCGAGACGACCATCCGGCAGACGCCGTTCAATATCAACGGGACGCCAGTCGCCTTCCGGGCGCGCCGCGCGATTCAATACGGCGGCAACATCGACGAAGTCATCCACGAGCTTGGCACGCGCAACAACGGCCTCTACACGAACGAGTGGATCATCGGCGACGCCAAGACGAACGAGATCGCCATGTACGAGCTCGGAACGAACCACACCCACCTGTGGCGGAGCTCGAAAAACGAATGGTTCGGCGGCACGTCGGGCTTCTACTGGGGCGACAACAACGCCAAAGACCTGACAATCAATTTGGAGTATGAGCCCGACCCGCAAGGCCCGCCCGCTTACGTGCCGTACGTTCCGATGGTGCGTGACCTGGCCTGGCAAAAGTTCTATCACGAGTACAAGGGCAAGATTGACGAACAGTTCGGCTTCCTGGCGTACCGGACGACCCCGCTGGTCGCCCGCAGCACGATCGACGCGAAGATCGCCACAGCCGACATGGCGAACAACATGATGGTTTGGGCCGAGATGGGTCGCCCGAACCAGACCGTCGCGCCGGCGCCGGCGGCAAATCCCGGCCCGGTGCAAGGACTGTATCCGGACGGCTACCACCTGTTCACGGCGAAAGCCTCGGACGCGCTGCGCAAGCTGGTTCAGGAAAACGAGCAGGAACGGTTGGCGAAGAAGCCGGAGCAAACTAAGCCGGCCGAAGCGAAGGAAGTCAGCTACGAGGACCGTCTATGGAAGGGCTGGGTGCTGCCGGCCTCCGGCGCCGACACCTGGTTCGTGGCCGGCTCGGCGGCCTACTATCGGCTGCTCGAAGCCAAGGATCCGGAAGCGGCGATCGCGGCGGAGACGATTCAGTATCGCGGCTTGAAGCTTGCCCCGGACACGCCGCTGAACCGGTTCCGGATCGAGCAGGCCCGGGGCGCTCTGTTCCTCGACGCTCTGCGGCGCAAGGTGGGCGACGACGCGTTCCTGAAGCTGATGAAGGATTACTTCGCGGCGAACACCACGAAGACTGTGACGGCGCAGTCGTTCCTCGACAAGGCGGGAACGACATACGCGTTCACCGAACCCGGCGAAGGGCCTGCTTATCTGCCGGGTGATATCGGCGAGCGCCTCGCTACCGCGGTGATTGTCTACGGAACGGTGGACAACATCGCAACGAACCGCTACGCCGCCGAGCAGTTGCAGAAGATGTATCGCGACCGCGGCCAGCAGGACGTCGAGATTCGCAAGGACTTCGAAGTAAGCGACGCGGACCTGAAAAATCGCGACGTCGTCTTCGTTGGCCGTCCGTCGACGAACTCCGCGCTGGCAAACTGGGCCGGACGGCTCGGCCTCGACTATCACGCCGGCGTGCTGAAGCTCGATGGCAAAACATTCGCCTCCGAACGCGATTCGCTCGTGTTTGCGGCATCGAATCCGTTGAATGCGTCGCACATGGTTCTCGTCTACGCGGGCAACGATCCGCTGCACACGGTGAAGGCGCTGAAAGATGACGGCGCGCTGACGCCGTATCTGGTCACCGAAGACGCGAAATTGCTCGCCGGCAAGCGCGAAGAAGGCCGGTGGCGGAGATAGCGAGGGCTCGATGAAGAAGATTCTGCTGCCGCTGTTGATTGCAGCTTGTTCCGGGCCGGGGTTATTCGCGCAGGGCGCGCCGCCACACGGCGGGATGGACGCGCCGTACGCGGTCGAGTATTACTACAAGGTCCAGTGGGGTCGTCAACAGGAGTTTCTAAACCTGTTTTTGAAGAACCACTATCCGCTCCTGAAGAAGATCCAGGAAACGGGACGGATCCTTTCCGTGAAAATCGAAACACCGGCCAATCACATGACCGAAGAAGCACGATGGGATTACCGCGTCACCATCGTCTTCAAAAACTCCGCGGTCGGCACCACCGCGAACCCGGACGAAGAGCGTCTCATTCACCAGCTTTGGCCGGACCAGAAAACATACCAGCGCGAGGAGCAGAGGCGGTTCGAGATCCTGCTCGCGCACTGGGATCTCCCGGTCACCGACATCACGCCCGCCGCGCACTGAGCCCGGCATCAGCGCGCGTTGCTGGCGCGCACGGCCACGCGAGTGTTGTCTTGCAAGTCGTTCGGCGGGTGCACCACCACCACCGCGCCACGCTCGACTCCATTGAGGATCTCGGCTTCGGCGGCGTTCTGGTGGCCCACGTCGACCGAGTGAAGCCGCGTGCGCCCCTCATCGACAGTAAAGACACTCCACTGGCCTCCCACTCGAAACAGCGCGCTGGCCGGCACCTTGAGAACGTCCGCGTTCTCCCAAAGCACCACGCGGACATCCACGCGGTATCCGTCGCCTAAGCCGTCCGGGGGATCGACGAAATCCGCGATGACATTGGTTCGCTGTTCTTCGATCCCGAGCGCAGAGACCTTCGTGAATCCGTACGGTTCCACCAGCCGGACTTTGGCGCGCAGCGGCGCCGGGCCGCCCCAGTTCTCCACCATCACCGGCGCGCCGGGGCGCACCTTAACCGCATCGGTCGACAGTAAATCGGCCACGATCTCGATCTTGTTGGGATCGCTGAGGACCGCGATCGGCGTGCCGAAGGAAATGACGCGTTCGCTTTTCTCGAAAATACGAAGAATGCGGCAGCGCGTGGGCGGATAGAGGGTAACAATGCGGCCGCCTTGGCTTTGCTGCGCTTCGAGAGACACCAGCCCGGCGCGTTCGCGTTCCACGTCGGCCGCGGCGGAACTCAGGCGGAACTTCGCGGCTTCCACGTCCTTCGCGGCTGCCGCTTCCTTGGTTTGAGCCTGCTCGTAGTCCTGCTCAGCGACGATGCCATCGGCGGCGAGGCGGCGCGCACGGTCGAGGTCGCGGACCGCCTGCGCATGGTCGCTCTCCCAACGCGCCAACTGCTCGGCGGCTTCGCGTTGGCGTGCCTCGGCGGATGCCACGCGAGCGCGAATTTCGGCCAGTTCGCGAACGTCGAGCGGCAGAGGGCTGATGGTGGCGATCGGCGTTCGCGGCGTGACTTCATCGCCTTCGCGAAGCTGGATCCGCGAGAGCCGGCCCGCGATCGGCGCGGCCAGAGTGAAACGGTCGTGCGCGCGTGTTTCGGCGTCCTCTTCGACGGTAACCTGGATCGGGCCGCGAGTCACTTGCGCCGCGTCGACCTCGACGGGCTTGGAGCGGAAGGCAAGCGCGATAACAACCGCCGCCGCGATCAAGAGCAGTGCAACCAGAACGCGCTTGAAGATCCGTTTCATCGTGTCCTCATTCCCTGGACTTCAGAACTTCCGTGAGGTCCATATGGCGTATGCGTTGGGCGACCATCAGGCTGGAGAAAAGCCCGGCCGAGGCGACGACCACGGCGGCATACGCGTAGGTGGCGGCATTCACGACCAGAGGAAGACGGAACAGGTCGCGCGAGAAAAAGTGCGCCAGCATCGCCGATAGCGCATAGCCCAGCATGAACCCGATTGGGATCGCGATGGCGGTGAGCAGGGCCTGTTCGCCGAGTAAGATGCCGGCGGCTTCCGCCCGGGTGTAACCGAGCACGCGGAGTGTGGCGAGTTCCTGGCCGCGCTCCGACAGTGCAATGCGCGCTCCGTTATAAACGGTGCCGAACGCAATCACGCAGGCGAACCCCACAACGAACACAGTCGAAACCCAAATGGATTCGCCGAACGATTTCCAAAAGCTGGCGAGCATGGCCTCGCGAACGGCGACGCCGCTGATCGAAGGCGTGCGCTTCAGAAACGAATAAAGGCTGCTTGCGACGGCCGGGTCGACTTTCAGGTAAGCGCCGGAGATCGTGTTGCCCTCGCGCATCAGGCGGTGGAGGGTGTCGGCTTGCATGTAAGCGCCGAGGCCAACCGGTTCGTCGGCGAGTGAGACCAGGGGCACGGAGCGCACCGGACGCGCCCCTTCAAGTACCTCGACGGTGATGACATCTCCTGGTCTTGCACGGAGGATCTCGGCAAGCCTTGCGTTGAGAACCAGGCCGTCGGGCGGCAGATCGACCGGCCGGAGTTGCTGGTCAACCGGCCGCCGCGACTCTCCGTCCGGCGCGAGGCCGAGAAGCGATACGAGACGCCAGCGATGCCCGAAGCGGAGACGCACCGGGACTTCGCGGTATGGCTCGACGCGGAGCACGCCGGGGAGTTGGGCGAGCTCATGCCGGGCGCGCGACGGCCGGGCCTCCTGGAAAACCACCGTCACGTCCTCGCGCTGAACCTGGTAAAACTGCACCCGAACCAGATGGTTCACGGCGTCGATGGCGTACCGGCCGGAGACCACAATCGCGACCGCGAGAGCGACGGCAAACGCGCTGAAGAAGGCGCGCCAGCGGCGCCGGGCGAGGTTGCGGACGATCATGCGCGAAGCGGGACCGAGCACCGCACCGAGCCCCAGGCGTTCGACGAGACCGGCGTGGAAGCTCGCGGGCGGTTCCGGCCGCATCGCTTCGGCGGGGGGCAGGGAAGCCGCGCGCCGGACGGCCGCGATGGCGCCTAAGCAGGCCGACGCAGCGGCGATCGTGGCGGCGGTGAGAATTAGTGCGGCGTCTATCTGGAGCGGAAGAGCGGGGAAGTGGAAATACCGTTCGTAAATGTTCATCATCCCGGAGCCGAGCCACAGTCCGGAGGCGATGCCGGCGAGTGATCCGAATAAGACGGCGACCAGGGAGAGTTCCAGATAGTGAACGGCGATTTCCAGGTGCGTGTAGCCGAAAGCTTTCAGCACGGCGATCTGACCGCGCTGCGTGGCTACAAGCCGGGATAGCAGAACATTGAGAAGGAACGCGACGATCGAAAGAAATACCGTGGGCAGGATGATGCCGTAAGCCCGCAGCTCGCCTAAC
>DAIDIH010000182.1 GCA_027459465.1 Bryobacterales bacterium | reverse complement strand
CAATCCGCGCTGTCCCTTTCCGATCGGCGTAAGCATGTCCATCACGCGGCCGGAATAGTTATCCTTCACCGTCTCGAGCTTCAGCCGCTTGTCGGGATAAAGCGGCGTCAGGTTGTCGAAGAAGATCTTGTTACGGGCTTCCTCGGGCGGCTCGAAGTTGATCGCGTCGACTTTGATCAGGGCAAAATACCGCTCGCCTTCCTTCGGCGGCCGGATCTGCCCGGAAATCGTATCCCCCGTGCGCAGGTCGAAACGGCGGATCTGTGACGGTGAAACGTAGACGTCGTCGGGTCCCGGAAGATAGTTGTACTCGGGCGCACGGAGGAAACCAAAGCCGTCCGGCAGGCACTCGAGCACGCCCTCGGAAAAGATGAGACCGCTCTTTTCGGCCTGCGTCTGCAGGATCTTGAAGATCAACTCCTGTTTGCGCAGGCCCGCCGTACCCTGAACGCCCAGATCCTTCGCAATCTGGTTCAGCTTCAGGATACTCATATCCTTCAGCTCAACCAGATCCAGCGTCACGCCATTCTTCTGGTTCTGGCCCGCGCGCTTACGCGCCGCCGCCCCGGCATCGAGCGGCTTGCCGTCGGGGCCCTTCAACTCGCCGCCCTTGCTCTCCGCCGGTTTACTTTCGGCAGACTTAGCCTCGCTTACCTTCGCCTCAGCCGGCTTCCCGTCGGCGGACTTGCTCGGGGCAGTCTCCGCCTTCGGCTGACTCTCCGCCGCCGGGGCAGCGTCCGGCTTGCTCCCAGCCGCCTCCACCGGTTTGTCGTCCGGCCCGGGCGTCACTGGCTGTTCTTGATTGTCGAAATCGCTTGCCAAATTTCCCTCACTCCCTGGCCGGTTACGGCCGAGAACGGCAAAACCTCGCCTTCCGGAGATTTCGCCCGGATGGCCGCCATGCCGCGGTGTCTTTCCTGCTGTGTTTTCAGTTTGTCTGTCTTCGAGGCGATTACTACATATCGCCTGCCATGGACCTCAAGCCAACGCTTCAGTTCGAGATCCTTTTCCATCCAACCTCGACGCGCATCGAGCACCAGGCAGGAAAGCCGGAGAGCCTTTCGATGCATCAGGTAATGCTCGATCAACTCCCGCCATCCGCCGCGGATGCCCGCCGGCGCGCGCGCATAGCCATAGCCGGGAAGATCCACAAACTGGACCTGCCCGCCGATCCGAAAAAAATTCACTACCTGCGTCCGGCCCGGCTGTGCGCTGGTAAACGCCAAACCAGGCCTGCCCGCAAGACAATTCAATAAAGTCGACTTCCCGGCGTTGCTCCTGCCCAGGAACGCGACCTCGGGAAGCCCTTCCGCCGGGAACTGCCCAGGCGTCGCCGCACTCGCGATAAACTCAGCGTCCACCGCCGTTGGCCGCAACCCGGACTGCATCCCGTTTCCCGATTCACTAGTGCGTAATCTTTTCTTCGCCCGGCTGAGGCATCTCCACCGGAGGTGTCGCCGCAAGCGGTTGGCTGCCGATTTCCCGCTCCAACGCCATCCGAAGAACCTCGTCCATCGACGAGACAAACCGCAGCTTCATCTCCTTCCGGATGTTTTCCGGAACATCCGGGAGGTCCTTTTCATTATCCCTGGGAAGAATTACTTCAAAGATGCCCTGCCGGTGCGCCGCCAGCAGCTTTTCCTTGAGCCCGCCGATGGCCAGCACACGGCCCCGCACCGTAATCTCCCCGGTCATTGCAATGTCGGATCGAACCGGAATCCCGGCCAGCGCACTCGCGATGCTGGTGGCGATCGTAATCCCCGCCGACGGTCCGTCCTTCGGTATCGCGCCCTCCGGGACATGCAAGTGAATGTCGACGTTGCGATAAAAATCGCGCGGCAGCCCCAGCAGTTGCGCCCGCGAACGGATGTAACTCATCGCCGCCTGCGCGGACTCCTGCATGACGTCGCCCAGCTTGCCGGTCGTCTGCAGTTTCCCGCGGCCTTCCATCACGGCGGCTTCGGTCGTCAGAATCGAACCGCCCACTTCCGTCCACGCCAGTCCGGTCGTCGCGCCCACTTCGTTCTTCTTTTCGAGCTCGAGATCGCGGAACCTCGCCGGCCCAAGCAGCTCGCTCAACGACTCCGCGACAATCGACCGCTTCTCCGGCTTCGCCTTCGGGTTCTCGCTTTCGCGATCCACCACGGCGCGCGTCACCTTCCGGCATACATTGCCGATCTCCCGCTCCAGGTTCCGGACACCGGCCTCGCGCGTGTACCCGTGAATCAGGCCCTCAAGCGCACCGTCGGAGAACTCCACTTCCGCGCCCGTCAGCCCGGTCTGCTCCATCTGCTTCGGCACCAGGAACCGTTTGGCGATCTCAAGCTTCTCCAGTTCCGTATAGCCCGTCAGGCGGATCACCTCCATCCGGTCCTGCAAGGCCGGCGGGATCGTGTGCAGCACGTTTGCCGTCGCCACAAAAAACACCTGGCTCAGGTCGTACTCGACATCGAGATAGTGATCCATGAACATGTAGTTCTGTTCCGGATCGAGCACTTCCAGCAACGCCGCCGACGGATCCCCGCGGAAGTCCATCGACATCTTGTCGACCTCATCCAGCATCATCACCGGATTCTTCGTCCCGGCCTTCTTCATCATCTGGATGATCTGCCCCGGCAGCGCGCCGATGTAGGTGCGCCGGTGGCCGCGAATCTCGGCCTCATCCCGCACCCCGCCCAACGAAAGCCGGACAAACCTTCGTCCGGTCGCCTTCGCGATCGACATTCCGAGCGAAGTCTTGCCCACACCCGGAGGCCCCACAAAGCACAGAATCGAACCCTTCGGATGCTTCACCCTCCGCCGCACCGCGAGAAACTCCAGAATCCGCTCCTTGATCTTCTCCAGCCCGTAGTGATCCGCTTCAAGAACCTGGCGGGCAAACTTCAGGTCGCGGATTTCCTTCGTCCGCTTCTTCCACGGCACCGCCAGTAACCAGTCGAGATAGTTCCGCGAAACCGTGGATTCCGCCGACATCGGCGGCATGCTCTCCAGACGCTTCAGCTCGGCGATGGCCTTCTCGTGGGCTTCCTTCGTCATGCCCGCCGTATCGATCCGCTTCTTCAGCTCGTCGATCTCGCTCTTTTCCCCGCGCCCCAACTCCTTCTGGATCGCCTTGATCTTCTCGTTAAGGTAGTATTCCTTCTGCGCCTTCTCCATCTGGCGCTTCACCCGCCCCTGGATCGTCCGGTCCACGTTCAGCTTCTCGATCTCGATATCGAGCAACTCGGCCACCCGCGTCAGCCGGTCCACCGGATCGAAGATCTCCAGCAGTTCCTGCTTCTCTTCGATCGTCAACTGCAAATTCGCGCCTACGGTGTCGGCCAACTTTCCGGCATCGTCCACCCGAATGGCGGCGATCATCGTCTCGTAATTGAGGTTCTGGCTCAGCTTGACGTACTGCTCGAATAGCTGCGTCACCCGGCTGGTCAATGCCTCGAGCTGAGGCCCCGCCTCTACTTTGTAGGCGAACGTCTTCACCACCGCCCGGAAGAAACCCTCGTCCTCGGTCACCGAAACGACCTTGGCCCGCTCGACCCCCTCAACCAGAACTTTGATGTTGCCATCGGGCAGCTTCAGGCTCTGTACAATGTTGGCAATCGTCCCGACGCTATAAATCTCCTCCGGCCGCGGATCGTCAACCGACGCGTAATGCTGCGTGGCCAGGAAGATCTTCTTCTCCCCCGCCAGCGCCTCCTCGAGCGCGCGAACGCTCGGCTCCCGCCCCACTACGAACGGGGTCATCATGTACGGGAAAATGACCACGTCCCGGATCGGCATCATGGGTAGCCGTTTCGTATCGGTCTTGTCTTTCGAGGTGAGCATGAGAAAAATCGTTAGGATCCGGCGTCAACGCCGGCCGCTGAGCGGTGGGCCATCCAGGCGGGTAAAACCGAAAAGAGCTTCAGCCGGCCTTTTCGAGAAG
>DAIDIH010000181.1 GCA_027459465.1 Bryobacterales bacterium | reverse complement strand
CCGGACCTGCGAAAGCGCTACTGGGGTCAGCACTTGTGGGCGCGGGGCTATTTTTGCGCGAGTGTGGGCGCGGTGGACGAGGACACGATCAAAAAGTACATCGAGAATCAAAAGTGGGACGAAGATGACCAAGGGTTCAAGATCACCGCGCCCACTGAGCCTTGAGCCGGCTCTCAGCCGGGGACCCTTCAGGCGGGTTCAGCCGCACCCCCGGCTTTCAGTCGGAACTTAATTCTACCGGCTTCAGCCGGTAGTCATTAAACGGTCAGCGGCTTGTCATAGTGGCGCGTGGCGTCCAGCATCATCTCGACGATGCCTTCGACGTTCCGGTCCGCGGCCTTCAGCGCGCCAATGTCCAGGCCGATCCGCCGCGCGAGGGACGACCGCACCTGTTCCGCATCGAGCTTCTCACCTTCAATTTCGCTGCTCTTGAGGACATCCGCCGTGAGTGTTTGCAGTACGGCCTCCTGCTGAAGATTGAACCCGAGCGCCTCCATGTGTCCGACCAGGCGGCCCTGCCGGTGCCGTACAGACGCGAGCGGTCCGGCGATTCGTTCAGCGCCCCAATGAAACCGGGGCCAATCCTTCAGCTCGTGGATATACATTCTCCGCAATTTCTGCGGAGATTATAACCCGCAATCTTCGCAACAACCCCCGTTTCGGTCATCTCGTTATTTGGCTTGACAGGGATATTCTCCGTATTTCTGCGGAGAATACGTCCTTTAATCCCCGCAGGCCAATTGTTTCAAAGGGGTAGAGGCAGAGCCCGAAGAGCCTGTCTTGTTCCGCTGCAGCGTCTCGTTGCCGCTGGTGTCGTCGTCACCGGCCGAGTTGGCGGAGCCGGCGGAGGAGGAACTACTTGCCCGTGACGGCCGCCTTCAGATCGTCATGCTCGAAAGCGGAAGCCATGCGGTCCATCTCCGTCTTGCTCAGGCCCAGCCTTCCCGCTTCCTTGCGCCACGACGAGACGGCCTTGCCAACCTCGCGCGCGAGCGCGCGCGCCCCCTTCGCCGTCAGTCCGAAATAGCTTGCAACCTCGTAGGCGAGCCTGAGCGACGCCGTTCCGTCGTCGAGGGTGATGGCCGTCGTCAGCACCCGCGCCTTGATATCGGTGGGAACCGGGTTGAGGTCATAGGCCGGCGACAGCCGCCAGCCCGCCGGACCCGTCCACAAAAAGCCGTGGTTGCGCAGATGATCGTCCGTGTTTGAAATCAGAATGCTGAACACGATGCGCCGCCAGAGCGCCTCCATGTCCTGCTTTGGCGCGGCCCCGTGCTGGCGCAGCGAATCGACAAACTCCATATAGCTCCGGGTCTCGTTGTCGCGCGCATCGAGCATGCTCATGGATGAGAGAAACGGAATGCGGGTGTTGCCCTCGCGGTCGAAACGCCGGAGCAGCAGGACCGGCTTGCGCCTGACCGGCTCCAGCCGCCATAGCGGCACGGCGATGCCGGCCTTCTCCGCGAGCCTGAGCGCGACGGCTTCCCAGGCGACCGTATTCACTTCGTCGCCCCTGCTCGGAAACTTGGCGATCGCCAGATGGCCGTCGTGGTCGCGCACTGAGGCTTTCGGGCGCGCGCCGCCGAGCGACGAGCCCGGCGCGAGCAGGAGCTTCAGGTCTTCGTCGCTGTCCCTGCCCGTGACGACATGTTCCGCCGCGGTAAGCAGCTTCGGCAACTCGATCAGCGGAGGAATTTTCACCGCGCCCTCTTCGGCAAGGAATGGCCCGCCTTCCTTCTCGGAAAAGCGCAGCGCGCCTTGCCGCGCCTCGTCGTCGACCAGCAGCAGGTAATCGATCTCCCGCACGGTGCGCGGCGTCCGTCCCTCGCGATCTGCACGCCGCCGCTCCGCGCGGCGCATCAGCACGCGGCCCCAGCGGTCCGGCGCGGAATCGCCGATGGCGCCGAACAGCGGCTTGTCAGACGGCGTGTGGAACGGGCCGGGACCGAGCTTCAGGGCCGGCTCAAGGGAGAACTTCTCCCGATGCTCCAGCCAGCTTCTGTCGTATTCGAAGGTCGCGCTCTCCCGGTCCTTGCGCAGGCGCGCCCACAGGCGCCCCACGAAATGCGGGGTGCCCTGCAGGTCGACGGAAACCAGAACCTCGCGGTCCATCAGCGGTCACTTTCCTTCGGAGGCTTCGGCTTGCGGGGCCGCGAGAGACGGATGCGCTCAGGCAGTTGCTCCTCTTCCAGTTCGCGGCCAGCCTTGTCGTGCATCGCGTCGGCGAGATCGGCGATGCGGTCGATCAGGCCCAGCGCGAAAAGCGCCGTCGCATAGTTCCCGGCGGACACGGCGGCGTCGCCCTTTTCGATCCTGTTCAGCGTCATGCGGCTGATCCACGCCCGTTCGGCCAGGATCGCCACCGGGATGCGCCGCCGGCGGCGGGCGTCGCGGATGTCCTGCCCAAGCTTGCGGAGCGCCCGCAAAACGGGTACAGGAAGAGCGGATGAGGGGCGCGGCCTTGTCATTTAACGTCCACTATAAGGTACATCTTACTACGTAATGTACCGTATAGTAGACGTTAACTCAAGACACACCTCGCGGCGGCGACGGGCTCATGCGAGCCACGCGATTGAATTGGCCTGGAATTGGGGATGCGGATCGGCTCGCAGGAAAGGTGCATAGCGCACCGGGGCGACGCCAGTTCAAAAACCCGGCTTTCCGAAAACTTCAAAATGTCTGCGCAGGCCTGAGCAAAACGCTCTATGAGTTATTGATTTTTTGGTAGCGCTAACGGGAATCGAACCCGTATTTAAGCCTTGAGAGGGCTCCGTCCTAACCGTTAGACGATAGCGCCGCCGGGCGAGAAACCACGCGGAGCAGGCTTGCCCGCTTCCGCGCTACAACCTAGAATACCAAGCCCGCCCCGCATCAGACAACGCGTTCGCACCCGCGCGCCCGGAGACGCTAAGGCCGCCGCAACTCCGCCACCAACGCCGCCATCCCCTTCCGCCGGTAAATCTCCAGCAACCGCTGCTCCTCCGGCGAAGGCGCCATCGCGCGGCTCAGCCGCGGATCCGAGAGCACGCTCCGCGGAGGCACCCACATCGCCCCATCCGCGTATTCCACGCTGCTCACGTACCCGGTCAACCCCGCAATATCCACCGGACTTCCCGGCCGGCTCGGGAATCGCAGTGTCACGTCCTTCAGAATGTCGCGCTGCTCGCCCGGCGGCAGAAACACCTCGGCGGGAATCGTTCCGGCCGGAGTCTCCCGCCCTTGCCGGTCGCGCAAAATCCACCCCAACTCCACCCAGCGGATCGTCCGGTTGGATCGGTTTCGAACCTCCAGGCGTGGCGCACGCGCCTCGCTGCCGGCCACCGTGGCGAAACCCTCCTGTGGCTCGACAGGCGCGCCCGGAACGTCCACAAACTGAAACGCCAACTCCCGGCCCGGCGGCAGATTCGTCGCCGGCCCCGCATGGATCACTTGCGCCTCAACCCCCGGCTGGGACACGCCGCGGGCAAGCGCTGCCAGCACGCCCTGCCGCAGCTTTTCCACCCCGCCGTCCAGCAGGCTCTGATAATACCGCCGGTCGCGCCGCGCTTCCAGTTCATACGCCGTCAGCGCCCGCCGCGAATTCAGCCTATCCGGGCCGAAGAATCTCAGGTCGTCGAACAGGATTCCATCCAGCCGGATGCTCACCGCGGCGGTTCCCAGCGCCTGCGCCGGCCGCAGGAGACGCAGATCCAGCCGAACCGGGAATGATTCGCCCGGCGCCACCGAAAGACTCGGCAGCGTCACCGACGCCTTCCCGCCCGGCGTCACGCCCGGCGCCTCCACCAGCAGCGTAATGCCCCGGATCCGCGACCCCGAGATATTCCGCAGCGTCAGCGCCGCGCGCAGGTCCATCACCATCGCACTGCCGCGCGCCGTTTCGCTCGAACCGCTGTAGTCGGAGCCCAGCAGAGCCACTGGCGAATCGCCGGGGAAGTCGATGCGCGGCAACGGCAGATCGCCGGCCAGCACGGAAGAGGCCGCCAGCGCCAAACCCACCACCGCGGGCTTCCACAGGCTACTGCTCATAGTAGACCTTGTTGATCGTCACCTGGCCCGAGTCCGAATCCACGTAACGCGCGCTCACCGAATCCTGCAGACTCACCGACACACTCACCGGACCGGAAGCGCGCGGAGCCAGCATCTGCATCGCAGCCCCGTTCGCCGTCACCGATGGGCCGGCCGGCGATGCCTCCAGTACCACGGCCTGTTGCAGGGCAGCCACCGGAACAGAGCGTTCACCCCGCCACGCCTTTTCGACCGACGTCGCGATCC
The DNA here is from genome assembly GCA_027459465.1 of Bryobacterales bacterium. Classification (GTDB taxonomy): domain Bacteria; phylum Acidobacteriota; class Terriglobia; order Bryobacterales; family Bryobacteraceae; genus JAJYKC01. The sequence goes on along the minus strand of DAIDIH010000181.1, from coordinate 10,405 downwards.
GATCCCTGCTCTCGTGCGGGAAGTTAATCGCGAAACCGATCGCGAAAAGTAACGACACTCCAGCCAGGGCCGCGCCCAGGCTCCAGCGAAAGCCATGCTTCGGCCGCCGCAGCGGCGCCGAGTCGACGCACCGCCCGGCTTCGAGTCCCACCCGGATGTTGGCCGCCATCTCGGTGGCGAGCAGCGGCCAGTCCATTTCAGCCGGCGCAGTCTCGGCCGCGGAAGCGATCGTGCGGCGCAAACTCGCGTAAGCCGCTGCTTCAGCCGCGCACGCCGCACAACGCCGCACATGCAGCGCCACTCTCGCGCGGGCCGCCAGCCCAAGCTCGCCCCCCGCATACAACGCCAGTGCTGCTTCGTTCGGATGCCTCATGACGGAAGGCTCTCCAAATACCGGCGGAACTTCACCCGCGCGTTGGCGATGTGGCTCCGCACCGTCGCCTTCGAACAGTTCAAGCGCCGCGCCACTTCTTCGGCGGGCAGCCCCTCAACATCGCGCAGCAGCAGCGCTGTGCGTTCGCGTTCCGTCAGCACGGCCAACCCGCGTTCCAGCATCCCGCGCCGCTCGCTCCGCAGCATCGCGGTTTCCGGGCTCTCCGGTCCGCCGTCAGTCCCTTCGCCGAGAACCCGCGCTGACACCGCCTCCGGCATCGAGTCAATCTCGCAGAAGTTCACCTTGCCGTGCCGCCGCAAAAAATCAATCGCCGTGTTGCTCGCAATTCGCGACAGCCAGTGCGCCGCGCGTTGCGCGTCCTTTAACTGCTCCCGCCGCTGCAACGCCTTGATGAATGTCTCTTGCGTCAGGTCCTGCGCATCGGCGGCATTGCCCACCATGCGGTAAATCAGCAGAAATATCCGGCGCAGGTGCTCGTGGATGAACTGCGCTTGCCGCTCGCTGGAGGCAAGCTCCGCGTCCACGGGATACGGGTTAGCGGGCTCGCTCATCCCGTCCCCGAACCCCCACACCCCTGCCGGCACAGTAGGCGTCTCGAATTGGATCGGCGTCGTCACCTCTAACAGACAATGACGCCCAAATGCCAAAAACGTGCAATCCCGACATAAAACCCCTACCGCCTTGCACAGGTGCCCCGTTTTACCGGCGCTATCCTGATTGTATATGAGACCCGTCGCCGTAATCGGCATCGGTAAGACCGCGTTCGGAGCCTTCCCGGACCGCGATCTACGCTCGCTGGCGGTAGAGGCAAACCAGAAAGCGATCGAGGATGCCCATATCTCCCCTAACCTCATCGAGGCGTTCTACTTAGGCAACTTCGCCGGACCCTCCTTCGTCGGCCAGAACCACCTCGCCCCCTACATCGCCGCCGCCTCCGGGCTCGCCGGCATCCCAGCCACCCGCTTTGAGGCCGCCTGCGCCTCCAGTGGCGCGGCGTTTTTCCATGCCGTCTCCGGTGTCGCCGCCGGTCTGTACGACATCGTCCTCGCCACCGGCGTCGAAAAAATGACCTCGCAAACCACCCCCAAGGTCGCCGAAATTCTCGCCGGCGCGGGCGACCTCAGCGGCGAGGTCAAGGCCGGCGCCACGTTTCCCGCCCTGTTCGCCATGATCGCCCGCCGCCACATGTACCAGTACGGCACCACGCGCGAACAGATGGCCGCCGTCGCTGTCAAAAACCATTCCAACGGCGCCAAGAACCCCGCCGCCCACATGCGCAAGGTCATCACCCTTGAGCAGGCGCTCAACGGTAAGCCGATCTCCGATCCCCTCACCGTCTACGACTGTTCCCTCGTCAGCGACGGCGCCTCCGCCGTCATCCTGGCGCCCCTCGAACGCGCAGCCGAATTCACCGCAAAGCCCGTCCGCGTGCTCGGCATCGCCCAAACCTCCGACTACGTCGCCCTCGACGAAAAGGAAGACATCACCATCTTCCGCTCGCTCCGCGAAGCCGCCGCCAAGGCCTACCGCATGGCCGGCGTGAAGGCCTCCGACATCGAGTTCGCCGAGGTTCACGACTGCTTCACCATCGCCGAAATCCTCGCTCTCGAAGACCTCGGCTTCGTCGCCAAGGGCGAAGGTGGTCCCTTCACCCTCGCCGGCCATACCTGCCTCAAAGGAAAACTGCCCGTCAACGCCAGCGGCGGCCTGAAGTCCAAAGGCCATCCGGTCGGCGCCACCGGCATCGGCCAGATCTACGACGTCGTCCAGCAGATCCGCGGCGAAGCCGGCGAGCGCCAACTCGAACGCCATAGCCTCGGCCTCGCCCAAAACCTCGGCGGTTCCGGCGCCACCAGCGTCGTCTCCATCCTGGAGGCGGCATGAGCTACTCCACCGCCACCGTATATACGGAAACCGTCGTCTACTCGCCTCCCGAGCAGTACGCGAAGGACGTCCCCTATCAGCTCGCCATCGTCGATCTCGCCGAAGGCGGACGCCTCACCGCGCGCATCCTCGGCCCCCACGCCGAAATCGGGGACCGCGTCGAATTCGTCGAAGACCGCGGCGGCGTCGCCTATTTCAAAAAAGCCTGACGTAACCGCTCAAAAAGCCGCCTCGCCCCAGCGCCCAGTGAACACAAACTCCCGCAGCGGTTTCCTTCCGCTCCGCGGCCTGTTGTGCCGCTCGGTCAAATACCCAGGCAGGACCGAAGGATCTCCCATCTTCCCGATTGCAATCGCCGCCACCGGATCGTAGCCTTCGGGCACCCCGTAAACCTCCCGCACTTTCTCCGGATAAAACCCGCCCATCTGGTGCACCCACAGCCCCATCGACATCGCCTGCACCGTCAGGTACGCCGCCGACTGCCCCAGATCGTAGTACCCCCAACGGTTGGCCCCGCCGTTGCCCGCAAACGTCAACCGCGCCACGCCGATCGCCAGCACCGGAGCCGTCTTCGCCCACTTGATGTTCCCCTCGTCGAGACACCCCAGCATCGTCTCCCACGCCGCCGCATCGTCCCGCGTCGCAACCAGGTAGAACCATGGCTGGTCGTTCGAGCACGACGCCGACCATCGCGCCCCCTCGAACACCGTCTCGATCGTTTCGCGATCCACAGGCTCCGGCGAAAACGCATTCGGGCTCCAGCGGCGGGCCAGCAGCGGATACAACGCGTGATCCGCGGGGGCAAGTTTCTCGAGGGTATAGTCCATCCGTTCCTTCGATGCTGCCGAGGCCGGGCGGGAATCGTCAATCATCCCCGGTCAGTACACTTCAAAGCAGAACGCCGCGTTGGAATCGCTCGGCGAAAGCGAATACTCGCCCGGATCGAGCGTGTTGTACGCCTCGATCCGGTACAAGTTCGTCGACAGTTGCTTCACGTCCAGCCGCAGCGGCTGCGCCGCGTTCTTGCGCTTCTTCCCTCCGCCGAAATTCACTTCCCGGTTCCCGCCATTAACCTCCAGCCGGAAAAGCTGCAGCGAACCCGCCTGGATCTTGTCGGACTGAAACAGAAAGATTGGCTCCGCCATCGGAGTCTTCACCGTCGAGGCGGCGCCGGGAATCACGAAAACCTGCCCTTCCTTCCGGTCTTCCTCCTTGGCCTCGGTCACCTCCGTCGCGATCAGGTTATCCGCCTGCATCAGGTACGGCACATCGGCTTTTGGCGGTCTCGGACCGTCGTATTGGCCAACCACGGGCATCGCGCAAAGCACCAGCAGAATCGGTAGGATTTTCCGCACCATATACCGCGATTTTAGTCGCAGCCAAAGCTCAGTGGGAAGCCGGCTGCTGCTGCGTCATGCAGTGCAGCGTCCCAAGCCCCAACGCCAGATCGCCGCAGTAGATGCCCACCACGTCCCGGTCCGGAAACAGCCCGGCCAGCGTATCGAGCGCCACCCGGTCGTTGGCGTCGTTGAACACCGGCACAAGCACCGCCGCATTTGCGATGTAGAAGTTCGCGTAGCTCGCCGGCAGCCTCTGGCCATCGAAAAACACCGGCTTCGGCATCGGTAGCGTCACAATGCGGAATCCCGTCGCCCGCAGCAGTTCCAGGTTCTCCCGCAACGGCTCGTAGTTCACTTCCTTCGGATCGTCCTCTACCGCCGCCACAATCGTGTTCGCATCCACAAACCGCGCAATGTCGTCCACATGCCCGTGGGTATCGTCCCCCGCGATCCCGCGCCCCAACCAGATAACGCGCTCCGCGCCGAGATACTCCTCGAGCAGCGCTTCCATCTCCTCGCGTCCCAACCCCGGATTCCGCGCCTGCACCGGACTCAGCAGGCACTCCTCCGTCGTAAGCAGCGCGCCCGCTCCGTTCACGTCCACGCTGCCGCCTTCGAGCACCACCCCCGTCACGTAAGACTTGACGCCGAGCCTCTCGGCCACCCAAACCCCCGCCGCGTCGTCGTTCTCGTGGTTCGGGTACTTCGCCCACCCGTTGAAAATCCACTTCGTCGCCGCAACCCCGCCGTCCTCGTTCCGCACAAACAACGGGCAGTAGTCCCTCGTCCAGCACCGGTCCGTCGGATGTGGGAAAAACTCTACGTTCTCCATTCCCACGCCGGCCTTGCGCAGCACGCCTCGCGCCTTCTTTTCCAGTGCCGCGTCCTGAACAAGAATGCGAACCTTCTCGTCTTGCGCAATGTGCCCCACAATCGAAGCGTACACCCAGGAAATCGGCGCGAATTTCCCCGGCCAGTCCGACGTCTCATGTGGCCACGCGATCCACGTAGCCTCGTGCCGCTCCCACTCGGCGGGCATCCGGTATCCCGCCGAAGCCGGTGTTCCCACCCCGCTCAATCCAGCCACCGCTCCGTGATTCCCGAGTAAGCGTCAATCCGCCGGTCGCGCAGAAACGGCCAGTTCCGCCGCACCTCCTCGGCCCGCTTCGGATCGCACTCGACAATGAGAATCTCCTCCTTGTCACTCGATGCCCGCGCCGCCATCTGTCCGAACGGATCGGCCACGAACGACGAGCCCCAGAACTCCAGTCCCCGCTCCGGCGGGCCTTCATAGCCGATCCGGTTCACCGCCGCCACATACACGCCGTTGGCGATCGCGTGCGCCCGCTGAATCGTCGTCCATGCGTCAAGCTGCGCCGCCCCGAACTCCGCTTTCTCCGCCGGATGCCATCCGATCGCCGTCGGATAAAACAAAACATCGGCGCCTTGTAAAGCCGTCAGCCGGGCACCTTCCGGATACCACTGGTCCCAACAAACCAGCACGCCGATCCGCGCCTGCGGCGTCTCGAAGTTCAGAAACCCGAGGTCCCCCGGCGTGAAATAAAACTTCTCGTAGTACAGCGGATCGTCCGGGATGTGCATCTTGCGGTAGATCCCCTGTAAGTTGCCGTCCGGCCCCAGAATCGCCGCCGTGTTGTGATACAAACCCGCCGCCCGCCGCTCGAACAGCGACGCGATCACGGTGACGCGCAACTCGCCCGCCACCTTGCCGATCGCCTCCGTTGTCGGCCCCGGAATCGCCTCGGCCAACTCGAACAACTCCGCGTTCTCCTCCCGGCAAAAGTACTGCGAACGGAACAACTCCGGCAGGCAGATCACCTTCGCGCCCCGCTTTGCCGCCTCGCGTACAAGCCCAATCGCCTTCTCGAGATTCGCCGCCGGCTCCGTCGAGCACGCCATCTGAACCAAACCAATCGAAAACTTGTCCCTCGCCGCCATCCAGCGGCCATTGTGACACGCCGCCTTCTCCCCAGGCCAACCGCGAGCCTACATATGCAGCCCGCCGTTCACGTCCAGCGTATGGCCTGTGATGTAGCTCGCCTCCTCGCTCGCCAGGAACCGCACCGCCGCCGCCACTTCCTCCGGCGTCCCCACCCTCCGCAGTGGAATCGCGCCAAGCATTTTGTCTTTCACCTCCGCCGGCAGCGTCTCCGTCATCGCCGTCTCGATGTATCCCGGCGCCACCGCGTTCACCGTAACATTCCGGCTCGCCATCTCCTGCGCGATCGACTTCGTCATCCCGATCAACCCCGCCTTCGACGCCGCATAATTCGCCTGCCCCGCATTCCCCGTCTCGCCCACAACGGAAGAAATGTTTATGATCCGCCCCCACCGGTTCCGCATCATGGAAGGCAGCACCTGTTGAATCAGCAGAAATGCCCCCGTCAGGTTCGCTGCTAGCACTGCGTCCCAATCCGCCTTCTTCATGCGCATCGCCAACCCGTCCCGCGTAATCCCCGCGTTGTTCACCAGAATGTCGATCCGCCCGAACTCCGCCGCCGCCTTCGCCGCCCGCTCAATCGACGCGGCGTCGGCCAGATCCAGCGCCACTGCCGCCGCCTCCGCTCCCTCGGCCCGCAACTCCGCCGCCAACTCCTCCAGCGCCTCCACCGTCCGCGCAGCCACCACCACCCGCGCCCCCGCCTTCGCCAATGCCTTCGCGCACGCGCGCCCGATCCCCCGGCTCGCGCCCGTAACCAATGCTGTACGTGAATTCATGCCACCATTGTTTCATCCCCGGCGCATCCCGCGCCCATAGAGATCCGTCATGGCTTACAAAGACCTTCGCGACTTTCTCCACACACTCGAAAAGAAGAAAGAACTCAAGCGCATCCCCTTCGAAGTCGACCCTTACCTGGAAATCACCGAATTCGCTGACCGCTCCGTCAAAACCGGCGGTCCCGCCCTGCTCTTTGAAAAACCCAAAGGCAGTTCCATCCCCGTCGTCATCAACGCCTTCGCCAGCATGCGCCGCATGGAGATCGCCCTCGAAGTCGACTCGGTCGAAGACGTCGCCCGCCGCATCGCCGAATACCTCGAAATGCGCATGCCCGAAGGCCTCATCGGCAAACTCAAAATGCTGCCGAAACTCGCCGAAATGGGCGCCTTCTTCCCCAAAATCGTCAAGGACGGCTACTGCAAGGAAGTCATCGAGCGCGAAGAGCTCTCCCTCGACCGTTTCCCCATCCTTCATTGCTGGCCCGATGACGGCGGCCGCTTCATCACCCTTCCGCTCGTCTTCACCCGCAACCCGGAAACCGGCAAACGCAACTGCGGCATGTACCGCATGCAGGTCTACGACGAGCGCACCACCGGCATGCACTGGCAGACCCACAAGCAGGGCGCCGAGCACTACCGCCGCCTCGCCGCCGAGGGCAGGGAAGCACGCATGAGCGTCGCCGTCGCCATCGGCTCGGACCCCGCCACCATGTATTCCTCCATCCTGCCGCTCCCGCCCGACCTCGACGAAATGATGATCGCCGGCTTCCTCCGCGGCTCGCCCGTCGAAATGGTCCGCTGCGAAACCTGCGATCTCGAAGTCCCCGCCAACTCGGAAATCGTCCTCGAAGGCTACGTCGACATCGGCGAATCCCGCCGCGAAGGCCCCTTCGGCGACCACACCGGCTATTACTCGCTCGAAGACGATTACCCCGTCTTCCACCTCACCTGCGTCACCCGCCGCAAGCACCCCGTCTACGCCGCCACCATCGTCGGCCCGCCGCCCATGGAGGATTTCTACATGGGCAAGGCCATCGAGCGCATCTTCCTCCCCCTCATGCGCCTCCAGTTGCCCGAAATCCGCGACATCTCGATGCCCGCCGCCGGCGTCTTCCACAACCTGATCCTCGTCTCCATCCGCAAGTCCTACCCGCTGCACGCCCGCAAAGTCATGCACGCCATCTGGGGCCTCGGCCAGGCCATGTTCAGCAAGGTCATCGTCGTTGTCGATGAAGACGTCGACGTCCAGAACGTCGAAGAAACCGCCTGGCGCGCGCTCAACAACATCGACCCGCAGCGCGACATCGAGTTCGTCATGGGCCCCGTCGACTCCCTCGACCACGCCAGCCGCCTCCCCGACTTCGGCTCGAAAATGGGCATCGACGCCACTCGCAAGTGGAAACAGGAAGGCTTCACTCGCCCCTGGCCCGAGGTGATCCGTATGTCGCCCGAGGTGAAACAACGCGTCGACGCCCTCTGGAAGAAGGCTGGCATCTAGCGGCTACTTCACGGCCATCGTCACAACGTTCTCGGCCGGCGAGGATCCGACCACTACGGACACCGGCACTGCAGCTCCAGGCTCGACATCGGCAGGCACCTCCACGTTCACCTGCACCAGTCCCGCCACCAGACCCGGCGCCGCGCCCTGGTAAGTCACCTTCGCCGGAATGCCCCCGATCGTCACCTGTATCGGCAGTTCCACCAGCGGCAGGTTCGTCGCCGGCGCCAGTTGTCCGTCCGCCATCGCCGGGGTGTAAGGCCCCGCGCCGGTAAGATACAACGCCACCGAAGCCCCGGGCGCCGCCGGGTTTGCCGCCGAATTCTGTGAGTAAGCCGGCGCATTTAGGATCGCCCCCTGGCCCGCCCCCGATGCGTTCTGCGTAAACATCGCCGCCGACGTCGCGTTCACCCCCAGTTTCGCCGTGTAAGTAGCGCCCGGCGCGGCCAACGTCACCGTCGTCGTTCCTCCTGACAACCCAAAAGGAACCACCGCGTTAATCTGCGTGGAGGAAACAAACAGCAGCGGCGCCGGCTTGCCGTCGAAGCTGAGTTGCACGCCGCCCAGCGTCGTCGGAAATCCGCCCGCTCCCGGCGCCGCTACAACCGGCGACGAAGGCCCCAGCCCGCTCCCGAACACCGTCACAATCTCTCCCCCGGCCACCCCGCCGCCCTGAAAGCTCGCCGCGTTCACCACCGTCGCAATCCCCGGAACGCCCGCCAGCAGCCCGTACACGTCCACCCGGTTCGAACTCGTCGGCACATACACGCGCCCGTTGGCCACCGTCGGGTTGGCGAACTTGGTGAAGTCGCCCATCGTGTCCCGCGTCCCACTCTGGCCGCTGTTCCATAACTCGGTCGAAATGTTTGAGGCATCAAAGGCATGAATTGTTCCGGGCGACGGAAGGCTTCCGGCCCCCGCCGACGTCGCCCACAGAATCGCCGTATCCGCCGTCGCTCCGTTCGCTGACACGCTGAACCCGCTGAACGGCAACGAATTTGTCGCCGTCGTATTCTCGGCCGAAGGCGCCGTCTCAAACATTCCGCCGCTGAACCGGAACGCCCGCAGGCTCTGGTTGAACGGCCACAGGAACAGAGTCCCATTCCCTCCGCCCATATCCCGGAACGCGGAATTGAACACGAAATACCCGTTGTTCTCCCGATAGCTCGTGCTGAACGACGGATCCACCACCGGAAAACTCTGCACCACCTGCGTGTTCGACGCCACTTCCTCGCCCATCGCGCTGCGGTCCAGTAAAAACAACTGCCCCTCTTTCGCCGCCAGATACGCCAGGTTGGTCCCCGGAATCAACACGGGACCGTTCGACCCGACATCGTTGTCGTTCCCGTTCAGCGTGTCCCACTCCGACGGCGTGAACCAGTCCGCCACGCTCACCCCATCGTCCGTCGCAAGCTTCAGCACGCTCTGGCTCCAGGCGGGCCGCGTCGAATCGTACGACCCGTTCCCCGTCGCCAGAAAAATGTTCTGTCCGTCGCTGGCAGGCCCATGTCCCCCCTGCCACAGCGCGCCCGCGGCATCGTTTGGCGTCGTGTTGAATATCGAAGCCTGCGTCAGGTCGCCCGCGTTGTACCCCATCAGCCACCCGTGCCAAGGCGCAATATCACCGTGCGAACCAAACGCCACATACACCACGCCATTCAGCAGCAACAACCCCGGCCGCTGCAAATGATCCCCCGCCACAAAAGCCAACTCTCCCCCCGCCGGCGTCTCCTCCCCCCCCCAGCCGCTGCCTTCCACCGACCCCTGGATCTCCACCGGCCCGCCGAATCTCTCCGCGCCCGTCGTCACGTCCAGCGCATGCAGCCAGTACGCGTAACTCCCGTTCGACCCCGTAAAATGTACCGCGTACAGCGTGCCCGTCGCCGGGTCGATCACCGGCGTCCCCAGGATCCCGATCTCATTCTGAATATCGGTGTACGGCCCCCCGGAATCGGAAAAATCCATCGGGTTCACCGAGGGCCCGAAATTGACCTGCCATAACGGCGCCAGTCCGTTCCCGCCGTCGGCGTCAAACGCATACACGCTGTTGTGCATCGTGGCCACGAACACCACGTTATGCACCGCCCCCGAGGCAAATTGTACCCCATGCAGGTATAGCGGCTGCGCATAAACCTGTCCATCCACGGCGAACGAAAACACTTTCCCGAACTGCCGCGGATTGACATTGGACGGCGTAAGCAGCGTCTCATTCAGGTTCGCGTTCGTCCGGTTCAGGTCGTAGTTGACCGTCACCACATCGGTCTGGGCAAACAGGGCGGGGAATAGCGCGGCGCCCGCCAGGGGAGCGAAAAACCATTTCATCGTTCGCAAGACACACCATTCGGAACCCGCCCCCTGTCGAGACCCCTCAAAGTCATTCAACCAGAAATGCGCCTTCGAGTTTCGCTCTGTTACAATTTTTGAAGATACACGCGGCGGCTGTAGCTCAGTTGGTAGTAGCGCCAGATTGTGGTTCTGGATGTCGTGGGTTCGAATCCCACCAGCCGCCCCAACCGCGTTTTCTCCCTCGCTAATTCGTCGTAAACCGAA
>DAIDIH010000180.1 GCA_027459465.1 Bryobacterales bacterium | reverse complement strand
ACGGCGCCGAGGAGGCTCGCCGAGGGGTTGACCGAGGGCGGGTTTCCAGCCGAGTTTTGGGCCGTAAAAGTCTGTTGGCCGATGACCGCGCGAGCGGCCATGCCGGTGACGAACCGGTTCTGAGCAGCCACACTGAGAGGCAGTAGAAAAAGAGCGGCGAGACACTTCATGGTAAGCGAGTCAGACGAATTTTCTAGTATAGCGTATGCACGTCGGACGAGGCGCGAGGAAGCATGGTTTCATCAAGGCAGCAAAGGATTTACCCGGCCTTGCGCGTGTGAAATGGAGGTCACAGTGTGGCGGAGGGGACGGGCGGCCCGGGCTGGGCGGCTTTGTTCGGCGGCCGGGGAATTCCGGCCGGAATTCAGCGATGTTTGGCGGGATGTTATTGAACGGCGGGCCGGAGCGCCAGCCGTTTATCGGGCAATTCCTTCCGTGCCCCCAGCGGATGCGCCCTTTGCCGATGCTACAATGGGGCGTTTTGACGGAAACTGCCCGGGTCGCCAAGCTTACGTCATTCCGGCAAGCGGGTCTTTGGCTGCTGCGCTCCGGCATCCAGGAGGGGAACGGGGGCGTAGCCCGTTATTACCGCTCGGATCTTCGGCGAAATGCGCGAATTTCGCTGGAAATTACCGGTTATGCGGTGAGTACGCTGCTCAATTTTCACCGTCTGACGCGACAAGGCGAATATCTCGACCGCGCGCTCGACGCGGCGAGGCTGCTGCGGAACTCGGGTCCGCTCTATCCGTTTGAACTGGCGCGGCCGGGCGAAGAGCCTTGCCAGCACGCCTATTTTTTCGACACGGGCATCATCGTGCGCGGGTTGCTGGGGGCGTGGCGGCAGACCGGCGATCGTACGTGGCTCGATGCGGCCTCCGAAGCCGGCCACACGATGATCCGGGCTTTTATGGGAGGCGGCATGCCGCACCCGATTGTGCGGCTGGCGGACCTCAGTCCTCTGCCCGATGAGGAGCGATGGGCGGGGCGCCCGGGGTGCTATCAACTGAAAGCGGCGGCGGCGTGGCGGTGGCTTTACGAAGAGACCGCGGACATGGCGTTCCTCGATGCTTGGGAGGAGTCGCTGGATCTCTGTCTGCGGGCTCGGGACCGGTTTCTTCCCGGGGACTCGGATCCGCGGAAGATCATGGACCGGCTGCACGCGTACTGCTATTTTCTGGAGGGTCTGCTCCAGGCGGCGGAGCGCGAGCCGTGCGCGCGGGCGATTGTCGAAGGCATTGACCGCGTGGGACATTATCTGCGGCAGATCGAGGACGTGTTTGTTCGTTCCGACGTGTACGCGCAGCTTCTGCGGCTGCGGCTCTATGCGGTGAACTTCGGGTTAATCGGCCTGGCCGAACCGCATGCGGCGCGAGAGGCGGTGTCGGCGGCTTCGTTCCAACTCGGCGGCAACGACGCGGCGCTGAACGGAGGGTTCGCGTTCGCCCGCGAAAAGAGCGGGCTCATGCCGTACGTGAATCCGGTGTCGACGGCCTTCTGCGCGCAGGCGCTCGAGCTTTGGGACCGACGGAGCACCAGCGCCGCGGCGCTCGACCCGCACGATCTGATCTGAAGGCCGGCCTTTCTTTTCGATCGGGCACAACGGAGCCGCCCAGCTTGCGCCGCTCGCGGCCCTGTGCGCTCTTTTTTACATCGCGCACAACCTAGCCGCCCGGCTTGCGCCGTTTGCGGCCCTGTGCGCTAGACTATTCCGGCTTGCGGGCGGCGATGGCGTAGTCGAGGCCGCCAAAGAAGCGCCCCTGGACGGGTTCGGGCAACCCGGCCAACTCGGGAAACGCTTCGACAGCCGATGCGAGATAGTCGACCTCAATGCGCGTGAACCCGGCTTCGGTGAGGAAGAAAGCGAGCAGCGCGGCGGGGAGCGGATGGCGGTGGGTGGGGTCGAGATAGAAGTGCGTGGCGAAGATGGCGAGGCACTCGGGGTTGGGCGTCTCGATGGCGAGAACGCCGCCGCGGCGGAGTTTGCGGAAGGCCAGGGCGGCGAGTTCGGGCAGAAGCGGGCGCTTGATGTGCTCGACCACCTGGATGCAGGCGATGCCGCCGAGAGAGTTGTCGTCGAGCGAGGCGAGATGCTCGAACAGATCGGCCTGGGTTGCGTCGAGCGATTTGGCGCGGCAGATGGCGGCGAGTTCCGGGTTCAGTTCGACGCCGCGGGCCGTAATGCCGGCGTCGCGCAATGCTTGGAGGAGTTCGCCGCGTCCGCAGCCCAAGTCGAGGACGGGGGTGCAGCCGGCGAACGTCTGGCCGTAGCGGGCCATGCGGTGGCGGATGTCATCTTCCGAGCCGCGGAACTGTTCGGAGAAACGAAGCCAGTCGACACCTTCGTAGGAAGGCGCGGCGCCGGCGGCGGGCGGGGTGGGAGCGATTGCGGCCGGCGAGGCAAGCGCGCGTTGGCGAAGGACGCGCAATTCGGAATGGACCAGCGCGTCGGTTTGTTCTCGCAGGCGGCGGAGGGCTTCGTCATGCTCTTTGCGCAAGGCGAGAGCGGCACGGTCGAGTTGGCCGGTGAAGTCGCCGTGCTGGGCCTTGAGGAGATCGCGGAAGGCGGACTCAAGCTGGGCGGCGCGGGCGTCGAGGTTGGCGGCAAGCTGCGCGGTGCGGTATTCGAAGCCGCGCTGGAGGTCGGCCAGGTTGCGGAGGTATTGAATCTCCTGGGCGGTGATTTTTTCCTCCGCGGCGCGGAACCAGGATTTCCAGGTTTCCGACGCCGGATCGACCGCGGCGCCGAGCGCGGAGATGGCGCGGTTCACTTCGCCGAGCGCATCGAGGGAGGCCTGAACGCAGGCGAGCGTAGCGCGGTTGAACTCGATCTGCTCGCGGACGTGCCAATCAAGCGCGCGGGCGGCGAGACGCTTGACGCGCTGCACGATGGAGTTGACGAGACCGGGCGGGCGTGGATTGACGGTGCCGATCGCCGCGACCTTGCCTTCGGCGGCGTCGCGCGCCTCGAGCAACGGCATCAGGTCCGCGGGGGCCGCGCCGGCGGGACCGGCGCCGGAGTGGCGCGCCTTCACACGCTCGCGAATTTCTTCGACGAGCCGCGCGAGTTCTTCAGTCCTGGTATCCACGCTTGCGGTCCCAACTCGCGGTGATCTTGGTGTGAATGCCGCCCCGGGGAGTGAACTCGCCGGCGAGCGTGGCGGACCAGGGACGGCAGGCCCGCACGACATCGCGCAGCATGCGGTTGACGATGTTTTCCTGGAAGATGCCGAGGTTGCGGTAGGCGAGCGTGTACATCTTCAGCGACTTTAGCTCGAGGCAGGACTTATCGGGGGTGTAGCGGAGGACGAGGGTGCCGTGGTCAGGGAGGCCGGTTTTCGGGCAGACGCTGGTGAACTCGGGCATCACGATCTCGATCTGGTAGCGGTCCCGATACTGGTTCGGCCAGGTTTCTATCTCGGGCAGCGGCGCGTTCACGCCGCTTTCGGCGTGTTCGTCGGTGTATTGGCGTTTCATTTGGCGGCCGTTGTGAGGGCGCGTGCAAGCAGATCGAGGAAGAGGCCGACGTCGGTGACGACGCCGACGGCTTGACCGGTGCCGCGGTCGCTGACCTTGGTGGCGACGGCCGGGTTGATATCGACGCAGACAATCTTGACCCAGCTTGGGAGCATATTGCCGGTGGCGATCGAATGCAGCATGGAGCCGAGGCAGAGTACGAGGCCGGCGCCGCGCAACTGCTCGGCGTAAGCGTCCTGCGCCTGGTTCATGTCGGTGAGGGTGTCCGGGAGCGGGCCGTCGTCGCGGAGGCTGCCGGCGAGGACGAAGGGGATGCCGGCGCGAACGCATTCGTAGAGCACGCCGGACTTCAGCCGTCCGGTTTCGACGGCGGCCTTCACACTGCCGGCGTGATAGATGGCGTTGATGGCGCGCATGTGGTTGCGGTGGCCGTGTTCTTCCTGGCGGCCGTCGCTTTGGCGGACGCCGAGCGAGGTGCCGAGCAGCGCGGCTTCGACGTCGTGGACGCCGAGGGCGTTGCCGGCAAGCAGGGCGTCGACGAGTCCGGCGCGGATGAGCGACGCGAGAGCGGAAGCGCCGCCCGTGTGCACGACGACGGGTCCGGCGACGACGACGATGCGCTTGCCTTCGGCGCGGGTTTGGGTGAGGAGCGCGGCGGTCTGGCGGACGGCGGTTTCCACCTGGCGCTCGCTGGAGATGCCGTTGCTCATGAAGGCGAAGGCGAGACGGTCGCGCTCTTTCGACTCGGGGACGACGCGGATGCCGCGCATGCCCGTGACGACGCGGTCTCCGGCGCGCACGTCGCGCAGGCGGCGGCAGTATGCGGCGCCGTTTTCGACGACGATGAGCGCGTCCATGCGCTGATTGCGAACCTCGATCCACTCGCCGCCGAGGCGGACGAGCGTGCGGTGGTTGGTCGTGGAGTAGAAATCCTCGGGCGCGCAGCGGTCGCGGTCGACGGTTTCGAGCGTGGCGTCGCCGCCGTCGGCGCGGGAGCAGCCCAGTCCGAGCAACTGCGCCAGAAGCTGGCTCATCAGGTCCGGCTCCGGCGTTTCCACCTTCAGACGGAGATAAGACGGCTCGCTGTTGGTGCGGCCGATGCGGAACTGCTCGACCTCGAAACGGCCTTGGAATTCGACGACCGTGTCGAAGATCTGCTCGAGAATATGCGAATCGACGAGGTGACCTTGCGCCTCGACGACTTCCTGGGTGCTCATTCGTGTTGTCTTTTCAGCATAGCGCCCGCCTGCCGCGCCGGCCGAGCGGCCGGCAAGCGGGCGCGGGAAGAAATCAGGCCTGGGTGAGGAAGATCGGGAGGCCGGTTTTGTTGGCGTAGTTCGGGCGGTAGCGGACGGTGTTGTACATCGTCGCGACGTCGACCTTGCGCGGCCCGAGCCCCGGGTCGGGGATGGGCACCATCTCGTATTTGCCGCTGACGATGGCCGCCATGAGGCCGCTCTTGCCTTCCAGCACGCAGTCGAGCGCCATAGTGCCGAAGGTGGAGGCGACGAGTTTGTCGACGAAATCCGGCGCGCCGCTGCGGAGGTCGTAGGTGAGGTCGCTGACGACGGTCTCTTCCTTGGCCCGCCCCTGAATCTCTTCGCTCAGGGCCTCGGCGATGTTGAACTTCTTGCGGTGGCCGTAGGCGTCGGGTTCGCCGTACTCGCGCGGCTTGTAGCCTTCCCACTGGGCGCCTTCGCTGAGCACGAGCAGCGAGTAGTTGCTGGGGTTCTTGCGCTTGTCGGTGACCAGGATGTCGATGAGTTTGTCGAGGTCGACCTTGTACTCGGGGATGCAGCAGCGGATGTTGGTGACGTAGGCGGTATAGAGCGCGGTGAAGCCGGCGTCGCGGCCGAAGACGCGGAACAGGCCGATGCGCTCGTGGGAGCCGACGGTGGTGCGCTGGCGGGTGATGGCGTCGGTGGCGCGGGTGATGGCGGTGGAGAAGCCGATGCAATACTCGGTGTTGCGGACGTCGTTGTCCATGGTCTTCGGCACGGCGACCACGGGCACGCCGAGTTTGTCGAGCCTGGCGGCGTAGCTGAGCGTGTCGTCGCCGCCGATCGCGATAAGGTAGCTGATGCCGAGCCGCTCGATATTCTGCATGACCTGCGTGCTGATGTCGTAGGTGGTGATGGCGACGCCGTTCTTCACCGACTCGGTCTTGGGGAACTCTTTGCCCTGGAGGAAGGCGGGCACGGCCTTCATCTTCGAAGGATTGGTGCGGCTGCTGTGGAGGAAGGTGCCGCCGGTGCGGTCGATGGTCCGGGTGTTGTCGCGGTTGAGTGGGTAGATGTAGCGCGCTTTGCTTTCCGGCTCGTCGAGGTTGACGTGCGTGAGACCTTCCCAGCCGCGGCGAATGCCCACGACTTCGTGGTCGTGCTCGGTGGCGCGGTAGGTTACTTCCTTGATGACGGAGTTGAGGCCGGGCACATCGCCGCCTCCCGTAAGAATCCCAATGCGTTTGCTCATAAGAAGTTGGTTCCCGGAATCGGGGGAGATTCCTATTGTAGCGGTTGGAGCCGCGCTTAGCGCGCGGTTACGGACAGGTACATGCGGACGAAGGAAAGCAGGGTGAGTGCGATGCAAATTCCGGCCAGGCCGCCGATGAACGGCTCCTTCCAGGCCGAGCGGACATTGGGCGCACGGATGAGCCAGCCGGCGATGAACCCGGAGACGAGTCCGCCGACGTGAGCGGCGTTATCGGTGGGGAAAAAGGGCAGCAGGCCCAACAGGAGGCCGTAGACTGCCCAGCGCATGTAGAGCGACTTGGCGGCCGCTCCAAACGAGGACTTGTCGGTGACTCCGAAGGCGATCATGGCGCCGATCAAGCCGAAGATGCCGGCCGAGGAACCGATGGAGATGCCGGCGTAGAACAGCGAACTGGCGAGGAAGCCGCAGACGGTGGACACGAAGTAGAAAACGACGAACCGGCGGGTGCCGTAGATCAGCTCGACTTCGGCGCCAAGATCGAACAGGACCCATGAGTTCATCAAAATGTGGAGCACGCCGCCATGGAGGAACCCGGCCGTCACCAGGCGCCACCATTCGCCGTTGCCGGCCAGGTAGGCGTAGGGCAGCTTCGCCCCGAACAGCATGAGCGTGGCGTTGTCCGGGGTGTTGGTGCGCATCGAGTAGAGCGTGGTAGCGGCGAAGAGCGCGAAATTGATGAGCAGGATGAGGATGGTGGTGAAATGCGCCTGCGGAATCAGGCCGCCGAGAATTACATCCGGAGTGCGGCGGTCGACGGCGCGGCGCCCGACGGGTGCCTGGCAATAGGGACAGATGCGGTCCGAGGTGGTGATGAATGCCCGGCAATTCGGGCACATGCGGCGGGTTTCCATTTGGGATGAGGCACTTCCATTCTAACCGGCGGAGTACTTACAATCTTCCCGTGTGGCGAAGACTCGGATTGGCGGTAGTGCTTTCGGTGGCGATGTGCGGCTGGGCGCGGGCCGGAACAGGGCGCCCACGGGACTACCATCTGACGCCGGAGGAGACGGTGAAGGCGAAGGCTTTCGCGCGCGCGCGCTCCACGGTGTACTGGGGCGGCGAGGCGGTGTTTCTGGCGGCGCTTGTGGGGATGGTCAAGCTGCGGACCGGCGCCCGCTTGCGCCGGGCGGCCGAGGGCGTGACGCACCGCCGGTGGCTGCAGGCGTGGATTGTCGTTCCGCCGGTTCTGCTGGCCGTGGCGGCGGTTGAGATTCCCTTCGACATTTACGCGGAAATTGTTTCGCGGCAGTACGGCCAGTCGATCGAGACGTGGGGGCAATGGGCTGGGGATTGGGCGAAGGCCGAGGGACTGTTTCTTGCGATCGGGACCCTCGCCGGCTGGGGGCTGTACGCTTTGCTGCGGGCGAGTCCGAAGCGGTGGTGGATCTGGGCGTGGCTGATTGCGATCCCGGTCGAGGTGGCGGCGACGGTGGTGGAACCGGTGATCATCGAGCCGATGTTCTACGACTATCAGCCGCTCGGGGCGGAGCATCCGGAACTGGTGGGGGACATCGAGCGCATCCTCGATCGCGCCGGCATCGCGATTCCGCCGGACCGGCTGTACGAGATGAAGGCGAGCGAGAAGACGAACTCGCTGAACGCATATGTTTCCGGCTTCGGGCCGAGCAAGAGGGTGGTGCTGTACGACACGATCATCGCCAAGGAGAAGGGGCCGCCGCTGATGACGACGGTAGGCCATGAGTTGGGGCATTACGCGCTGCACCACATCCGCAACGGCCTGCTGGCGGGCTTTGCGCTGACGCTTTTCGCGTTGTGGGCGGCGGCGATGGTGCTGCGGTTTGTGACGCCGCAGCTACAGCCCGGCGCCTGGGATACTGTGCCGGAGATGCTGCTCATCCTGTCGGTGATTCTGTTTCTGCTCACCCCGGCGATGAACGCTTACAGCCGCATGCAGGAGCACCAAGCCGACGTTTATTCGATTGAAGTGACGCACGGCGTAGTGCCGGACCCCGGGGGCGCCGCCGCGGAGGCGTTTCAGATCGAAGGCGAGAGCGCGTTTGCCGACCCCAGCCCAAGTTCGTTCGAGGTGTTCTGGCTGTACAGTCATCCGCCGGTCGCGGACCGGCTGCGTTTCTCGCTCGACTACAACCCCTGGCGTCCGGGTTCGAGGCCGCGCTTCGTCGCGCCCTGAAGAAGCCGCCTGAAACGGGTGTGCTAGGCTGCGAGAAGAAGGAAGCCTCGCCGTGAACAAGCAGTTTTCGATCTTTTTTGGAATAGGAATCGTCGTGATTGCGGCGCTGCTTTACTTCAGTTTCGCAACCACCAAGAACAACCACCTCGAGCTGCGGGGCAGAATTTTGAAGGTCCGCACCGGCGTACTGGACGAGAACAGTTCGGCCGCGGTCGTGGACTTCCGCGTCGAAAATCCGAGCGACATTCCGTTCGTGGTGCGGGAGGTCACAGCCACGCTGACGGAAGCCAATGGCGCATCCGAAGACGGAATGATGATCTCCAAGTCCGATTTCGCGCAACTGCTTGCTTACAACAAGTTCCTTGGCAAGGAGTACAACGACGGACTCGCGATTCGCGACCGCATTGCGCCGCACACGACGGTGGACCGCATGGTGGCGATCGAGTTCCAGCGGCCAGCTTCGGCCATCGATAAAGCCAAGGGCTTGAAACTGGTGGTGCAGGACATGGACGGTCCGGAGTGGACCACCGAGTATCGCTTCTAGCGCGGGCGATCCGCGACCGGAAATGACACCGCACACGATTACGGCGGCGCACCCCCTAAGGAGGGGTTCGCCGCCGTTTGTTTGCCGCGCGGGGCGCGACTTAGCCGCGCGCAACGGAGCCGAGTGACGCAGGCGTCACTCGCGGCCCTGTGCGCTAGTGCTTGATGGGGGCCGCGGCGGCCGGTTTCTTCGGCGCCGGTAGCTGCGCTGGGGCCGAGGACGGGCCGCTGTTCTTGTCATAGAGGTCGATGATGTCCTTGGTGATGTCGATGGTGTTGGAGGCGAACAAAATCGGCGTCTGCGGCGAGCTGTCGTCAAGCACCAGCACGAAGCCGTTCGCCTTGGCGTACTCGTTGATGACCACGGTCATCTTCTGGGCGATCTTCTGGACGGCTTCCTGCTGGGCCTGCTGGAGGTCGCTCTGGTCGTCTTCCATGTCGCGCTGCAGGCTCTTGCTCTCGCTGTCGATCTTTCGCATGAGCTCCTGCTTGCTCTGGTCGCTCATCGTGTTCTCGCCCTTCTGCAGTTCGGCCTTCAGGCCATTGATTTCGGCCTGGCGGGCGTCGACCTCCTTCCGCTTGGGAGCGAACCTCGCTTCCAGGTCCGTGGCGGCGCGCTTGCCGTCCTGGGTACTGACGATGGCGCCTTGAATGTTGATGACGGCGATCTTGGTCTGCGCGACGGCGAATGGGCACAGGGCCGCTGCCAGAATCGGCAGCACGGTGAATTTACTTCTCACGGCTGACTCCTTGGATATGCACTGGTTGGGGTTTCCTCAATTGTAACGGATGTTTCAGTCCTGACGCGCAGGGGGTTAGAATGTCCTTCCGACGGTGAACCGCAACGTGGTCGAGCGCTCGTCGTAGGGGAAGGCCGATCCGTACTGCTGCACCGCGGAATTATACGTGGTCTGGTTCGGGAACAGCGAGCGGTCCAGCGGCAGGGGCGGCATGATGTTCTGCATGACGCGCAGGGGGTTCCAGGCAAAATACACGCGGAACGGCGCGTTGACGACCGGAAGCACGACCTGGAATTCCAGGCCGGTGGAGGCGCGCATGGCCTGGGTGCCCGGCGCGATGTAGGCTTTGCCGCTGAAGTTAGCCTGCGGGAACTCGGCATTGAGCTGCTGGACGCGCGAGGGGTCGAGCGCAAGCTGATTCGTGTAGGCCAGTTTGTTGATGCCGATGTCGAGGAACGGCGCCGCCGTGACCGGCCCGAGGATCGGGATGCGGTACTCGAAGTTGGCGTAGATGTTGGTGTCGCCGCCGGGGAAGATGAACTGGTAGGTGGGGATGTTCATCGTCATCGGGCTAAAGGTGACGGTGCCATCGGAGCCGACGAATTTCTGCGTGCGGGCGGATCCGTTGTCGTTGAGGATGTTGATGGGCGTCGAGGTCGGGATGAAGGCGACCGGGCTGACGCTGAAGAAGTCGAAGCCGCGGAGGTCCTGCTCGCCGCCCGCGTAGTAGCGGTCGAACGGCGGGGCGACTTTGCCGTTGTAGCCGGCGAGGGTGCGGCCGAAGAGGTGCATCGCGATGGTGTGGTTCTTGCCGAGTCCGCGATGGAAGTATTTCAAATCGATGTTGGGCTCGATGGTGTCCACGTTGCCGCCGAGGCCGGCCACGCCGACCGAGGCATAGATGGACTTGCCGGCCGTGGGCGTCATCGGGTTGTTCACCGTGTTGTAGGTGTAGGACGGCGTGAACTTGCTGGTGCGGATGCCGCTCAACGAGTTCGGGCCGCCGACACCGGCCTGGAAGTCCAGGTAGTTGAAGTAATCCGAGGCGGCGGTGGTCAACGTGCGGATATTGGAGATGTCGTAGCCATAGGTGAGGCCGATGCGGGCGAAGCTCCGGTGCAACTGGTAAGAGGCGAACACGGTGGCGCCGTAGCCGTTCGACACGTAGTTCAGCAGGTTCTGCTGACCGATGCCGCTATACAGCGGGGCGAGGTTGTAGCCGGCGAAGATCGACGCCTGCTGCGCCTGATTGAAGTTGTAGCGCTGCATGTAGATGGTGAAGCCGGTCTGGATCGGACGGTCGAACAGATACGGCTCGGTGAAGCCGAACTGCACGCTG
>DAIDIH010000179.1 GCA_027459465.1 Bryobacterales bacterium | reverse complement strand
AGCACCACCGAATATTTATCGAAACTCTTGATGCGCCCGGAAAGCTTCACTCCGCTCATCAGATAAATCGTTAGGAAAATCTTATCCTTGCGGGCGTTGTTTAGAAATGCTTCTTGTATGTTTTGCGCCAGCTTTTCCATGCTGCCGTTCCTCACGCCCCAGCGGGCGTCGCGTTTGGATTAAAAGACCCGCGCCCGCATTGACTTACCGCCGGCGCCTGCCTTCATCATACCTCCCGCCCGTCTGCGCAATACAGGCGGGAGGCACAATGCGGCGACACAGCGCCTACACCGTCGCTACGCGCTCTTCACCGGCTTCTGCGAAGCCTTCCAGTTCTTCTCGTCCCAGTACAGCACCTTCCCTTCGCGGTAGCTCTCCACCGCCAGGTTGATCACCGCCTGCGCCCGCGCGCCCGTCTCGACATCGAGATGCGGCTTCTCCCGGCTCCGCATGCAGTCCAGGAAGTTCGACACGTGCTTCACCATCACGTTCTGCTCTTCAATCGGAATCGTGATCGGATCCAGCCCGAACTTCTGCGTGTACTCCGGCGTCAGCCCGCCCGTCTCGTGCGTCTTCGGGTCGCGGAACTTCTCCGGAATCACCGTAATGTGGTCCGTCGGCGCCTCGAACATCCCGTGGTCCACCATGATGATCGTCCCCGCATGCCCGCGGATCAGCCCCGGAATATGGTGCGAGTTCGCCATCGACGAACTCAGAATCAGCGAATGTCCCGCCGCGTAATCCGCCACAAGCTGGAACGTGTCCGGCACCTCGCGCGAATCCTTGAACACCCAGATCCCGCCGAATCCGCCCACCCGCGTCGGGAACTGCGCCTGCCCCCAGCAGATCTGCATCGGCGCCACCACGTGATAGAAAAGGTCCGTCGCAATGCCGCCCGAATAATCCCAATACTTCCGGAACCGGAAGAACCGGTCCGCGTCCCACTCGTGCTTCGGAGCCGGCCCCAGCCATGTCTTCCAGTCGATATAATCGTCGCCCTTGCCGTCCGGTCCCGCGCCCGGATCGATCGGCCAGTTCCACTCGCCTTCAATCGAGTTCCGGTGATACGATCCCTGGCTCATGATCATCTGCCCGATCATCCCGTCCTGTATCGCCTTCCGCGCCTTCCACCACTGGTCGCCCGAGGTCGTCTGCGACCCGATCTGCACCACCCGCCCGGTCTCCTTCACCGTCTGCACGAGCTGCTTGATCTCCTCGTTCGTGTGGCACATCGGCTTCTCCAGGTACACGTCCTTGCCCGCGTCCATCGCCGCCAGCGCGATCTTGGCGTGCCAGTGGTCCGGCGTCGCCACAATCACCGCGTCCACGTCGTTCCGCGCAATCAGCTCGCGATAGTCCAGATACCCAGGGCACTTGTGCCGGTCCGCCGCCGCCTTCTTGCGCTTCTCATACACATCGCACACGCCCACGATCTGGCAGGCGTTCGTCTTCTCGCCATAACGGGCGAACACGCCCGACACATAAGTGCCGCGCCCGCCGACCCCCACCACGCCCACCTGAATCCGGTCGTTCGCGCCGATCACGCGCCCGGTCGAAGCTTTCGCCCCCCGCGCAAAAGCCTGCCCCGCCGCCCCCAGCGCCAATCCCGCCGCTCCCGCGGTTTTGAGAAATCCTCTGCGATCCACAGTCTCTTCTGACATATTTGTCCTTTAACTCTCCTCCCGGCCAATCCTTCGGCCACCAGTGTATCGCCACCGCCTCGCCCCCACAAGACACACGGTTCACCCTCAGCCGGAACCCCCAAGCCTCGACCCTACGGCGGCGAAGACCGCCGCCCAGGCCTCGATCGCCCTTTCCTGCCGGCAGCGACGTCCTACCAACAGGATCTCGTGGGAATGTCCACAGTGGGGCAGGGAAGTGGCGTTTTCCCCCGTTTCAGACCGCCCACGAGACCAATGGACCGGCGCAGCGCGTCCGTTATCGGGAAGGGGAAAGCTTCGTCAAGGCCGCGGGCGGTATCATTACGATCATTCCCAAAACTACAGGAGCGGCGGACGAATACACACCCGCCGGGCGGCGCCGGATCGACGCCCGGCTCCGGAAGGCCGGCGAGGACATCAACGCCGGGCGGGTCTACGAGGAACTCCGGGCAGCACGGCGGAAATCAAAATCGTTCCGATGAGGGACGATCCAGCCTCACAACGCACGCGCCTGCTTGCGGCTACGAGCCAGACGCGCCATCTGCCAGGAAGCTTACGTACACCAGGAAGGCTCTCGGCTCGCTCGAACGAGCTCCGTATCCGTCCGGAAGGCCTTCTACAAACAGGCTGCGTTCCTATGCGAGAACCTCCACCACCCCTCCCTCCGCGCCAAATAGTGCAGCGACGCAGACGGCCCATGGCAGGCGCGGGGGAACCAGGGGCGGCGATTCTATTTCAACACCGTCGGTGGCGCATACATCATCGGAGACGTCATCCCACACCCGAAGTAGCTTCTCTGGCAGGCCTCGCCTCCCACGCGAGGTACACAGTCACTCCGCCCCTCGATCCCCCGTATACAATAAATCGAAGGAACTCCCCATGCCCAAACCTCAACGCGAGCTGATCGAAGTCCGTTGCCCCTGCTGCGAGGCCGTGCTCAAAATCGACCCCGAGCTTCGCGCCGTCATCGCTCACGAAGAGCACAAGAAACCCGCCGTCATCGAAGACCTCCGCGAAGCCGTCCACAAACTCAAAGGCGAAGAAGCCCGCCGCTCCGAAGTCTTCGACAAATCCTTCGAGCAGCACAAAAAGTCCAAAGAAGTCCTCGCCCGCAAATTCGACGAACTCCTCAAACAAGCCAAACAAGACCCTACCGGAGCACCCCCGCCCCGCCCCTTCGACTTAGACTGAACCACCGTTAACCAACCAACGCCGGAACCCTCTGTCCCAACCCCACCGGCGCCTGCCCGCGTAATTGCAATACCGCTCTCCGGAGCGATACACTCTTGCTTGTTTGGCGGATCTATGTAACCATTGAGTTGTAGTAGCAGCCCTCGACCTTGGCTCGTTCGTCCCGTTCGGTTTAATCGCCCCTCGTCCGATCCTGCCCCTTATCACTCTGCCACTCAAAAGGAAGATCAAATGAAGAATGTTTTTGTAGGAAACCTCAGCTTCGGAGCCACCGAAGACTCACTCCGATCCATGTTCGAAGCATATGGCGTCGTCGAACGCGTCAGTCTTGTCACCGACCGCGATACCGGCCGCGCAAGGGGCTTTGGATTTGTTGAAATGACCCACGGCGCCGAAGCGGACCGCGCCATTGCGGAGCTGAACGGAAGAGAGGTCGATGGCCGCGCGTTGAACGTCAACGAAGCCCGGCCGAAAACCGAACGCAATTCCGGCGGCGGAAACGGTCGATCGCGCAATCGATGGTAAGGAATTCGTGATGACGTCGCGGGCGGGCGAAACAGATTGCGCCGCTCGCGCCGTCGCCCGAGCGGCCTTCTCTTCCACAAGTGCCGGTAGCACCGGGCCTCCCGTAACAGGAAGAGCTTGGCTCTCAGTCCCCAGACGCCGTACTGGCCGATCGCGCGGCGGCGAGGACCCGATTATACTGACCGAGTGTGCCACGCTGATAATGGCATAGGCGATCGCAGCATGCCCTGATGCATTCTGACCGGATTCCCACCGGCCCGAATCGAATAGGCAAAGGAAAGGACCCCCATGGCTGGACGTGGCCAACAAACATTCAAGAAACGCCAAAAAGAACAGCAGCGAAAAGATCGCCAGCAAGCAAAGATGGAGAAGCGCCTCCAGCGCCGCCACGAATCTGAGACCCACGGGCAGTCGGGACCGGAAATAAGCGCCCCGGAAACGGCCGGCCCGGAAACGCCCGGTTCGGAAATGACCGGTTCGGAAATGACCGGCCCGGTTGTCCCCCCTGCCGCGAATTAGCCCACAATCTCGGCGGCATCGCTCCACTCGGGGCCCTCTTCCGGGCCTCCACCAGATTCAGGCCGCGAACATGGCGAACTTTCCCCGTGCCGGGAGCGTCCATCTAAGTGTGGATCCAAGTGCCGGTGAACAGACAAACAACTCGCAGCGCCTGCGAAGAGACTACCGGGCGGCGTTCAGCGTTTGGGCGTCGCAGGTCAGTCGCTTGCGGGGCCTCATTGCCGCCGCTGCCGATTGTTTGGATGTCAAAAAGGCAAAAGAGCAGGTCAAGGCTGCGGAACTGCTATACCGGGACACGCGCAACCGGCTCATGTACCGCATAAATCGCCGCCACGAGTAGCGGCCCCGCGATGCACCGCCCTACTTCGTATCGCGTTCACTCTCGTCAACATCTCGCTCGCCCGATTGCCGTTGCCATGGCTTCCGGGCTCTCGCTCGAACGCGTACCGTCTCTTTTTCGGCGCACGCCATCATATCCGCTTCCGGCAAAGTGAGCGACGTCCCGGGCGCCTCGGACGCGTCCAGAAGCCGGCGGCACAGCAGCGGTAACTCCTGGATGTGAAGTCCGTATTTGCGTACCAGCGTCAGATCCGCCCGGACCGCATGATGGGTCCGTGTCTGAGCCTTGCCCTCACAATCGAATTCGAACACCCGGAATCCAAGATCCTGGCGGAATCCCGTGAAGACGAAAGTTGATTTACCCCGCTCCATAACCACCCGCCTTTCTTCTAAACCAACACCGCAATCTCAATGGGCGCCGAAGGAATGCCGGTTGCAAGCGGGCTCGTATTCAAGCACGAGCCGGTCCTGCCGGCTAACCCAGCGCGACTCGTCGCAAACCTCAAAGACGAATCCCCCGGGCTCCTTCTTCATCAGCGCGCTGCCGGCATCCTGAAGACAATCCAAAAGCGCGAGCTGGATGTTGCCTGCGTGGCCGAT
>DAIDIH010000178.1 GCA_027459465.1 Bryobacterales bacterium | reverse complement strand
TGCGCTGCGGAGCCGCCAACTCCGTCTGTTCTACAGGCAACTGGTTGAGATTCGACTTGGGCACTGAACGGGATTCTTTCTCCGCCCTCTACAGTAATTGACGGCGGGGAAGGTGTCTCAGTCATGTTGGCACAAAGGGCGAATCGCCCATCGAACGACAACCCCTCCCCCAGCCGGCTGAACGCCGCCCCGTTGGACTCGTCAGGTACCGGATCGCCGATCTTTACCAGCGTCGTCAGCGGCGGATAGGCCCTCACCAACGGCGCCAGGTAGATCCCTCCCATCGTCGGTGCGTCCTCGTTGTCGAGCCCTGTGAACACCGCATTGTTGTCAGCCGCACTCGGAGGCGCGGTCGAACCGAAAGTCTTGATCGATCCCGGAATCAACGTGCCGGTGTCCGCAATCGGGATCACCGGATTGACACCATCGGCCGGTTTGGCGAGCGCGCCGTCGGGCAGTACGACCGGCTCATTCTTCAACACGCGGTAGTAGACCCCGGTCTTGCCGATCCCGTTCTCGTGTAGTTGCCCTTAAACACGATCATGGGAGTCCGGGAAACGGCGGATCCCGCCGCGTGCACGGTTACCGCAGGCGCGCCTGGGAAGACGTCGAACTTGATTCCATTGGTTCCGGGCACCGCGAAAATTTCGAACCCCGGAACCGCGCCAAGATTGCTCGCTCCTGTGATCAGTGGCCCTTCGGGTTGGTATAAATCTCCGTCGTCCCCGCGCGGGACGGGTATCAGACCACCGTGCCTCTGCACCAGGGCATTTTCGTTTACGACACGGTCACCAAGAAACTGACCGCCCTCGCCAAAACGCCCAACGATTTCGACGACTTCATGTATTGGAACTTCAGCGGCCTGACTCCGAATACGGGTCAATCGGATGAGGACGGCGAACCGGCGCGGCGCGGTGGCGTTCCGCGTCTTTTGTGGCGTTATCGGGAGCGGCGGATGGAAGGCCATCTGACTCGAACTTCGTCGCCGCCTTTAAGGCACGGAAGGGGAACGTGGTGGATGGAGCGTACGCAAACCCTGAGGACGGAATCTACCTTCGCGGCGGATCGAGCAAGTCGCCGATCGTGACCGTGGTCCAGACGGGGATGGACGGCACGCAGATCGATGGCATGGCTGTTGATCCGGATACCCAAGCGCATTTGCCGGTGACGGAGATGGGACTGGAGCGTGACGGTTTCCGCGGCAATGGGCTCGCCATCAATGTGATCATGGGAACCGAAGAAGCCGGTTGGGCGCGAATATATCTGACTGCGATTCCAAGCGCGCTCATCCGGTAAGTTTGGCCTGGGGGAAGCGGGCCGTGCTAGAATTTGCCCCATCGGCAGATGAGTCGGCTCCTTCCCCATGCGGAAAATTGACGGCCTTTTCGGATGGCTTCTGGTGCTGAGTGGAGTGGGCCACGGATTTGGGGCGTATAAGACCTACCAAGCGCAGCCGGCCACGCTGCTTTGGGCGCTTTCGACGTCGTTTGCGGTCTTTCTGCTGGCGGCGTTCAACATTGTGCGCGCGGGGCGGACGCATGACCGGACGCTGGCCTGGATCAGCTTTGCGGGATGCCTGGTATGGATCGGGTTCGTAATCTGGTTCGGAGTCTTGATTGGAAACATGCTCGATTTCCGGGCGTTCTTGAATCTCGTCATTACCGTGGCACCGGCGGGGTTCAGTTTGCGGAGCGCGCTTGCGGGCCGCAGCTAGTGCTGTTCCAACTTAATACGCCTAGTGTTTTGATATGCTGGTCAGAGAGAGGCCAGCATGCCAAAACATCTCGCGTTACGGGCGCTGACGCCGGGTGAGCGACAGACTTTGAAAGCGAAGATTCGCGATCTCTCCCTTTCGGCGCGCGTGCATCAGCGGTATCGCATCATCGACCAGGTTGTTAGCGGCTATTCCCTGTCGGAAACTGCCGATCGGGTCGGTTGTCATTTCACCGTTGCCTACGACTGGATTCATCGCTTCAACGAAAGCGGATTCACGACCTTCGAGCAGGTTGCCAATCCCAAGGGCCGCCCGCCGATTTTGCGGGCCGGGCAACTGCGGGAACTAGTCGAGGTGGCGTTGTCGAACCCGCAAGAGCGTGGTTTGCCGTTTTCAACCTGGTCGGTGCCCAAACTGGGCGAGTACTGCCGCAGTCACCATCTATTACCACCGGTCACCGATGAATGGATCCGGCGCCTGCTGCGGCGTGAAGGTCTCACACCGCAGCGCATTCGGACTTGGAAGACGTCGTCGGATCCGAACTTCGACACTAAAAAAAACTGATCCGGAAGCTTTACCAACTAGCTCCACCGCGCGCCGTCGTTTTGTGCTTCGACGAGTGGGGACCGTTGGAGGTGCGACCGATGGGCGGCACCGTCTGGGCGCAAGCGGCCAAGCCCGCCCGGATGCGCGCCACCTATCATCGGCCGCACGGAATCGAGTACTTCCTGGCCTTCTACGATGTCCATGGCGATTACCTCAACGGCATCTTCAGTTCGCGCAGGGGCGTGCAAGAGGTCAGCGACGCTTTCCGCCGTCTCCGCCAGTGCTACCCGCGGCGCCAGTTGTTTGTGGTGCTCGACAATCTCCGCCTCGTCCATGACCACCCACGCTTCTTGAGCCTCCTGAAAAAACTACACATCCATCCCGTCTGGACCCCGACGCAGGCTTCCTGGCTCAACCTGTTCGAAGCACAGTTCGGTGTCCTCAAGAAGTTCACGCTCGCCAACACCGACGATAGCGGTCACCAGCAACGCCGCGATCGGGTCTGCGCCTATCTGAAGTACCGCCACCGCCGCCTCGGCAGCGCCCGTCATCCTCTCAGGCAACTCTCGAATACTAGCGGGAGTTTACTGCCACATCCCTTCCGAGGGCTGTATGATTTCGGTATTCTGAACTGGCCCAGTTCGGCATTTTATTTTGGCCCACCCCATTGACGAACGGGTACTCTGATTCGGGCTTAGCCCGAGCGGAGGGAACTTGTTGGACTGGAGAGGCAAAGTGGAGCTGTTTGAGCAGATTCGCCGGGAGTATGAGTTCGGCGTGGGAACGATCGCGGGAGTGGCCAAGAAACTGGGCG
Source organism: Bryobacterales bacterium (assembly GCA_027459465.1). Lineage (GTDB taxonomy): Bacteria > Acidobacteriota > Terriglobia > Bryobacterales > Bryobacteraceae > JAJYKC01. The sequence continues at coordinate 21 of DAIDIH010000178.1, read as the reverse complement.
TGCATCGGCGGATGGTTCGGG
>DAIDIH010000177.1 GCA_027459465.1 Bryobacterales bacterium | reverse complement strand
GTAGTCGCCGCTCTTGCCGCCGGTTTTCTCGAGTAAGTAGAGGTCCTGGATCTCGATGCCTTTGTCGAGCGCCTTCGTCATGTCATAGACCGTGAGCGCGGCGGCCGCGGCGGCGGTGAGGGCTTCCATCTCGACGCCGGTCGGCGCGGTGGTGGCCACGGTGGAGACGATGCGGACGCCCGCGGCCTCGACCGTGAGGTCGACGTTGGCATGCGTCAGCAGCAGCGAATGGCAGAGCGGGATGATGTCCGAAGTCTTCTTGGCCGCGCAGATCCCGGCGACGCGGGCGATGTCGAGCGGGTTGCCTTTCGGGTTTTCGGGCAGCTTGGCGACGACGTCCGCACGCATTTTGACGAAGGCGTGGGCGCGCGCGGTGCGGTGTGTGTCGCGTTTTTCGGTGACATCGACCATGCGCGGCGAACCGGCGGAGTCGAAGTGGGACAGAGTTGGTTCAGGGGAGGATTTCATCTTTGTAGTACGGGGATCCATTCGCCTTCGTCCCAGCTTTCGCGGGTGGCGGAGGCGACGAGAAATGCATTGGCGCGGGCGAGAGCGGCGACATCGCCGGATCCGTGCCAGGGAATATGTTCGATCCAGCCGCCGCAATCGGACAAACACGCGGGAAGGAAACGCGTGAGGCCGGGTTTGTGGCGGAAGGGTTTGCGCAGGCGGGCGTGCAGAATCGGGAGGGCGGTGAAGGGCGCGCCGGAGAGGGCCTCGACGGCGGCGCGGGCAAAGAGCTCGAAAGTCACCATCGTGGAAGCGGGGTTGCCCGGCAGGCCGAAAAAGAAGCGGTTTTGCGCGCGGCCGAAGACGAGCGGTTGGCCAGGCTGGATGGCGACGCGGTCGAAGAAAAATTCGGCGCCGAAGCCGGAGAGCACGTGTTCGACGATATCGTACTTTCCGGCTGAAACGCCGCCGCTCAAAAGAAGCAGATCGGAGGCGAAACCGCGGGCGACGAGTGAGTAAGTGGACTCCCAGTTATCGCGGGCCACGGGAAGAATTAGCGGCCGAGCTCCGGCGCGAGTAACTTGCGCAGCGAGCGAGTAGGCGTTCGAGTTACGGATCTGTTCGTCGCGGGGTACCTCTTCGACGCCGACGAGTTCGTCGCCGGTGGCCAGGATGGCGACCTCCGGGCGGCGGTAGACCGGGACGAGGGCGTGGCCTGTCGTTGCGAGGGCCGCGATTTCGGCGTAGCCGAGACGGCGCCCGGCGGGAAGGATGGTGTCGCCCTGGCGGGCTTCGATGCCTGCGGGGTTGATGTTGGCTCCGGAGTTGGCCGCGGGAAGCGTGACGCGGTCTCCATCGCGCGTTGCGTGCTCCACCATGATGACGGCGTCGGCGCCGGGCGGGGCAGGGGCTCCGGTCATGATCTCGACGGTTTCGCCGGCGGTTAGTTCGCGATCGAGGCGCTGGCCCGCGCGGACTTCGCCCACGATACGGAGAGTGCCGGGGACGTCGGCCGAGCGCACGGCGAATCCGTCGCGCATGGCGCGGGGTAGTGCGGGATAGTCGCGGTCCGCCGCGATAGGTTCGGCGAGGACGCGGCCGAAAGTGTCAACCAATGAGACCTGTTCGACGGCCGGGGCAAGAGCGTGGCGGCTGAGTTGAGCGAGAACGCAATCCCGCGCCTGCTCAAAGGACAATGCGGGCACGACTCTATTTTAGCCGCGCCTTCTACAATGAGGCTTATGCCTGTGGGATTGACGTTAGCCCAGTTGCGGGAGCGGTTGCGGAAGCGGGAGTTGTCGCCGGTGGAGGTCGTGGAAGCCTACTGGCGTCAGATAGGCCGGGTAAACCCGAAGATCAACGGGTTTGTGGCGCCGTTTGAAGCGGAGTCGCGAGCGGCGGCGCGGATCGCGGAGGAAGGGTCGATGCGCGGGGAAGGGGGCGGAGCGCTGCACGGGATCCCGGTGACGGTGAAGGACAGCTTCGACGTGGCGGGTGTGCCGACGCGCTGCGGCAGCCGGTTTTGGGGACTGACGCCGGCCTCGGACGACGCGACCGCGGTGGCGCGTCTGCGCGCGGCGGGTGCGATCGTGCTGGGCAAGACGAACTGCCCGGAGTTTCTCGGCAATTACGAAACGGACAACTATATCGTTGGCCGGACGAACAATCCGTGGGACCTCGAGCGCACGCCGGGTGGATCGAGCGGCGGAGAAGCGGCGCTGATCGCGGCGCGGTGTTCGGCGGGTGGCATCGGCAGCGATGGCGGTGGGTCGATTCGCGTGCCGGCGCACTTCTGTGGCATCGCGGGATTGAAGCCAACTCCAGGGCGTTGCCCGGCGGCGGGCCACGTGCCGGCGATCAACCATCCGGGTGGGTTGCTCGGGGTCGGCGGGCCGATGGCACGGACGGTCGAGGACGTGAAGATTCTCTTCGAGGTGCTGGCGGGAGACGATACCGAGGATCCGTTTTCGGCGCCGGTGCCGGTGGACTGGAAAGGGACGGACGAGACGCGCATCGGCGTGATGGAGCAGTTTTATCAGGTGCCGGTGCAGTCCGCGGTGCGCGAGGCGGTAACGAAGGCGGCGCAGTTATTGGCGGACGCGGGTATTGCGGTGGACGAGTTCCGCCCGGGAAGGATGGAGCGGGCGCCGAACCTGTGGTGGTTTTTCTTTGGGATATTGCCTGCGCCGTTCACGCGGAAGGTGATTGAAGGCCGCGAGGCGGAGGCGCATTGGACGGGTACCGAGTTCCTGAAGCGTGCTCTCGAAGAGAGGCAGCCGACGGCGTCGGAGGTCGTGGAAAAACTGGCGCTGCGCGACAAGATGCGCGCGGACCTGTTGCGGCAGATGCGGAATACGCCCGTACTGCTGCTGCCCGTTTGCGGAACGGTGGCGTTCCGGCACCGCGAGCGGCGCTACGTCACGCCGGAAAAAGAGATCAGCCAGTTTGAGGCAATGATGCCGTCGACGCCGTTCAACCTGCTCGGCATGCCGGGGCTGACGGTGCCGATGAGCCGCGATGCGGAGGGAATGCCGGTGGGAGTGCAGCTCGTGGGCCGGCCCTGGGAAGAGGCGCGGCTGCTCGAGGTTGGTATGGCAATCGAGAAGGCACGTGGCGAGTTCCCGGCGCCGCCGGTAAGCTAGGAGGACGGAAAATCCGGCAGTAAGGCGAGCCGCGCCAGCCAACTTGGAACAGATATGGACGCCATCGGGAGTCTCATCGTCATTCTGATCCTGGCGCTTCGGACGGATCTGAACCAGTTGGAGGCCGCGCTTCTCGCCGCCGCGGCCTGCATCGCGGTATTCCGTCCATGGCTGTGGGACCACGGGTTCCGGCACGCGGAGCGATGGTGCCATGATTTCGCACAACGCGGCGCCCCCTTCTATCTCGCCCTTGGGGCGCTGACAGTTCTATTGCGATTGGCCATCCTTCCGATTCAGGGAGTGCCGCAGCCGCTGATAGTGGATGAGTTCAGCCATCGCCTGGGGGCGGGACGCTGTTGCTTGGCCGCGTCAGCAATCCTACCCCGCCGATGTGGGAACACCTGCAGACCATGCAGGTGATCCAGCGGCCGACCTATGCGTCGATGTACATGCCGGCGCAGGGGTTCTTTCTTGCGATTGGCAAGGCAGTGACCGGGTCGTTCTGGGCCGGTGTCGTGCTGAGCGTGGCGCTTATGTGCATGGCGATCTGCTGGGCGCTGCGAGGCTGGTTGCCGCCGTTCTGGGCCGCGTTGGGCGGCCTGATTACGATCCTTCGCTTCGGCCTTTTCAATTACTGGATGAACAGCTACTGGGGGGAGCTGTGAGCGCGCTGGGCGGGGCGCTTGTAATTGGCGCGTTGCCCAGGCTTAGGAAGCGTGCAAGAAACGGTCCTGTATTACTGATGGGCGTGGGCATCGCTCTGCTCTTGTTTTCGCGGCCGTTCGAAGGCGCGGCGGTGTGCGCGCCGGTTGCCGTTGCCGTGTTGGCGTGGTTGGTCCGGCTCAAAGGTCGCGTGCGCCGCGTGGCTGTGCTCCGCGCCGCCGCGCCCGTTGTGTGCCTGGTTGTGCTGAGCGTGGGATTGCTGGCGTGGTACGACGCGAAAGTTACCGGCAGCGCCTTCCGGCTTCCGTACGAGGTGAATCAACAAGAATACGGCTGGCCATTGACGCTGGCCTGGTTTCCCGTCGTCCCTCATTCGCACGCGATTCGCTCGATGCAAGATTATTTTCTTTGGGAAGTGGCGGAACACAAAAAGGTAACGGATCCGGCATCGAGCGTGTATGCGAACACCACAGACGCGGCGATGTTGTGGACGTTCTTCGCCGGACCGGCCCTTACGATCTATCTGATTTTCGCGCCGCTTGCATTTCGAGACCGTCGGATGCGGCTTCCGGCGGCGGTGATGTTGGCAACCTTAGCCGCGTTGACAATTGAGCAGTCCCGATACCCGCAGTATTTTTCACCGGCGACGGCCGCGTACCTGATCTTGCTGCTACAAGGGGCTCGGCACATGCGCGCCATCGGCGCACGAGGGCGGCCAACTCTGTTGGCGTTGTATCGCTTCGTCCCGGTTGTGATTGTTGTGGTGGTCGCGGCGCGCGCTGCCGCGCCGGCGCTGTGGCATCGCCGCAATTGGTTCGACCAGGACACGTCCTGGTGCTGCTCGAGGTCCGGCAATCCGCATCGGGAGAAGATTGTCGACTTCTTGAGCCGGATGCCCGGCGAGCAGTTGGTGATCGTGCGCTATGGGGCCAGGCACGTGTTCCCCTATGAATGGGTTTTGAACGGACCCGACATCGACAAGGAGAATATCGTCTGGGCGCACGATATGGGAAGCGCGAAGAACGAGGAATTGATCCGATACTTTTCCGGGCGGCGGGCATGGCTCCTCGACGTGAACGACGATTCGAAGCTTCCGCCGCTTTCCCCCTACGAGGACTCGTCCGGCTCGCCGCAGGCCCAAATGCCGCGCGCTTGGGATACACTTCCACGGTAAGCACGAAGATGATCAAGAAAACCCGACTCCCCGACGCAATCGAACAATTTGCCCTGGAAATGATGACGCCGGAGACGCCCGTGCAGAGGAGGCTGCGGGAGCGGACGGCCGGGATGCCGAATGCGAACATGCAGATCGGCCGGGACCAGGCGGCGTTCTTCTCGATCCTGGTGCGGTTTGCCGGCGTGCGGCGGGCGCTGGAAGTCGGAACATTCACCGGCTACAGCGCGCTCGCGGTGGCGCTGGCGCTTCCGGAGGACGGGAAACTTGTGGCCTGCGACGTGAGCCGCGAGTGGACCGACATCGGCCGCGAAAGCTGGCGGGAGGCGGGCGTCGAGAACAAGATCGAATTGCGGATCGGCCCGGCGTCGGAAAGCCTGGATCAGTTGCTGGCCGAAGGCGCGGCGGACAGTTTCGATTTCGCGTTCATCGACGCGGATAAAGGCGCATATCCGGGCTACTACGAGCAGTGTCTGAAGCTGGTGCGGCCCGGCGGGCTGATTGCGCTGGACAACATGCTGCGGCGCGGGGAAGTGGTAGACGAGACGGTGAACGATCCCGAGACGCAGACGATCCGCGCGCTCAACGCGGCGATTCGCGACGACCGTCGCGTGGATGCCTGCCTTCTCACGCTGGGCGACGGGGTGATGCTGGCGCGACGGCGGGCGTAGACTGTGGGGATGCCGCGGAGCGAGACGGCGCCAGTGCGGCCCGGCGAGGAACTGGACGAAGCCGCGCTAAGCGCCTACCTCGATGCAAGGCTCGAAGGCGGCGTAGACCGGTTGCGCGTCGAGCAGTTTCCCGGCGGCCACTCGAACCTCACGTATTTGATTCAAACATCGCAGGCCGAATATGTTTTGCGGCGCGCGCCGCTCGGTCCGGTGGCTCCGAAGGCGCACGACATGGTGCGCGAGTACGGCGTATTGAAGGCGGTGCACGAGGCTTTCCCCGAGGCGCCGCGGGTGGAGCACCTTTGTGAGGATGCGGGCGTGCTCGGCGCGCCGTTCTTCCTGATGGAGCGCCGGCACGGGGTGATCCTGCGGGATTCGGTCCCGGAGGCGGTTGCTTCGCAGCCCGACTATGCGCGGCGCGTGAGCGAAGGCTTCGTCGATTGCCTGGCGCGTCTGCACCGGATCGACGCGCGGCGCGGGCCATTGGCGGCGCTCGGCAAGCCGGACGGATTTCTGGAGCGGCAGATCCGCGGGTGGAGCGAGAGGTGGGCGCGGGCGCGGACGGGTGAACTGCGGGCGATGGATGAGTTGGCCGAGTGGCTCGCGCGGCGACGGCCGGATTCACAAGGGCCGGTGATCGTGCACAACGACTACAAACTCGACAACCTCATGCTCGATGCGGCCGACTGCGGACGCGTGGCGGCGGTGCTCGATTGGGAGATGGCGACCGTCGGCGATCCGCTGGTGGACCTGGGCATGGCGCTTTGTTACTGGGCGCCTCCGGCCGATACGGGCGCGGTGCGATGCCTGTCGCGGGGGCCGGGATGGTTCACGGCGCAAGAGGTGATCGAACGGTATGCGGCCGGCACGGGGTTCGATGTGTCCAACGCCGGGTACTACCACGTGTTCGGCGTCTTCAAACTGGCGGTGATCATCCAGCAGATCTACTATCGCTACCATGTGGGACAGACGCGCGACGAAAGGTTCCGCGGGTTTGGCGAGCGGGCGCGAGCCTTGGCCGAAGCGGGACGGGAGATGGCGGAGCGCGGTTGATATACTCGCGGGTTGCACGGAGGGTTGGCGATGGCGGTGGGCGAAATGGTGAATTACGAGTTGTCGGACGGCGTGGCGTGGGTGACGCTGAACCGCCCGGATAAGCTCAATGCCTGGTGCGAGCAGATGGAGCGCGAGGTGCGCGCGGCGATGCTCGCGGCGGATGCCGATGATGCGGCGCGGGTGATTGTGCTGACCGGGGCGGGACGAGGGTTCTGCGCCGGCGCCGACATGTCGCTGTTGAGTACGCTGAGCGAGCGGGCGGCGAGTGGGAAAGGTTTCGACGCGGACGAGCGGACGAGTTTCCTGCGCAACCAGGAGGGCGGAGGGAGCGGCGGCGTGCGCGCGGATTTCCAGAAGCGGTATTCGTACTTCCCGTCGCTCGCGAAACCCGTCATCGCGGCTGTGAACGGACCGGCGGTGGGCTTGGGGCTGATCCTGGCTCTGTACTGCGACATTCGGATTGCGGCCGCTTCGGCGCGGTTCGGCACGGCGTTTGCGCGGCGCGGCTTGATCGCCGAATACGGGGTTGCATGGCTGCTGCCGCGGATCGTTGGCCTCGCGAATGCGATGGACCTACTGCTTAGCGCGCGGCTGGTGAGCGCGGAAGAGGCGCTGCGGATGGGACTGGTGAATCAGGTGGTGGCGGATGAGGAGTTTCAGACGATGGTCTGCGCCTATGCGGGCGAGTTGGCGCTGATGTCTTCGCCGCGCTCGATGCGGGTGATCAAAAGACAAATTTACGACGCAATGTTCCAAACACTCGGCGAGGCGTTCGAGGCGGCGGAAGAGGAAATGATTCAGAGTCTGGCGAGCGAGGATTTTCAGGAGGGCGTCGCCCATTTCCTCGAAAAGCGCCCGCCGCGCTTCAAAGGGCGCTGAAGGGACGCGGGACGGTATGGACTTCGACTATTCGCCGAAAGTGCAGCAGTTGCGCGAGAGGATGCTCGCCTTCCTGGACGAGCATATTTACCCGAACGAAGAGCGCTGGGAACGCGAAGCGAAGGAGCGCGGCTGGCAGCCGACGCCGGTCGTGGAAGAGCTAAAGCCGGTGGCGCGGGCGGCAGGCCTGTGGAACCTGTTTCTGCCGGCAAGCGAGCACGGCGCGGGACTGACCAACCTCGAGTACGCGCCGCTGTGCGAAATCATGGGGCGCAGCGCGATGGCGCCGGAGGTGTTCAACTGCTCGGCTCCGGACACAGGCAACATGGAGGTGTTGGAGCGCTACGGCACGCCGGAGCACAAGGAGCGTTGGCTGAAGCCGCTGCTTGATGGCGAGATCCGCTCGTGTTTCGCGATGACCGAGCCGGATGTGGCTTCAAGCGATGCGACGAACATTCAGGCCAGCATCGTTCGCGACGGCGACGAGTACGTTCTGAACGGGCGGAAATGGTGGTCCTCCGGCGCGGGCGATCCGCGGTGCAAGGTGGCCATCTTCATGGGCAAAACCGACCCGTCGGCGCCAAAACATAAACAGCAGTCAATGATTTTGGTGCCAATGGATGCGCCCGGCGTGACTATCCGCCGGATGCTGACCGTGTTCGGCTACGACGAAGCTCCGCATGGCCACGCTGAGGTCGACTTTGACCACGTGCGGGTTCCGGCCTCGAACCTGCTGCTCGGAGAAGGGCGGGGGTTTGAAATCGCGCAGGGGCGGCTCGGGCCGGGCCGGATTCACCACTGCATGCGCCTGATCGGCGTGGCGGAGCGGGCGCTGGAAGCCATGTGCCGCAGGGCGGATTCACGCGTGGCGTTTGGGCGGACGCTGGCCGAGCAAGGGACGATTCGCGCCGGGATCGCGCAGTCGCGGATCGAGATCGAGCAGGCGCGCCTGCTGGTGCTGAAGGCGGCTTACCGCATGGACACGGTGGGCAACAAGGAAGCGCGGGCCGAGATCGCGATGATCAAAGTGGTGGCGCCGAACGTTGCGCTGGCGGTGCTTGATCGCGCCATACAAGCGCACGGCGGCGCGGGCGTTTCGCAAGATTTCTTTTTAGCGCGGGCGTGGGCGAACTCGCGAACGCTGCGGCTGGCGGACGGCCCGGACGAAGTGCATCTGGAATCGGTGGCGCGAGGGGAACTGGCGCGGCAGCGGGCCGACGCGGCGCGACACTGAGCGTAAGGGGAACATGAAGCGACAGGAAATGGTCCGCCGCATCGAAGCGCATGGCGGGAAATGGGACATGGTTGTCGTCGGCGGCGGCGCCACCGGAGTGGGCGTTGCCATCGACGCGGCGTCGCGCGGCTATGAAGTGCTGCTGGTGGAGCAGAGCGACTTCGGCAAAGGCACGTCGAGCCGGAGCACGAAGCTGGTGCACGGTGGCGTGCGGTATCTCGAGCAGGGCAACATCCCGCTGGTGATGGAAGCGCTGAAGGAGCGCGGTCTGCTGCTCAAAAACGCGCCGCACCTTGTGCGCGACCTCGGATTCGTGGTGCCGAACTACGACTGGTGGGAGGCTCCGTTTTACGGGCTCGGATTGAAGCTGTACAACCTGCTCGCGGGGAAGTACGGCTTCGGCACGTCCCGGATTCTTTCGCGCGAAGAGACGCTCGAACGCCTTCCGACGCTACAGACCGAAGGCCTGCGCGGCGGCGTAATCTACTACGACGGGCAGTTCGACGATTCACGTCTTCTGATCCACATGGCGGAGACGGCGAGCGAGCAGGGCGCAGCGCTGCTGAACTACGCGCAGGCGATCGCGGTGACGCGGGGCGACGATGGGTTTGTCGATGGCGTGGTGGTGCGCGACAAGGAGACGGGCGAGGAGTTCGAGGCGCGGGCGAAGGTGGTGATCAACGCCACCGGCGCGTTCAGCGACGGCGTGCGGCGGATGGCTCTGCCCGAGGCGCGGCCGATGATTGCGCCGAGCCAGGGGATCCATCTCGTTTTTGCGAAGGAATTCCTGCCTGGCGACCACGCGATCATGGTGCCGCGCACCGAAGACGGACGCGTGATGTTCGCCATTCCGTGGAACGGGCACACACTGGTGGGGACGACGGATACGCCGGTGAGCGAGGCCGCGCTCGAGCCGGTGGCGATGGAAGAAGAGGTCGAGTTTGTATTGAAGACGGCCTCGCTTTACCTGGCGAAAAAGCCGCGCCGGGAGGACGTGCTGAGCGTGTTCGCGGGGATTCGGCCGCTGGCGAAAATCGGCGACGGGAAAAACACCGCGGCGCTCTCGCGCGACCACACGATTTCGATCGATGCGAGCGGGCTGCTCACGATCTGCGGCGGCAAGTGGACGACGTACCGGCGGATGGCGGAAGACTGCGTGAACCAGGCGGCGCTGCTGGCCTCACTGCCGGAGCGGGACTGCGTGACGCAACATCTCAACGTGCATGGGTTTCATCCGTCGGCGGAGAAGTTCGGCGCGTTAAGCGTGTACGGCTCCGACGCCCCGGCGGTGGAGGACCTGATGCGGGTGGAGCCGCACTTGGCGCAGCCTCTGCACGCCGCGCTGCCGTATGTCGAAGCACAGGTGGTATGGGCCGTGCGGAATGAGATGGCGCGAACGGTCGAGGACGTGCTGGCGCGGCGGCTGCGGGCGCTGTTTTTGAACGCCCGGGCCGCGCTCGACATGGCGCCGCGGGTGGCCGAATTAATGGCCGCCGAGTTGGGACGGGACGCAGCCTGGGTGAACGCGCAGCGGGCGGACTTTGGAGCGGTGGCGCGACACTACGTTCTCAGCTCCTAGGGGTATTTCGGGATGGTACCCTAGAGCCGCATGCGCGGCCACGCGCGACAAAAGGGAGGAACGTGAAACTCTACCGGACACGGGCAGGCTGGATTGCGGAGAACGAAGGCGTTTATCATGCCTTGAGTGAGCAAGGCGGCGGGTTGTTGCGCCGCGAGGATCTGGCCGCCTACGTTGCTTCGCTGCTTAGTTCCGCTCCGCGAGCGGAAGCCCCTGCTGAGGCGGATCTGCTGGCCCCGATCGAGAGCCAGGAAGTGTGGGCCGCGGGCGTGACGTACTTCCGCAGCCGAACGGCGCGGATGGAGGAGTCAAAGGCCGCGGGCGGCGGCGATTTCTACGACCGAGTCTACTCGGCCGAGCGACCGGAGCTGTTTTTCAAGGCGACGCCGAATCGCGTGGTTGGCCCGGGCGCGGCGGTGAAGGTGCGTTCGGATTCGAAGTGGAGCATTCCGGAGCCGGAGTTGACCCTGCTGGTTTCTCCCTCCGGCCGCATTCTAGGCTATACGGCGGGCAACGACATGAGCGCTCGCGACATCGAGGGTGAGAACCCGCTGTATCTGCCGCAAGCCAAAGTCTATGCGCGGTCGTGCGCGCTGGGGCCGTGCATTTGCCTGCTCGACGGCGCGCCGGCGAAGCACACACGGATCAAGCTCGAAATTCTGCGGGGTGGCGCGATGAGTTTTCAGGGAGAGACCACGCTCGATGCGATGAAGCGCGCCCCGGCCGAGCTTGTCCATTACCTGTTTCGCGAAAACATTTTCCCCAACGGATGTTTTTTGCTCACCGGCACGGGCATTGTGCCGCCGGATGATTTCACCCTCGCCGCCGGCGACCGGATTCGCATCACCATCGACGGCGTGGGAACGCTGGAAAACTACGCCGGCTAAGGGGACGCGATGACGATCACGGGAAAGAACCTCATTGGCGGACACGAATCCAGCGAAGGCGCGGCGACGATCTACGGTTTCGATCCGCGGCGGGGCGAGAGGCTCGAACCGGCCTTCTACGAAGCCACGCCGAACGAGATTGACCGCGCGTTGAATTCGGCCCAGGAAGCGTTCGAAGTGTACCGTACGGTTTCGGGCGTTGACTGTGCGGTGTTTCTGGAGCGGATCGCTTCGGCGCTGAACGAGAGCGGCAGCGAACTGGTGGAGCGTGCGGCGCAGGAAACGGGACTCGGCACGGACCGCCTGACGGGAGAGTTGAGCCGTACGACCGGTCAGCTTCGGATGTTTGCCGGTCTCGTGCGAGAAGGCTCGTGGGTGGATGCGCGCATCGACCGCGCGCAGCCCGAGCGCAAGCCGCTTCCAAAGCCGGACATCCGGCGGATGCTGGTGCCGATCGGTCCTGTGGCGGTGTTCGGCGCGAGCAATTTTCCGCTGGCGTTTTCCGTGGCGGGTGGCGATACGGCGTCAGCCCTGGCGGCGCGGAATCCAGTGGTGGTGAAGGCGCATCCGGCGCATCCGGGAGCTTCCGAAATCGCCGCGCGGGCGATTGCGCGGGCGGTGGCGGAGAGCGGCCTGCCCGGCGGTGTATTTTCGATGGTTCACGGCGCTTCGCCCGCGGTGAGCCTCAAGGTAGTGGAGCATTCGCTGACCCGCGCGGTCGGCTTCACCGGATCGCTCACCGCGGGACGCGCGCTGTTCGACGCCGCGATGCGGCGGCCCGAGCCGATTCCGGTGTATGCGGAAATGGGCAGCGTGAATCCGGTGTTTGTACTGCCAGGCGCGATGCAGGAGAAGTCGGCGGCGATCGCGCAGGGACTACGCCAGTCGGTGACGCTCGGTACCGGGCAGTTCTGCACGAACCCTGGTGTTGTCGTTTGCCTGCGAGGCGAGGAAATGCGAAAGCAACTGCGCGCCCTGTTCGGCGAATCGCCGGCGGGCACGATGCTGCATCCAGGCATCCTGCGCTCTTACGAGCAGGGCGTCGCGGAGCACGCGAAACTCGGTGAGGTCGCGGTGACGCGGGGCGGGGAAGCGACGGCTGCCAGGAGCGAGGCGCGGGCGGCGCTATTTGAGGTTAGCGCGGAGGGCTTCCTCGGACACGAGCGTCTGCGGCGCGAAGTCTTCGGACCGTGCACGGTGCTGGTGGACTGCGCCGGGCGGGAAGAGTTGGAGCAGGTGGCGCGCTCGCTCGAAGGCACGTTGACGGCGACGGTGTGGGGAACAGAACAGGACCTCGCCGAACACAAAGGCCTGATTGATCTTCTGGTGGCTAAGACCGGCCGGCTGATTTTCAACGGCTACCCGACCGGCGTGGAAGTTTGCCCTTCCATGCACCACGGCGGGCCGTATCCGGCGACCACCGACGCGAAATTCACCAGCGTCGGCACGGCGGCGATTTTGCGTTTCGCGCGCCCGGTGGCCTACCAGAACTTCCCTTCCAGCGCGTTGCCCCTGGAGTTGCGCGACGGCAATCCGCTGGGCATCTGGAGGACAGTGGATGGAGCCCTCACGCGCGAATAGTCCCCGGGTGCAGAGCATCGCGCTCGCCATTGCCGCGGCGCTGATGTTTTTGTTCGCCTACATTACGGACCCGAACCGCCCGGCGACGGTGTATCCGCTGGGTTGGTATGGATGGCATGACCAGGGCGAGTATCTCAACATGCTGCGAAGCATCGCTGGCGGGACGCTGGGACGGTTTCAGTATCCGTTGGGCTACCCAATGCTTGCCTGGACGCTGGCTTGGCTGAATCCCTCCGATCCATTCCTGCCGTTCGACATTCTTGCGTTCACCGCGTTTGTCTGGCTCACCTGGCGGATCATGGACGGGGTTGTCGTAAGTCAGGCGCTGCGCCTGATGGCGGCGTTGGCTCTGGCGGTAGGGACGCTGCGGTATTTTATCGAGCCGTGGTCGTCAACGCCGAGCGCCGTGGCGATGGCGTTTATCCTGTATGTTTGCCTCTGCCGGCCGCTCGACGCGCGGTGGGGAGCGCTGGCCGGCGCGGCGGCGGGAGTGATGTTTGCCGCGCGCATTGTAGACGTGTCATTGGCCGCGGCCGTGGTCGCCGTGGCGTTAGCCTTCGATTGGAAGAAGCAACGACGCATTCCGTGGCGTTTCGCCGCCGCGGCGGCGCTTGTCTGCGGCCTCGTAGTTGCCGCGGTGCTCGCAGCGGATGTCCATTATTCCGGCGAACTCTTTGGCCCCTATTACAAACAGCAGGTCGACCAGGGCCTCAGCGGCCCGCTGGCGATGGTGTTCAAACTGTACGGCTATTTCCTCGATCCGCTCGCCTTCGAGCGGGAATCGCTGAGCATCTCAATACCTGTGTGGCGCGTTCTTCCGCTGGTCCTTCTGGCGCCCGGCGGTCTGATGCTCCTCCGGCGGAAGCGGCCGGAGTTGTGTGCCGCCGGGATCGCCGTGCTGGCGGCGTGGTTTGCAACCTACGGATTGTTTACGGGCGTCTCAGGTCTCACGCTACGCTACGATTCCGAACACTACGCGAAGATCCTGTTCCCGATCTTCACCGCCGCCGGCGCGTTTGCCCTTGGTGAGTTCGCTGCTGGACGGGTGGCGTGGCGAGCGTCCACGCTGTACGGGGGATGTGTCGTCGCGCTGGCTGCCGCGCCATTGGCCATTCGCCCGCACGCTGTTGAATTGGCGCCATCGCAGATTCATCTCTGCTGTCGGACAGGGGACATTCCTCTAGCGCTTGACGGAAATCCGGTCACGCGCTGGAGCACCGGATCCCCGCGAAGGGCCGGGATGACCCTGTTGATCGACTTCGGGCGTGACATCGAGTTCACGCGTCTGCGATTGGATTCCTCCGAGTATCCGTTAGAATCGCCGGGACCAACCACTCTGGAAGCCTCGGAGGACGGCAAGCAGTGGTTGAGGCTGCACGAGAACGATACGTCGGTTCAGCCCGGATTGAGTGAATACACGGCAGATCCGACTCTGGCGCGGTATGTACGCCTTACTGTGAACACCAGCGACCCGGTCAACCCGTGGTCGATTGAAGAGTTGTCGGTCTACGCGTTTTGAGGACGTGAATCAGCCCGCCCGCGGATGCGGTGAGCGCCCAGACAGCGAGCAGGAGCGCGCCCAGCGGCGCGGATGGTCCGGCATGCGCATGACAGCGCCAAGTGAAGGAAGGCATCGGCCAGCCGATGGGAAAGTGATCCTGATACCACGGTAGAGCGAGCCAGGCGGGGGTCTGATTCCAGATTCCGTGGATGAGGACGGCGGCGCCAACCCCCGCAAGAGCCAGGGCGGCCGTGGCGCGCGCAAGGAGAATGCGCCCGGCTGGAGCAATCCAGTAAAGAATCACGAGCAGTGCAGCGGCGGAGATGGCGCAGAGAAACCGTCCCGGAGGGGATTCGCCCGAGTCCGTTGGCGCGAGGGCGAATTCGTAAGCATAAGCGAATAGCATCGCGCCGAGCACGGAAATCGGGCGGAGACGAGGATTGCGGATGGCGCGGAAACAGAGTTCCGGCACGGCCCAGAACAGGAGGAGCAGGATCGGGCTCGCTGCCGCGACGCCATGGCCGCGGTCGAACCAGAGGCGCCAGAAGCGTTCCCAGGAGCCGACGAAAGTCAGCCCGGTTGAACCGGGGGCCGCTCGGTGCCAGTCGGATCCGTAGATCGAGTAGGTCAGCGAGGCGCCGGCGATCAGCACCACGCCGAGCCAGAATACGAACCCGGCGGAACGGCGAACCCGGGGATTCAGCAGCGCGATGGCGAGCAGAAACAGGGCGAAGGAGGAGAACCGCAGATAAAGCACCGGAAGCAAACCGATGAGGGCGCCCGCGATGCTTGTGCTCCAGGGGCCAGCCTCCGGTTTGGTCACGAGTACGTAGACAAGCAGTGCCATGGTTCCCGCGGTTACTTCGGGGTAGATACGTGGCCCGAACACCTGCCACACCGGAAGCAGGATGAGCACAAGACCCGCGATCGTGCCGTCGCGCGGATTGCCGAGGAAACGGTCTGCCGCGGCGCAGAGCAACAGCGCGGCGGCCACCATCACGGCCATGAGGAAGTACTTCAAGTTTGCAAGGCCAAGGATGGCTCCGGGGATGACGAGAAACAGTGGGAATCCAGGACCGTGTTCGGGAAGTATACGCCCATCGGGCATCCGGGCCTGTGGGTGGAGTGCCGGGAAGCCTACCTTGGCGGGGCCGCCTTCGGCGTAGTTGTTGGTCTCGTCGAAGTCGCCATCCTTCACAAGCGACAGCACGGTCATCAGGTAATGCGGCTCATCGCCCGTGATGCCTACCGTGCGGCGCACCGCGTACTGATAGAAGGTGGTCAGCAGGAGAAAAATGGCGGCGCGAATGAGCCAAATGCGCCGGATCCGGACGCGGCGCCAAAGCGGCTCCGCCGGGGCGCTCGTTTCGGGCCGCGCTTTCTTGCGGCGCTTGGAACTTACGGGCAACCCACGATTCTAGCCGAAGGGATTACGCTGAAGGGATGAACGTGGACGCAGCCATTTTTCTCGAGCACATGCGATATCACCGTTGGGCCAGCGAGGCGCTGTTGAACGCCGCGCGGGCGCTGCCGGCCGAGGAACTTTACGCGGACCGCCACTCGTCCCACGGCGGCATCTTCGGCACCCTGCGACACGTCTACCAAGCCGACACGATCTGGCTGGCGCGCCTAAACGGAAACGCGCAGCCCGCCGCCCCGGCCCCGCCGGAAACGATTGACGCGCTCGAAGCGGCGTGGCGCCCGGTCCATGACGGCCTGATTCATTGGGCCGAATCGCAGTCCGACTGGAACACGATGCTAATCTACCGGCGCTTGAACGGCGAGCCGCTCGAAAACCCGGTCTGGGAAGTAGCGCTTCACGTGGTCAACCACGGCACGCTGCACCGCGGCCAGGCGATGGGGATGCTGCGCCAACTCGGGCATACGCCGCCGGCGACGGATCTCCTGTTCTATCGCCGCGCGCATCCGCGGACCGGCTCGGCGGGTGTGGGACGATAGTTCGCATCCATGGTTTTCCGGCTCCTGATTGGCGCAAGCCTCGTGTGCGCCCTCGCGCAGATGCCTCATCGAAAAGTCACCGACGCGGAGGTCGAACGCGTCCAGCGCTCAGCGCTACTGATTGACACGCACAACGACATCACCAGCATGACCGTCGACGGCTTCGACATCGGGAGCCAGGGCGGCAAGACGATGACCGACATCGCCCGCGTGAAGGCGGGCGGCATGGGCGCTCAATTCTTCGCGGTCTACGTTTCCAAAGACTACGTCAAAACGAACCAGTCCGCCCACCGCGCGCTCGAGATGATCGACACCGTGCGGCACGACATCATTGACCGCTATCCGAACGACTTCGCCCTCGCCCTCACGGCGGACGACATCGAGCGGATTCACGGCAGCGGCAAGATCGCCGCCCTGCTGGGCATAGAAGGCGGACACGCGATTGAAGACAGCCTGCGCCTGCTTCGCGATTACTATCTGCTCGGCGTGCGGTACATGACGCTGACGCACACCAACACGAACGGCTGGGCGGATTCCTCCGGGGACATGGACGACCCCACCGTGAAGCACCATGGCGGGCTCACGCCGTTCGGTAAACAGGTTGTCGCGGAGATGAACCGGCTCGGCATGATGGTGGATATCTCGCACACCGCGGACGCGACGTTCTGGGACGTGATCTCGGCCAGCACCGCGCCGCCGATCGCGTCGCACTCCTCCTGCCGGGCGCTCGACAACGTGCCGCGCAATATGACGGACCAGATGATCGCCGCGCTCGCCAAAAAGGGCGGCGTGATTCAGATCAACTTCGCCTGCGAATTTCTGACCCAGGCCGCCGCGGATAAGGGTGTGGCTTTCTGGCCGAAGCTCGAAGACCCGAAGCTGTCCGACGAAGAGAAGAAGACGCTCTACGCCGAGTACATGAGTTCATTCCCCCGGCCGACGGTGGAAGATGTCGCCGACCATATCGACCATGCCGTGAAGGTGGGTGGTATCGACGCCGTCGGCCTGGGCAGCGACTTCGACGGCATTACCTGCGCGCCCAAGGACCTCGACGATGTGTCTAAGTGGCCGAATCTCACCCGCGTGCTGCTCGAGCGCGGCTACAGTCCGGAAGACATCCGGAAGATCTATGGCGGCAATTTGCTGCGTGTGATGCGGGCTGTCGAAGCCGAGAGCCGGCGGCTGCAGACGGAGGCCCGGTGAAGCGCGCCGGCTCATTGTTTTTCGCGCTCGCCGCTCTGCTGCTCGGAGCCTGCGGCTCTTCCCGCGGCGGAGACACGCCGGTCTACGGCTACCAGGTGGTGCATGTGTATCCGCACGACCCGCAGGCCTTCACGCAAGGCTTGTTCTATCAGAACGGGTTTCTCTATGAAGGCACCGGGCTGAAGGGCCGCTCGTCGGTGCGGAAGGTGGATCTGGAAACCGGCAAGGTGCTCGAGCACAACGACGTGCCCGATGAGTTCTTCGGCGAGGGAATCGCGCCGTGGCAGGGGCGCATCGTGGAATTGACGTGGACCTCCGGCACGGCCTTCGTGTACCAGATCGCCGATTTGCAGATGCAGTCGACGTTCCACTACGCCGGCGAGGGCTGGGGACTCACCACCGACGGCAAGGAGTTCATCCTGAGCGACGGCACGGCTGTGCTGAAGAAGATGGACCCCGCGACGTTCACTGAAACCGGAAGCATCACCGTCACCGATCAGGGGGAACCGGTTACCCAGCTAAACGAACTCGAGTGGGTCAAGGGAGAGATATACGCGAACGTTTGGCAAACAGACCGTATTGCGCGCATTTCGCCCGCCGACGGGCATGTCACCGGTTGGATCGATCTGTCGGGGCTTCTCGGCGACACCGGCGGAGAACAGGTGGACGTGCTGAATGGCATCGCCTACGACGCGCAGCACAACCGTCTTTTCGTCACAGGCAAACTCTGGCCGAAGCTGTTCGAGATCCGGCTGGTGAGAAGGTAACTACCCTGCCGCCGATTCCCCGACCGGCGAGTGAATTTCCTGCAGGCTCCAGACGCGCACCGGCCGCGAACCCAAGCTCGCGATCGCTTCAGCCGCGGCGCGCGCGCCGCTGATGGTGGTGACGCACGGAATGCGGCAGGCAACAGCCGCCCGGCGGATCGCCTGTTCGTCGGGAAAGGTGCGGCCGCCCGTGGTGGTGTAGATAATAAGCTGCACGCTGCCGGCTTTGAGTAAATCGACTGCGTTTGGCCGGCCTTCGTTCACCTTGAAAACCACCTTGCAGGCCACGCCCGCCGACTTCAGAGCCGCCGCCGTGCCGCGCGAGGCGAAAAGCTGGAAACCGAGCGAAGCCAGACGCCGGCCGATTTCAATCGCAGTCGGTTTATCCCTGTCGTTCACGCTCAGAAACACCGCGCCAGAGCGGGGAAGCGGCGTGCCCGCGCCGATCTGCGCTTTCCCAAACGCCTGCCCGAAGCTTTCGCCCACTCCCATTACCTCGCCCGTCGAGCGCATCTCCGGCCCGAGCGCCGGGTCGACGCCGGGAAACTTGTTGAACGGGAACACCGGCGATTTCACGAAATACTGGCGGGTAGTGAGGACGCCGTCAACGGCCGATGCGGTGAGTTCCTTGAAACCGGCCAGTTTCTTGCCCAGCATCAGGCCGACGGCAATCTTCGGCAGCGGCACGCCGGTGGCCTTACTGACATACGGCACGGTACGCGAAGCGCGAGGGTTTACTTCGAGCACATACACGGTGCCGTTCTGCACCGCGTACTGCGTGTTCATCAGGCCGATGACGTTCAGCGCGCGCGCCAGACGCCGCGTGTAGTTCTTGATCGTCTCGATCACCTGCGCCGGAAGCGAGTGCGGCGGCAGCACGCAGGAACTGTCGCCCGAGTGCACGCCCGCTTCCTCGATGTGTTCCATGATGCCGGCGATGAGCACATCCTCGCCGTCCGAGAGCGCGTCCACGTCGACCTCGATCGCGTCTTCGAGGAACCGGTCAATCAGAACCGGCCGGTCCTGCGAATAGTTCACGGCTTCGCGCATGTACTGGCGAACCGTGTCTTCGTCGTAGGCGATCACCATGGCGCGCCCGCCCAGCACGTAGCTGGGCCGCACCAGCACGGGGAAGCCCAGGCGCCGCGCGAGGTCGCAGGCCTCTTCCGGATTCGTCGCGGTGCCGTTGGCCGGCGACGGAATGCCGAGCGAATCGAGCAGGCGGCCGAAGAGTTTGCGGTCCTCGGCGAGGTCGATGTTCGAAGGATCCGTGCCGATAATCGGCACGCCCGCCCTCTTCAGCGGCAGCGACAGGTTCAGCGGCGTCTGGCCGCCGAACTGGACGATCACGCCGTCCGGCTTTTCTTCGTCCACTACGTTCAGAACTTCTTCGAGTGTCAGCGGCTCGAAGTACAAGCGGTCGCTCGTGTCGTAGTCGGTAGAAACCGTCTCCGGGTTGCAGTTCACCATCACCGACTCATGGCCGAAGCCCTGCAGAGCGAAGGAAGCGTGGCAGCAGCAGTAGTCGAACTCAATGCCCTGGCCGATGCGGTTCGGGCCGCTGCCCAGGATGACAACCTTTTTGCGCTCCGAAGGCGCCGCCTCGTCTTCCGATTCGTACGAAGAATACAGATACGGGGTGAAACTTTCGAACTCCGCGGCGCAGGTATCCACGCGATTGAAGACCGCGTGGATCCCGAGCTCCTTGCGGCGGGCGCGTACGGCGAGCGGATCGGCATTCCACATCCGCGCCAGGCGCGTGTCGGAAAGGCCCTCGCGCTTGGCGCGCAGCAGCGTGGCCCGCGACACGCCTTCGAGCGTTTCCCCCGCCAGTTCTTTTTCGAAATCCACCATCTCTTGAAGCTGCCGCAGGAACCACGGATCGATGTAAGTGATCGAGTGAATTTCTTCGATCGATTCGCCGCGCTCGAGCGCGAACAGAATGTAGTCGAGCCGCTCGGGGTTCGGCGTGATCAGGCGATTCGAAATCAGATTCGGGTCGAGCTTGCGTGCAGCCGGCGCTTTGCCGGTCTCCAGGCTCCGTATGCCTTTGGCCAGCGCCTGCTTGAATGTCCGGCCGATGGACATCACTTCGCCCACCGACTTCATCTGCGTTCCCAGCACAGGCTCGGCGCCGGGGAACTTCTCGAACTGCCAGCGGGGAATCTTCACCACCACGTAATCGAGCACCGGCTCGAAACAAGCCGGCGTCACGCGGGTGATGTCGTTTTTCAACTCGTCCAGGCGGTAGCCGACGGCCAGCTTGGCGGCGATTTTGGCGATCGGGAAACCGGTGGCTTTGGAAGCCAGCGCCGAACTGCGCGACACGCGAGGGTTCATCTCGACGATGACCATGCGTCCGTCCGCCGGGTTGATGGCGAACTGCACGTTGGACCCGCCGGTGTCGACGCCGATCTCGTTCAGGCAGCGCAGCGCCCCGTCGCGCATCATCTGGTATTCGCGGTCCGTAAGCGTCTGCGCCGGGGCGACGGTGATCGAGTCGCCCGTGTGCACGCCCATCGGATCGAAGTTCTCAATCGAGCAGACGATGATGGCGTTTCCGGCCAAATCGCGCATCACCTCGAGCTCAAATTCCTTCCAGCCGATGACGCTTTCTTCCACCAGCACTTCGTGAACGGGTGACAGATCCAGGCCGCGCTCGAGAATCTCGACCAGTTCTTCGCGGTTGTACGCGATCCCGCCGCCCGTGCCGCCGAGCGTGAAGCTAGGCCGCAGGATGATCGGGTAGCCGATCTTCGAAGCAAACGCCAGCCCGTCCTCGACGTTGTTCACAAGCTGCGATTGCGTCACCTCGAGCCCGATCTTCCGCATCGCATCCTTGAACAGCAGCCGGTCCTCGGCCTTCTTGATGGACTCGATCTTCGCGCCAATCAGTTCCACGCCGTAACGATCGAGCACGCCGGTCTCAGCCAACTCGACCGCGAGGTTCAGGCCCGTCTGCCCGCCGACGGTGGACAGCAGCGCCTGGGGACGTTCGCGCCGAATCACCTCCTCGGCATACGCGGCGGTGAGCGGCTCGACGTAGGTGCGATCAGCCAACTCCGGATCGGTCATGATCGTCGCCGGATTCGAGTTGATCAGGATCACCTCGTAGCCGTCGCTCCGCAGCGCCTTGCAGGCCTGCGCGCCGGAATAGTCGAACTCGCAGGCTTGCCCGATTACGATGGGCCCGGAGCCGACAATGAGGATGCGGTGAAGGTCGTCGCGGCGGGGCATCAGTGCTGGCGGCTGGTCTCCATGAGTTGAATGAAATCGTGGAACAGGTAGTGGGAATCGTGCGGCCCGGGCGCGGCCTCGGGGTGGTACTGCACGCAGAACGCCGGCATGTCGCGGTGGCGGAAGCCTTCCAGCGTCTGGTCGTTCAGGTTCAGATGCGTAATCTCGACGCGGTTCAGGTCAAGCGTTTCCGGGTCCACCGCGAAGCCGTGGTTGTGGCTGGTGATTTCCACCTTGTTCGTGATGCGGTTGATCACCGGATGGTTCGCGCCGTGATGGCCGAATTTCAGCTTGTACGTGCGTGCGCCGAGCGCGAGCCCGAGGATCTGGTGGCCCAGGCAGATGCCGAAGATCGGCGTGCGGCCGAGTAACTTGCGCACCTGCGCGGCCTGGAATTCGAGCGGCTCCGGATCGCCGGGCCCGTTGGAGAGAAACACGCCGTCCGGGCGCAGCGCAAGCACGTCCTCGGCGGTGGTGAGCGCGGGCACTACGGTCACCCTCGCGCCGGCGTGGACAAGGCGGCGCAGAATGTTCCGCTTCAGCCCGAAGTCGTAGGCCACAACATGAAACCGCGGGGGCTCGGGCGCAGCTTCGTGGTCCGATGCGCAGACCGGCGAAACCGGCTCATCCCAGTGATACGGCGTCGTGGTGCCGACGTGCGAAGCAAGGTCAAGGCCTGCCATCGACGGGATGGATTTCGCCCGTGCCACCAGGTCCTCGACACGCCCGCCGGTCACCGAAAGCACCCCGCGCATCACGCCGCGCGTTCGGAGGTGCCGGACCAGGGCGCGTGTGTCGATGCCGCTGGCTACGGCCACGCCGCGCTCGGCCAGATATTGGTCCGCCGTTTCGAGAGACCGCCAGTTACTGGCCACCGGAGACAGGTCCCGGACGATGAGCCCTTCGATGTAAGGCCGGCCGGATTCCTGATCGTATTCGTTGGCGCCGTAGTTGCCGATCTGCGGATTCGTGAGAACGACGATCTGGCCGGAATACGAAGGATCCGTGAAAATCTCCTGGTATCCAGTGATCGCGGTATTGAAAACAACCTCGCCGGCGCTGTCTTTGGGCGCACCAAATGCCACTCCCTCGAAGAAAGCGCCGTCTTCGAGGGCGAGGATGGCTGTGTTCAACGGAGATTACCCTTCCCGGCAGGTGGAACTGAGTTAATCGCGGAGCGGAACAATCTCTATTGAACCACGGACCAGGGTGCGCGGGCAACGCGGCGTCGAGGCGCCGGCGCGCTATGGCTTGGCCGGGCCCTGGTTCGGGCGCGGAGCGCCGGGCGGGTGCGCCGAAGCCGGGACCGGCGGCGCCGATCCCGCCGATGGGTTGATCGGTCCGTAGCCCGCCGGCGCTGTGGGAGCCACATAGCCGGATGGGGCGACATTCACGATGTAGTCGTACACTCTCATGCGGTCGCATTTCGGCTCGAAGATCATGCGGTAGGAAAGCGGCCGGGAAGATGACAGGGCGAACAGCCGCGCGAGTGCGTCCCGCGCGACCTCGCCGGTTGCGCCGAACGCTACGCGTTGCGAAGGCCAGAACGGGAAGGTGGCCACGCCGATGCGCAGCCCCGTCGCCGTCCCCACGGCATCGAAGATAGCCTGGACCGTTTCGACCACGCTGCGGTCCCCGGTCGGAACCGTGATTACGGTCAGCATAGGCGACGTCACCGCACGCACGACGCCGTTGGCGCCCAGAACCTTGGTCGCCGTCACATAAAGCACTCCGTTGGCCTCCTGGACCTGGAAGTCGCCGGGCAAGTGATTCTGGCGGTAGCTCGTCAGGAGGAGGTTCACATCGTATATGAGTTCGTTCTGCGTGACAGCACCGTTCGCCGGGACCGGGATGTCGGCTGTGACGGTGCCGAGCCGGGGCACGAGGAGTTGATATCCCGGCGGCGCAGTGGCGCGCCACTGGGGTGTGGATACATCCCTGCAGTCGGCCGCATTTTCGTAGGGGACGTCTTCGTAGTTCACCGTTCCCCCGACCTCCACTTCGAGCGCATCCAGCGCGTGCCAAAGCGGCCTTCCGCCCGTCGCTGAGATCGTCTTCATCGTCTGGCCGGCCGCATTGGTTACCGCCGCGATGGCGACAACAGCCACGCCCGCGCTCTCAAATAGACGCTTCGTGATGTTCATGAGTCGCCTCACTGTGGGTCGTTTGTGCTTTGGCTAACCCAAGGCTATTATTCGGGACATAAACGGCGCCTGTGACATTGCCGCCGCTGTCGGATGTGACGGTCCACTGCTTCCAGCATCGTCCTCCTAAACGCTCATCTGCGGGACCACTCTTATTTCAACCGCGGGGACCGGGGTCAGGCAAGCCCAGGACACTTACAACCAAGCTCCGGCGCGTTCGTTCTGGCCATAGCCTGGCGGCATCAACGCCGCAAGAACAAAAAAGGACCCGGCTCCCCGGGAAACCCCGAGGAGCCGGGCGTGGCGGGTACTTCCGCGAAACTTAGCTTTTGGCCGGCGCGTTCTTCGCGTTGCGCTTGCTGGTCTTCCGGGCGCTCTTCTTCGCCTTCTTGGCGTGATGCTTTTTGGAAGCCTTTTTCGACGTCTTGGCGGTCTGGCTGGCAGGCGCCGGAGTCGAGGTGGCCGGGGTCGTCTGCCCTGCGATCATCGCGGCGGCGGACATCAGGGCAATCAGAATCGTCTTTTTCATGGTCGGTCTCTCTTTCTTCTTT
>DAIDIH010000176.1 GCA_027459465.1 Bryobacterales bacterium | reverse complement strand
CTCCGCGCCGGCGTCCACGCCAACCTCGTCGTCTTCGACGCCCTCCCCCACGCCTTCTGGTATAACTCCGATCTCCCCGAAGCCATCGAAGCCAACCACCTCATGGCCAACTTCTTCCTCGCCCACTTGCCCAAATAACCGCGTCTGTCCTACTGCACCCGGACCATCACAATCCCAGGGGAACCCAAACGCTTGAACTGCCGACGAACACTCGAACGACGTCGGCATCGCCCGCCACCCGGCCCCAGCGTTAGTTTCCGAGAGGCAGCAGACGGAATGTCCGTGAGCCAGAACGGATAACCAGTCCCAAAGCCGACCCCCAATCCCGCCCCGTCACAGAGCACAAACCGCAAAGAATACCAGGCAGGTGACATCGACCAAGTCCAATATTTAATAAAATACCTGAGTGGCCTCGAATACTCTCCGAGCTGTGAATGACGGTCTACCGTGTCCGGAAGTGGGCACTTGGGCCGAAGACAAGTACAGGCTTCTCGCCCTATACGACGGACTGTTCTCAACCGGAATGAAACACAAGTGGGATCAGCGCGTGTACATCGACCTGTACAGCGGCGCCGGGTTTAGCAGAATTCGTGGAACGAACACCGTCCTCAAGGCCTCGCCGATGATCGCGCTTACGGTCACCGACCTCTTCGACAAATACGTGTTTTGCGAAGAAGAGCCGGAACTGATGTCCGCGCTGAAGGCCAGGGCGACGCGCCTGGCGCCAGAGGCCAACGCCGTTTTCATATCGGGAAGCTGTGACACCGAGGTCGAACAGATATGCACGGCGATTCCGCGGGGCTCGTCAGACAACCACGTTCTGAGCCTGTGCGTGGTAGATCCCTTCGACTTTGGCATCAAGTTCGAAACGCTGAGGCGCATATCATCTGCACTTGTCGACTTTGTCGTACTCCTGGCTATTGGCATGGACGCCAACCGGAACTACGCGAACTACGTCGAAGGGAATTCCACCAAGATCGACGAAGCCCTCGGCAATAGGCAATGGCGCGAGAGATGGAAAGACAAGGCAACCCAAAGGAGCAGGTTCAGGGAATTTCTCGCCAATGAGTTTTCTCGGAGCATGCAGTCCCTCGGCTACCTCACGACGCCGCTACATCAAATGAAGCAAGTACGATCCGTCGACAGGAACTTGCCGCTGTACTACCTCGCGCTATTTTCTCGCCACGAGATGGCCTTCAAGCTCTGGGACCAGGTGCTCAAGTACAGCACCGACCAAAGAGCCCTCTGGGACTAGGCCATGTCACTGCTTTCAAAGATAGAGTGGACCGACGCGACATGGAACCCCGTGCGCGGCTGTACCAAGATCAGCCCAGGTTGCAAACACTGTTATGCCGAACGGTTTGCAGAGCGCTTCCGAGGAGTAGAAGGCCACCCTTTCGAACAAGGATTCGACGTTAGGCTCGTGCCACAGAAGTTGGCCGAGCCGTTGCGCTGGAGCGAGCCAAGAATGGTGTTCGTCAACTCGATGAGCGACTTGTTCCACGAGGCGGTGCCAGCATCCTACATCAGTCGTGTCGTCACCACGATGCGTGTGGCACGATGGCACACGTACCAAGTGCTGACGAAGCGCTCCGGCCGGCTGAAGGAACTGCTCGAGGGGTGCCTGCGGGAGGCGGCCGACGAACCCCACATCTGGTGGGGAGTATCCGTTGAAGACCGCAGGTACGGCCTACCCCGAATTGCCGACCTTCAGGCCATGCCGGCGGAGGTGCGGTTCCTATCGGTTGAACCCCTGCTGGAGGATCTCGGCGAGATTCCGCTACAAGGAATCTCTTGGGTAATCGTCGGCGGCGAAAGCGGACCCGGCGCTCGCCGAATGAAAGAGGAATGGGTTCTCTCGATTCGGCGGCAGTGCAGGGCGGCGAGGGTGCCATTCTTCTTCAAACAGTGGGGCGGGGTGCGAAAGAAAACGACAGGGAGGGCGCTTCGCGGCCGAACATATGACGCATTTCCACAGCGCGCGTCGAACCCACCCCTGCCAGCGGCCGTTCGATTACAGCGGGCACTGGAGATCGAAAGCGGTGAACTGGTGCAGATCGGCATGTAGCGAAGCCGGAGAGGACGCATCCGAAACGAGCGTACACCCAGTTCCACACTGGAACGCATAGCCAGTCCCCTGACCCGCGAACCTGTCCCGAAGCCAGACGCCCACGAGGATCAAACCAACACCACCCTCGCCAATGTCCCCGTCCGCATCGTAACTCCCGCCAACCCGTCCCCCGCAAACCACGGCAAGGTCCTCATGAACATACACGGCGGCGGCTTCAACACCGACTCCGGTTCTTACGCCGAAACCATCCCCATCGCCTACTACACCCACATCAAAGTCGTCGCCGTCCTCTACCGTCTCTCCCCCGAATACCAGTTCCCCGCCGCCGTCAATGACTCCGTCGCCGTCTACAAGGAGTTACTCAAAACTTACAAGCCCGATCACATCATCATCTACGGCACCTCCGCCGGCGCCATCCTCACCGCCGAAGTCGCCGTCCGCCTCAAGCAACTCTCCCTTCCCATGCCCGCCGCCCTCGGCGTCTTCAGCGGCATCGACAGCTTCGCCCGCATGGGCGACTCCTGGTCCATGTACACCCTCCGCGGCCTCGCCGGCCATCTCGACCCGCCCAGCCCCACCGTCCACGACTCCTATTACGCCGGCAAAACCGATCCCAAGGACCCCGCCCTCTCCCCCATCTACGCCGACTTACACGGCCTCCCACCCACCCTCTTCGTATCAAGCGAACGCGACGCCCTCTTAAGCGGCACCGCCAACCTCGAACGCGCCTACCTCCGCGCCGGCGTCCACGCCAACCTCGTCGTCTTCGACGCCCTCCCCCACGCCTTCTGGTATAACTCCGATCTCCCCGAAGCCATCGAAGCCAACCACCTCATGGCCAACTTCTTCCTCGCCCACTTGCCCAAATAACCG
>DAIDIH010000175.1 GCA_027459465.1 Bryobacterales bacterium | reverse complement strand
AGGCATCAAGCTCATCATCGTCTTAGTCGATAACCACGGCTTCGCCAGCATCGGCGGCCTCAGCCGTTCGCTCGGCCAGGGAGGCTTCGGCACCGAGTACCGCCTCCGCGCCCGCGAAACCGGCCAGTTAGACGGCGAGTTCCTCCCCGTCGACTACGAAGCCAGCGCCCGCGCTTTCGGCGCCGTATCGATCCGCGCCCGCGACATCAAGGAACTCCGCGCCGCCCTCGATCGCGCCAAAGCCGAAACCCGCACCACCGTCATCGTCATCGAAACCGACCGCGAAACCCGCGTCCCCGGCTACGAATCCTGGTGGGATGTCGCCGTCGCCGAAGTCTCCGAACTCGACGCCGTACGCGCCTCTCGCGCCCAGTACGTCGAAGCCCGCGAACATGAACGCCATCACCTCGCCGGCGCGCAGGAAAAGGAAGTTACTAAATGACCAAAACGTTGAAAAACTTCGTCGGCGGAAGTTGGAAAAGCGCCGATGCCGCCGAATCGCTCAAAGTCCTCAACCCCGCCTCCGCCGCTGTCCTCGCCGAGGTCCCGCTTTCGGCCGCCGCCGAAGTCGACCGCGCCGTTCTCGCCGGCGGGAAAGCCTTCGCCGAATGGCGCCGCCGCCCCGTCGGGGACCGCATCCAGCCGCTCTTCAAACTCAAAGCCCTGATGGAGGAAAACCTCGACCGCATCGCGCGCACCATCACGGAAGAATGCGGGAAAACCTATGCCGAAAGCGTCGGCGAACTCCGCCGCGCCATCGAAAACGTCGAAACGGCCTGCGGCGCGCCCATGCTCATGCAGACCGATTTCAACGAGGACATCGCCTCCGGCATCGACGAGTTCGTCATCCGCCAGCCTTTGGGTGTCGTCGCCGCCATCACGCCGTTCAATTTCCCCGGCATGATCCCGTTCTGGTTTCTCCCCTACGCCGTCGCAACGGGGAACTGCTTCCTGCTGAAGCCCTCCGAACGCGTCCCGCTTACCGCCGCGGCTCTGTTCGAGTTACTCGAAGCCTCCGGCTTCCCGCCCGGCGTCGTCCAGTTAGTAAATGGCGGCCGCGACACCGTCAACGCGATCCTCGATCATCCGGAAATTCGCGCCATCAGCTTCGTCGGCTCAACCGCCACCGCCAAATACATCTACAGCCGCTCCGCTGCCACCGGCAAGCGCGCCCAGTGCCAGGGTGGCGCGAAGAACCCCGTCGTCGTCCTGCCCGACGCCGACATGGAAATGACCGCCAAGATCCTCGCGGACTCCGCCTTCGGTTGCGCCGGCCAGCGTTGCCTCGCCGCCTCCGTCGCCATCACCGTCGGCGACGCGCGCGCTGAACTCTCCTCCCGCATGGCCGATGCCGCCCGCTCCCGCAAAGTCGGCTTCGGCCTGGATTCGGGCGTCGAAATGGGCCCCGTCATCTCCGCCGAAAGCAAATCCCGCATCGAAGGCCTCATCGCCAAAGGGGAAAGCGAAGGCGCGAAGATCCTGGTCGACGGCCGCAATAAGAAGGTCCCGGGCCTCGAAGACGGCTTCTTCGTCTTTCCCACCGTCCTCGACAACGTCCCGCCCCAGGGCGAAATCGCCCGCACCGAAATCTTCGGTCCCGTCCTCAGCCTCATGCACGCCGCAACCCCCGAAGAGGCCATCTCGCTCGTCAACGCCCGCTCCTACGGCAACATGGCCTGCCTGTTCACTTCCAGCGGCGCCGCCGCCCGCCAGTTCCGCTCCGAAGTCCACGCGGGCAATGTCGGCATCAATGTCGGCGTCGCCGCGCCCATGGCCTGGTTCCCTTTCAGCGGCTGGGGCGACAGCTTCTTCGGCGACCTCCATGCCCAGGCCCACCACGGGATCGAGTTCTACACCCAGACCAAAGTCGTCGTCGAGCGCTGGCCCCGCGATTGGAGCCGCAGGTTCTAGGAATCCCTCATGGCACACTTACTGGTTGGCAACGCGCCCTGCTCGTGGGGCACCCTCGAGTTCGGTGAACTGAAAGGCGAACAGATCGGTTACTCCCGCATGCTCGACGAGTTAGTCGCAAGCGGCTACACCGGAACCGAGTTAGGCGACTGGGGCTATATGCCCACGGATCCCGCCGCACTTACTTCCGAACTTACCCGCCGCAACTTAGTCATGCTCGGCGCGTTCGTTCCTGTCGCATTGAAGAACAAGGACGCCCACGAGCCCGGCATCGAAATGGCTGTAAGAACCGCCCGCCTCCTCGCCGCCGTGGCCACCACTCCGAAGCCCTACCTCGTTTTAGCCGACGCCAACGGCACTGTCCCCAACCGCACCAGTCGCGCCGGCCGCATCACCCCAGCCGATGGCCTTACCGCCGCCGAGTGGGACGTCTTCGCCGCCGGGGCAGACCGCATCGCCGCGGAAGTCTTCGAAGCCACCGGCCTCAAAACCGTCTTCCACCACCACTGCGCCGGCTACGTGGAAACGGCCGAAGAAATCGCCCGCCTACTCGAACTCACCAACCCCCAGCGCCTCGGCCTCGTCTTCGACACCGGCCACTACACCTTCGGCGCCGGACACGCCCGCGTCGTCGAAGCCCTCGACCGCTTCGCCGCCCGCGTCTGGTACATCCACTTCAAGGATTGCGATCTCTCCCTCGCCGCCCGCGCCCGCGCCGAACAGTGGGACTACTTCACCGCCCTGCGCCACGGCATCTTCTGCGAACTGGGCAAGGGGTCGGTCGACTTTCCCGCCGTCCTTCGCTGGCTCGCCGCTCGCGATTATTCCGGCTACACCCTGGTCGAACAGGACGTCCTCCCCGGCATGGGCACGCCGCTCGAAAGCGCGCGCCGCAACCGCGACTATCTCAAATCCATCGAATCGAACTTCACCAAATAACCCATGAAAACTCCCAGAAAACTGCGCATCGGCGTCATCGGCGCGGGACGAATCGGACGCGTCCACGCTGAAACCGTCGCCTATACCCTCCCCGAGGCCGAACTCCTCTCCATCACCGACATCGACCACGCCGCCGCCGAATCCGTCGCCGCCCGCTGCGGAATCCCCACCGTCGCGCACTCCAGCCGCGAGATCCTCGCCGACGAAAACGTCGACGCTGTCCTCATCTGCTCCTCCACCGACACCCACGCCGAACTCATCACCGAAGCCGCGCAAGCCGGCAAGCACATCTTTTGCGAGAAGCCGATCGCGCACGACCTCGAGAAAATTGACGCCGCACTCGACGCTGTCTCCCGCGCCCGCGTCAAACTCCAAATCGGCTTCAACCGCCGCTTCGATGCAAACTTCGCCCGCGTCCGCCGCGCTGTCGAAACCGGCGAGATCGGCTCGCCCCGCCTCATGCACATCATCAGCCGCGACCCCGCCCCGCCGCCCATCTCCTATGTCAAAGTTTCCGGCGGCATGTTCCTCGACATGACGATCCACGACTTCGACATGGCCCGCTTCCTCATCGGCCACGAAGTCGAAGAGATCTACGTCTCCGGCGGCGTCATGGTCGACCCTGAAATCGGCCGCGCCGGCGACGTCGACACCGCCATGATCGTCATGCGTTTCTCGAGCGGCGTCATCGGAACCATCGACAACTGCCGCCAGGCCGCCTACGGCTACGACCAGCGCGTCGAAATCCTCGGCAGCCGCGGCAAAATCGCCACCGAAAACTGCTACCCCAACGAAGCCGTTGTCAGCACCGGCTCCGAAGTCCGCCGCGATCTCCCAATGAACTTCTTCATGGATCGCTACCTCGGCAGCTTCAGTGCCGAGCTCCGCGCCTTCGTCGACGCCGTCATCAGCGGCCGCGAAACCCTCGTCACCGGCGCCGACGGCCGCATCCCCGTCGTCATGGGTCTCGCCGCCCGCAAGTCTTACGACGAAAAACGCCCCGTCCGTCTTTCGGAAATCGACAAAAGCGTCGCGCACCGCTGAACGCGCCCGCACGCCGCTGTGAGACAATGCCGCAATCGGCCCCGTCCGCCAGGATGCTCTCTTGAACCAATCGAAACTTCGCGCCATCGTCTCCGACATCCACTTCTGGATTCCCTTCTTCGTCCTGCTGCTGGGAACCGCGCTGCTCCTGTCGCTGAGATGAAATCGTGAGCCAAGCCCAGACCGCCAACATTGCCGCCTCTCCCCGCTCGCTTCATAAACTGGGCATCGCCTGCGGTCTCGCCGCCGGAGCCTGGCTCGGAGGCGCCGAAGCTCCCGCCAAACTCGCCGCCGTCGGCTTCCCCCCGCTTCTCGTCTCTCTCGGCATGGTCGCCGGCGTCTTCGTCGCCCGCTGGACTGTGCCCATGGCCCTAAAGGGCACCAGTTACGTCTGGCGCGACCTCCGCGAAAAATCCCATCTCATCGCCTGGGCCCTGCTCGCCGGTATGCTCTGGGCCGTCGCCAACGCTCTCACCGTCTACGCCATCCGCGACGTCGGCCTCTCCATCGCCTTCCCCTTGTGGAACACCAACAGCCTCGTCGGCCTCGCCTGGGGCTTTCTCCTGTTCAACGAACTCCGCGGCTCGAAAACCCGCGAGTGGACGAAGGTGCTCGGAGGCGCCGTGGCCATCGCCGCCGGCGCCTGCCTGCTCGCCCTCGCCTCACAGAAAACCTCCGGCGATGCGCCCCGCGCCGCAACCCTCGGGGTCCTCGCCGCTCTCGGCGCCGGCGTCCTTTGGGGCACCATGTACATCCCCTACCGCAAGGCGTACATCAGCGGCATGAACCCGCTCTCCTTCGTCACCGTCTTCACCTTCGGCGAACTCGGCACAACCCTCGCCCTCGCCGCCAAGTTCTACGGCAGCTTCTCCCGGCTCCTCCAGGAACTCTCCCTCGCCCGACCCGCGCTCTTTTGGCTCTTCCTCGGCGGCTTCTGCTGGGTCCTCGGCGACCTCTTCCAGCAGTACGCCACCAAGTACATCGGCATCAGCCGCGGCATCCCGCTGTCGAACACCAACCAGCTTTGGGGTCTGGCCTGGGGCGCCCTCGTCTTCGGCGAACTCACCGGACTCGGCTGGAAAGCCCAAGCCCTCATCATCGCCGGCAGCCTCATCATGATCGCCGGCGCCACCGCCATCGGCTTCGCCGAAGCCAAAGGCGACGAGTCCCTCTCGTGGAAAAAAGCCGTCCAGCGCGAGTGCCGCCGCTACGGCCTCGACGAAGCGCGCGTCGAACTCGCCCTCTCCGGCCTCGAACCCGAATCCGAATCCGGCACAGCCCGCCACTGGTGGGAAGCCGTCATCATCGCCGCCGGTCTCGCCGTCTTCCTCTACCTCGCTCTCCACGCCCGCCCCCAAGCCATCTCCATCCACACGGGCTGGCTCGCCGCCCTCATCCTCGCGTCTCTCGCCCTCCTACTCGCCTCCGGCCTCTTACTCTGGAGACGCACCCGGTTTTCGTAACAGCCGGCTCCAGCGCCGAGCTCGTTCAGACCGTGATCCGAATGCACGTTTGCTTGGGCTGGCGTTCCGTGAAATGACAGATTTCAGCAAATGCTCGAAACAGCGCCATCCGTGAATGGGAGCCGCCTGAAGCAGCAAGCCGTTTCGCGCCTGCGGGCGCCCTGGGCGATGTTCCATTCCTCGAGACCTCAGCACACCCTTCAGCCGGGCGGGATTCGGGTGTCGGCTTCATACCGCCGCCCGCCGCCCCGCCCGCCGCTACTTCCGGCCCACCGTGGCCGTGAACACCTCTTCCATGATGAGATCCCCGCTGCATCCGCTCGAAGGCGTCATCTGGAATCGGCTGTCCGTCCACACCGGATGCGACACGCCGCCATACGACGCCAGCCCCTCATAATCGCCCTGCTGGTTCCCATAGTCGATGCCCGCGCAAGGAAACACACCGTTGCAATCGTGCTCATTGGAACTCACGCTGCTCACCCGCGTGTTCGGCAGGGACCACGTCGACGCTCCGTTCGTCGACTGGCTGAAGTAGACGGCGGTCATATATCGATAGCCCGTCGTGTCGTTGCGCGTGTCGTAAAAGGAGACATTCACGTCGCCCTTCACCGGGTCCGCCGCCAGCCAGTGATTAAAGCGGTCCACCGGCGTGCTGAGTTGATCCGTCGCCGGCATCGGCGCGGACCAAGACTGCCCCTGGTTATCCGAGTACGACACGAGAATGTCCGTGTCGCCCGCCGCGTTCAGGTCCATCCACGAGCAGTACAGCCGCCCGCGGCGCCCTCCACTCGAACGATCTACCGCGCAACTCGGATAGACCAGCGCGCCGCGGTAACTCTCCGCCGGAATCGCGATGGCGAATGGGATCCGATTGTTCGCAATCACGCCCGCCTGGCCCCACGTCTCGCCGCCCTCAAACGAGCGGTTGAACGCGATCGTGTTCGCCGCATAATCGTTCCACGCCACGTAAAGCTCGCCATTGGGACCGGCAAACGGCACGGCGCCGATCGCGTCCCCGGGCCCGCTGGGATCATCGACGCGGCTCACACTAAATGTCGCCCCACCATCCGTCGAGGAACCCACACGCACGCCGCCTCCTGTCGAACCGCCGCTCGAGGCGTCCCACGCCACGTAAACATGGTCGCGATACGGGCTCGCCGGGCTCGTGTCGGTGGTGATCATCGGCTTGTCGTTGAAGTGGTTCTGGCCGCTCTGGTAAGAGAAGTACGTCACCCAGGGATAAGTCGCTCCCCCATCCGTGGACTTCGCCACCGCCACTTCCGATCCGTTAACGCCATTGCCATTCCCGAAAAAAACCACGATGTAGGAGTAGTAAAGGTGCCTGCTCGTATCGAACGCAAGCGACGGGTCCGAGCCGAAGCGCGTGCCGTTGGCGCCCTTGGCCGGTGGTAAAGGAAGGTCCACCGCACCCCAAGTACTGCCACCATCGGACGAATAGTACCCGCGCATCGGCAGACGGTAAATCTCATTTGATCCCGCGGCCACGCGAGACGCCGCCGCCGGGTTGATCGTGATGTACGTCTCGCACTGCGGACCGCACTCGTTCGAAGAATCCACGTTGGCGCCCGCGGAAAGCGCGGACGACGTTCCAGCTTTTTGCCTGGCGCCGCTAACCAGCGCCTGGTACTTGGCCCACCACGTAGGTTGGTTCGGATTGTTGGTCTGTGCCGAAAGCAGCGAAGCGGGAACGAACACTGCGGCGATGAGCTTTCTCATGGGAGTGCTCTTTCTTCACAACACCCCAATTTTGCCGGCTGGGACGGAAGCCCACAAGGCAAATCCCACCAGTCGCCACCCGACGTGCGCCTGAAGCATTCCCGCCCGCCATGCTATTCTGAATGAGTCGCAGCACTGCGATCGGGGCGTGGCTCAGCCTGGCTAGAGCGCCTGGTTCGGGACCAGGAGGTCGGTGGTTCGAATCCACTCGCCCCGACCAATTCTTTCAATCACTTACGAGTGATTCTCCCACAATAGTATACAAGCCCGAAAGCCCGGAGAAAGCCGATGGCGGCTTTTGCTGGCCAGATAGCCGTTTCTCTATCAGAACGCTGACGGAGCCATCCGTGCCGGTCCGGGCAAGGATTCGGAAATCCTGACGCCGGGCGGCGGCGCTGACAGTAGCCCTGTGTGAGCGCGGCCGGTCTACCGGCTCACCCGCTGTTACAATTCGAGGGATGCTTCACAAGATCGCAGTCCAGTTGCGCGTGCTCAACGCGGAAGGCCTGGATGCACTGCTGGTAGATCCTTCGACCAAAACCTACACGATGACTGTTCACAGCTTCAGCGAGCTAACCGGCGCGCAACTCGCTGAACTGGAGGCGGACATCAACCGGAAATACTGGCCGAATGCTGAAGTGTATGAGATCCGACCAGAGTAACGGCGAATCCATCGTCAGCGACTACCTGACCGGGCGCGGCCTCTCTGTTCAGCGTTTCGACAAGGCCGCGATGCGGCAGAGCCGGACGCCGGATTTCCGCGTGCTGGCCAATGACCGACTCGCCTTCTACTGCGAAGTGAAGACCGCACAGGAGGATGAATGGCTGGAGAGGCAGCTTGACGCCGCGCCACCGGGCACTCTGGCAGGCGGGTTGCGCCCGGACCCAACGTACAACCGCGTCAGCAACTACGTTCACAGCGCGGCCGGTCAATTCGACGCAGTGAACGCCGGGTGCGAGCATCCGAACGTGTTGGCCATCGTCAACAACGAGTTTGAGGCGGGGATGCACGATTTACTTTCGGTGCTGACCGGCAACGCCTACACGGACAGCGGACCTGTCCGGATGTTCGGCAATTTCTCTGACGGGCGAATCCGCAAAGAGAAGTACCGCATCCACCTATACCTCTGGTTCGACGCGGGCAAGCCGGAGCCGTTCAAGGTCTGGACGCAATCCCACACGGAGCATCATGCGGCGCTATGCGGATATCTGGGGGTTGACCCGGCGAGTATCAAGCAGGTTTGAAACGCGGGCATCCGGGAATCCAATACGAGACGCCCACAAACGGGCAGCGGCTTCAATTGACCACCCGCAACTCTGGCTCATACAGACTTCCTTGCTCTCCGCACTTCGCGGTGCAACGTCCGCAGAAAGGCTCTCTGCTCACTTGCAGCGTCCCACTCAGGTCCGGCCTTGACGCCGAAGCGCCGGAGTAGTTGGCGCACTGTTATGCCGGAGCCGAGTGCCGCTTCAGCCTGACGGCGCTTCGGCTTCTCGATTGGAGAGATCAGCGCAGCGGCGGCCATCTGGCGGGACATTGCGCGCATGCCGGACATCATCGCCTGACGCGGTCTAAGCAGCGGGTCGCGGCATGACTTCCTGCTGGATCTGGTCGGACAGTGTGTCCTCTGCGGTTTCCAGTTCGTAGGTGGACTGCAGGTTCATCCACATCTGAGCGGAGGTGCCGAAGTAGCGGCCCAATCGGAGCGCGGTGTCCGCCGTTATGCCGCGCTGCCTGTTCAGGATGGCGGTGATCCGGTTTCCTGGGACCCGCAGCGCGAGGGCAAGCGCATTTGCGGACAGCCCTGCTTCGTTCATGATCTCTTGCAGGGCTTCGCCGGGATGTACCGGCGGCAGCTTCTTCTTTCTACTGGCCACGTTTCATTTCCTCTAGTGGTAGTCCACGATCTCGACATCATAGGCATCGCCATCCCGCCACTCGAAGCAGACTCGGTAGCGGTCATTGATGCGGATACTGTACTGCCCTTTCCTGTCGGCCTTGAGCGGTTCCAAATGAAGGCCCGGCAGCCGCAGGTCGCTCAGTGAGGTCGCAGCGTTCAGAAACCGCAGCCTGATCAAAGCCGTCCTTTCCACGTTCTTGTACTTGAGGCTGGCTTGCCGCTCCATCAGGCGCCGTGTCTCTGCATCCCGATAGGAGCGAATCATACGCGTCCCATCCTACACTACCCGTAAGAGGCAGGTCAAATGCCCCATGCCTCGGCCCGGTCGATCTACGTGCGGAGAGTCTGGCGCGTGAGCGCTAGTGGAAGCGCGGTTGGCAAGTCCACATGATGGCACGGGTCGGGGCGCGCGCCATCCACGTCTGGCCACTGTAGCGTCGTTGCGAAGCTGCCCCTATAGGAGATTTTGAAAAACCTGTCTGAGCAATATTGTTCAGAGAGGTTTTCAAGAAGGCGGAGCAATCGCGTGCGTGCGCGTAAGAGCACGTGGATTACCCAACGTGAAAAGGAAGGTCCAACGAAGGTCCAACGGCCCGAAAACCGCCTATTCTAGGTCCACCAAGTGCTCGCATAGGTCTTGTGTTTTCACTGAACGATGTTTGTAAGTGATTGATATGTCCAAGTTCGGGACCGGGAGGTCGGCGGTTCGAACCCACTCGCCCCGACCAACCCTCTTAAACCCCCCACTCCCAACCCCCACCATCCCCCCGGAGCACAATAAAAGCGGTGACCCTCACCCCC
>DAIDIH010000174.1 GCA_027459465.1 Bryobacterales bacterium | reverse complement strand
CCCGATTTTTCAAGCTTTCAAGTATAGATTTCAAAAAAGCTGTATCAGAAAAATTCGTTGACAATACCCGGAGTTGATGGTAAAAAAAGTCTACCGCGTTCCCACCGAGGATTCGGCACGCACGCCGGAATTCCTCGAAGGTGGATTACCCGATTTCAAAGGAAGTGGCGTTGTGGGTATTCGTGTGCCGAAATTCCGTGTCAAACTGCCTGTCCTGGCGTCTTTGCCGCTGCTGACGGCGCTGCCCGGAGCGGTCTCCGCCCAACCCCCCCGCTGACGCTGCCCAGCAACCTCAAGGGCGTCAATTATTTCCCGCGCGGACACGCCTGGTGGAACATGCTGTACGACTGGTACACGCTTGACTGCTCCACCACCACGCTTCCGCAAAGCGACTGCGTTTCGGGCGAATACGTCTATCAAGTGGTGCAGAACGATCTGGCGACGCTGGCCGCCAATGGCATAAACCTCATTCACTTGTATCTTTGGGATCAGGACCTTGCCCTTTCGACGAAGCCAAATCTCTCCTCCTCGGAATCGAGCACCTGCCAGTTCCCCGCGCCGCCGGCGCCGCAAGTCGTCCCACAGGGCTGCACCTATCCGGGATTTGTAGGTTGGGACGACGGCGGCCCGCAGAACTCTCCCAATAACCAGTGGAACGCTCTGGCTAGCTTCATCTCCGCCGCGCAGGCCAAGGGTATTTACGTGGCGCTTCATTTTGCCGTTCACCGCGCCAAGGTCGAAATGAGTTCCGGCGCCCCGTCCGGCGCGGCGTGTAGCGGAAGCCAATACCCAGCAGGCTCCAATGCCCTCGGCACGTGCCTCGGGGGCCAATACGCCTCCTGGGTCAACCAATTCATCGCCGCCGTCGCATCCTACCAGAACGTCCTGGCTTGGGGACTCGACTATGGGACTCCCGGCCCCGGATCCCCGAGCGACAATTATGCGGCCTTCTGGCAAGCGGCCTACCCGGCTATCCTGTCCGAGCTGCAGCAGTACCCCTATACGTCGCCCTCCGGCCGCGCCCTGGCGATGCTCGATCCGGGCTTCGCGGGCCTCTGGCCGACGAATCCGCTGGGCCCGCCCAACAACCAGGATGTCCAGGCGATCCTAAGCCTCATGCCGTGGCCCCAGAACGAAGGCCCATATGTCGGCTACCAATGGAACTGGCAGGCGACGCAGAGCGCCGTATCCACGTGGCAACAGACCGGCATCCAGCCGGACATGTGGGCGATAACGGCATACAACGCCAGCGCGGCCGACCTTGAAGCGGGCCTCGAATGCGTCGCGGGTGTCGCGAACTCCCAGTGTTCCTCGCCCGCGCAATCGATCCCCTTCTCCAAGATGCTGGTGACTGAGGTGGCCACAGGGTCCTCTCTCGAGATCTCGCCCATCGGAAACGGCCTTGCGTCCGATATCGACGCTCAAACGCCCACCACCACGGCAGCCGGGCAAGCGCAGTGGCTAACGGACACGTTCTGCGTCTTTTCCCGTCACGGCATTCTCCCGCTCGGCTGGTATGGTCTGTACGACTCGGCGTCGTGGTGGGAAGCCAACTTCAACTACAGCGGGGCCAACCTTGCCGCACGCGGCTACTGGGGACTGAGCTCCGAGGTCCCAAGTTACGGCAACAAGGCCGCCTGGACGGCGATGCTCGATTACTCCTCGAGCTGCCCCTCCGGCATTTACCCTCCCGCTCCCGTGCTCGGCCTGTACGCCGACGCGACTTACTATACGCAAGGCGACACCGGCGTCATCAACTACACGGCCGGTGACGTAAGCTCCCTATCGCTGAACGAATCACCCGACAGCGGCATCTTTTCCTGCGAAACATCGGATCAGATTCAAACTGCGTCCACGCCCCTGGTTGGTTCCTGCTCGTCTCTGGTCGTCCAGATGACGGACACCACCCAACAGATCACGCTCTCCGGATCCAACGCCGACGTGGACAACTCGCAATCCGGCTATCAAACGAACGGCTCTGCTTCGACCAGCGTGACCGTGGGGTCAAACCCCATCGTCGGGGGCCTGCAGGACTACAACACCGGCCAGTCATGCAACTTCTACCAGGACCCGAGCTGCGTCATCACCGCCAGCCAGGAAGACACCATTATCGTCTACGGCCTCGGCTTCTCCCTGAATGGCGGCAACACCATTCACCTCATCGGCCCATCCAACGTCTGGCTCTACGAAAACGACGGCTATTATTACTGGGACGATTCCCGCACGCAGATCAACGCCGAGGTTGCATGCTACGTCACGCCGGGCTCTTATACCTTCAACGTGCTGAATCCCCATAACGGGAATCCCTCCTCGAGTTACTCCATCACGATCACCGGCAGCTCGAGCTGCCCGTAAAGGAAGGCGCCATGAAAACCTCAGCCAGCATCCCTGCGATCTTTGTCCTCGCTCTGTCGTCGTCGGCCGCGCTCGCGGCGCAGGGCCTGACCGGAACCGTCACGGCGGCGGATACCGGCGCGCCGCTCGCGCAGGCCAGCGTCGTGGCCGTCTTACAATCCGGCACGGCCGGCGAGAAGCCCTCCATCTATTTGTCGGTAACCGGCTCGAGCGGGGTCTACGCGATTAGCGCGCCGGCGGGCCAGTACGCGCTGTGTGTTCATACCCTGCCGCAGTCGCTTTACCTGGATCCATGCCAGTTGGGCAGCCCGGTGACAGTTACTATAGGCGCCTCGGCGGCCTCGGTCGTGCCGCTCAGTCTACAAAAGGGCGTCCGGTTTTTGGTGCGCGTCCACGACCCGAACCAGTTCCTGCCGCTGGCGGAGAGCGTGACGGGAACCGCCGTTTCCGCGTTTCTCTCCACCGCTTCCGTGCCGCAGTTTCCCCTCCCGGTGGTCTATAGCGATGCCATGATCCGCGACTACGGCACGGTGGTCCCGATCAACATCCCCATGACCGTGACGGTTTCCAGCCGGACCGTCGCGCTCGCTGACAGCAGCGGAGCCGCCTTCGGCACCTCGCCTACGCCATTCCAGGTCCTGCCCACCGACATCGAGGTCACCGGCGCGTCCTCGTCCCCGATCACGCGGATGTTCCCCCCGCCCGACGCGAAAATCATCCACGTTTAGGCCACTGGGCTTAAATGAATTTTCACACCGGGAGGAGCATTATGAGACGACTTTCCGCATTCCGCCGGGCGATATTACTCACCCTGCCTTGGATTTTTCCCGGCGCGCTCGTGGCGCAGCCCAAAATCGTCGCGGTCGTTAACTCGGCCTCGTGGCAAAGCGGCCTTCCGGCCGGGGGAGCGCTGGCTACCGCCTTTGTCTCCGGCCTGCCAGGTCTGACGCCCGGAACTTACGCGGCGCCGCCTTCGCAGCCGCTACCCTACACCCTCGCCGGAGTCACCGTGATCGTGAACAACGATTACGCCCCGCTTCTTGCAGTGATTGTGCCATC
>DAIDIH010000173.1 GCA_027459465.1 Bryobacterales bacterium | reverse complement strand
GTGTCTTCGATCGGGAAAGTGACCTTCCGGCTGCCGGAAAGTAGCTGCTCCATTTCGCTCAGACTGAGCTTGTCCAGGTCCTTCACGTGGAATTGCATTCCTCTGAAGCTTCGCCGCTTCAGGCTCATCCCGCCTTGGAATTAAACCCCCTCGCCGGGCTCGCCCCGCATTGGAATCACACCCGCTCTTCAGGCTCATCACGCGTTGGAGAATTCTGACGCTTCCCAAAAGCCACGATCGGAGTGTAGACTGCCAAGGAACGTCGCTAAATTTCGGGCCTGATCGCTCCGGCGGCGACAAATTCACGAGGGTTCGTCTGCGGAAGATGACGAACCGGACGAAGACAGCAGGAGCGCAATGGCATTCACAATTGACGGAACCGTCGTACAGTTCAATCTGGCAACGTTCGAGTCTCTTTGCAAGGAAGAGAAGGCCAACTGGTTGGTGAGTAGCATGAAGGGGCTGCGGTCGAGTCTGAGCGCCAAGACCCAGCCCAGCGCGGCTCAGGTTAAACAGGAGATCCTGGCGATCCCGGGCGACAAGCGCAAGAAGTACAAGGACGCGCTCAAGTACCTGATCTTTAGTTGGCCAGGTATGGTCGACCCGAACAAGATGAACGTCGTCACATCGGGCAAGATAACAGACCGCATAGGTTTTCAGGCCATGTTCAAAACCATGGACTCGACCACCGACTTTGCGGACCTCCAGTACGGCATTTCCGGGGCGCGCGCGATGACGCCGTACCGCCTGACCTCAGGCCGGGTCCGCTTCGCCGACGACTTCAACAACGCGTCCAACCTCGGCACCGGCTCCGCGTTTGAACGGACCTGGCAAGGATATGGGTTCCTCACCGCGACGAACAGCTCCGTCGAACAGAAATTCCGGACCGGCGAAAAGCAGGACCTGAACGGCAAAACCCGCGGGATCGCCCAAACAACCCGGGATGAGTACGTTGAATTCATGCTGGCTTCCCGCTACTCGCCGGTGCGAAGCCTGGGTGAAAGCGGGAAAAAGCTCAAGAAGGACACCCAGCAGTCGCTGCAGACCATGACAGGGATACACGGAAAGAAGCAGGCACAACTGCACTTCCAACAACACGCG
Source organism: Bryobacterales bacterium (assembly GCA_027459465.1). Classification (GTDB taxonomy): domain Bacteria; phylum Acidobacteriota; class Terriglobia; order Bryobacterales; family Bryobacteraceae; genus JAJYKC01. Next base: position 13,320 of record DAIDIH010000173.1, on the reverse strand, counting down.
CGCTTCGTGAGATCGGTCCGCCGTGCCTGCAAGGGGGGCATCGCCATGGTTGCCTCACACCAGGGGTATCGCGCTGTCGACGCCAAAGTTCACTTCGTGCTCGATGGCCTGGGAGACCTGGGCAAGATGGCTCGCAAGGACGCCCTTCCCGGCAAGGGCGATTATGTCGCCATCACCTCGTCCGAGCTGTGCTTCTGCTGCCGCTATTGGGACGATCCCACCTACCCCCTCAGCCCCGTCGTGAAGTTCTACATCAACGGCGACCGCGTGCTCCCGCCCTGGCAGGCCGACTACACAGATGCGGACGCCGAAGGAAATAACGTCTATACGAATCAGGAGGCGTGGCTCCGCTACCTCCTCTGCCAGGAACTGATCGGCACAAAGAAGGCGTTCCCGAAATTCGAGGGCACGATCGACGGATCCGACGACGAGGACTGAAGGATCCCTGGACCGCAGGGCTGGGCCATCACGCGCCCCTGAGCGGGCGCCGCGCTACACCTCGAGACCGATCGAACGCATCAACTCGAGCGCGTTGCTCTTCTGTACCTTTCCGGACCGCAGGCGGTAGTCGAATTTCATCTCGCCCGCCTCCATGCGGTCTTCAAAATGCACGTTCGCCGCGCGGTCTCCCAGCGCCTCGGTGATCTCGGCCAGCGCGAGGTCGTGCGTCGTAATCAACCCCACAACGCCACGCTCCACGAGTCCCCGCAGAATCGCCTCTGCGCCGGTCCACCGGTCGTGCGAGTGTGTCCCGTGCAGCAGCTCATCGAGCAGAAACAGCACCGGCAGCGGCCCCTGGCTCAAATCCACGATCCGCCACGGCCGCACAATCCGCGCGTAGAACCGCGACCGCCCCTCGATCAGCGAATCCCGCACCCTCTTCTCCACCGGCTAGCCCGCCAACCGCACACCCCAAGCCCTTCGCATCGGACCTGTCTTGCGTCTACCTCGACACCGCACCTGCCCACGCGCAACAATCACATCGCCAAGGAACCGGATCGAGTCGTCCCGTGCTCCGCGGAAACAACAACTTCAGGTGCCGCGGTCTGAGTCGCCGCTCCAAACACGGCAACGAAGACGAGACTATTAGAAAGCCGGGCGCGCTTACCTTCCTCACTTCTCCGGTCCGTTGAAGAACGGCAACTCCGAAGCAATCTGAAGGTCCACCACTCTTTCTATCTGGTTCTCCAACATGAGAAAGCGAGTCGCCGTCATCGGGCCAACAACGCTCTTAAGTCGATCGTAATATTTGTACTTCAGCGCGGTCCGCTGCTTTTCGATGTCAAGCACCTTCAGCGCTAAGTGATCGGCCGCGTCGTTCGTCATGTGGTCGCAATTCGCCGCCGGCTCGCGTTCACGGAGCCGGGATCGAAAGGAGATGCCCGTCGCAGGAGTTGTTTTTACGCGCCATGCTTCCGTTCCCTCAGCGCCGCCGCGCTACACCTCGAGCCCGATCGAACGCATCAACTCGAGCGCGTTGCTCTTCTGCACTTTGCCCGGACGCAGGCGGTAGTCGAACTTCATCTCGCCCGCCTCCATGCGGTCCTCGAAATGCACGTTCATTGCGCGGTCCCCCAGCGCTTCGGCGATCTCGGCCAGCGCCAGGTCGTGCGTCGTAATCAACCCGACGGCGCCACGCTCCACGAGTCCCCGCAGAATCGCCTCCGCGCCGATCCGCCGGTCGTGCGAGTGCGTCCCGTGCAGCAGTTCGTCGAGCAGGAACAGCACCGGCAGCGGCCCCTGGCTCAAATCCACGATCCGCCGCAGCCGCACGATCTGCGCGTAGAATCGCGACTGCCCTTCGAGCAGCGAATCCCGCACCTGAATTGAAGCCCCCAGCGCCAGCGGGCTCAGGCTCAACCGCCGCGCGCGCACCGGCGCCCCGGCCAGCGCCAGCACCGCGTTCACGCCCACCGTCCGCAGCAGCGTGCTCTTGCCCGACATATTCGACCCGCTCACAATCATCAGCCGCAGGCCCTGTCCAAGCCGCACATCGTTAGCCACCGCGCGTTCCGCCGCCAGCAGCGGATGCCGCATCCCCTCGCCTTCAAACCACACGCCGTCTTCGCGGATCACTGGAAACGGATCCTCCGGATGCTCATACGAGTAACCGGCCAGCGAGTTCAGCGCCTCGATCTCACCCACCGCCTCGAGCCATCGCGCGATCGCTGGTCCGGACCGCTTCCGCCACGCCTCCACCGCGAAGGCGAGCTGCGTGGTCCACAGCACCAGCGGCCCGGCCGCCCGCACCGCCACGTGATCCCTTTGGTCGAGTAACTCGACAAATCGCCGCAAACGCGCGATCTGCCACGAAGCCGGCCGCCCCTCAACTTCCAACATCCTTCTAACTTCAACTAACTTCGGGGACCGGAACGATTCGCGTTCAAGCAACTTCAGCACCGCGGCGAGTAACTCAAGGTCCCGCGCCGCCTCATCCACCCGCCCCGCCACCTGCACCACGCGCGTGCGGTAGCGCACGGCGAACGCCGCTACCACCGCCGCCGCGAAAAGAAAGATCTCCGGGATCCCGTAAGTAAACGCAGCCGCCGTCGCCCCGATCATGCCCAATGCCAGCGCCGCCGCCGCGATGCGCGCCGCGCGAGAGTCGAGCCGCACAGGTTCGGCGCCCCACTTCGCCAACGCCTCGGCGTGAACCCGCGCGCGAACGTCTTCGGCCAGCACCGCCATCGCCTCGCGCAGGTCCACGCGGTTCTGTAACTCGCTAACCGCAGCCTGCCGCGCCCGGATCTCCTCCGGCACCGCCGGAGCCTTCAGCCAACCCGCCAAAGCCTGCTCGCCGGCCTCGGTCCGCGCGATCGACAGGAACTCGAACAGCGAGCCTTTTCCGAATAAGTCAAGCTCTTGCGCGTAAGCGTGGGACAGATCGACGTACCCCTCGCCCGCCGAGCCCTGGCCGACCCAGCCATCTTCGATCCGCGCCAAGCCGCGCTCGAAGAACTTCACCGCGCGCTCGCACTTCACGCGCGCCCGCAACACGCCGTCGTGCAGGAACGCGAGCGTTGCGAACCCTAGCGCCAGCGGCACAAGCCACCAACCCGTGAACGCGTTCTCGCGGAAGGCGAACCACGCCACCAGCGCCGCCACGACGGCCATCCCGAGCCGCGCGTTGCCGAACGAGACGTGCCGCCGGTACAACTCCGCCGACCGCGCGCGCCGGTCCGCTAGCCTCCCCCGGTACTCCTCAACTGGATCGTGCACCCGAAAACGCGCTGCCTTCCCACACGTGGGCCGAAAATTCCTTCCGCCGCGCGAAGCCGCAGCGCTCGTACAGGCGCACCGCGCCGCGGTTGGCCGCGGTCACCGTCAGGCTCGTCGCCCGGCAACCGGCGCGCTCGAGCGCTTCGAGCGACCGTCGCATCAGTTCATAGCCCAGCCCCTGGCCGCGCGCCGAAGGCGCCGTGCAAAGCTGCGTGATGTGCCCGCAGTCGCTCGCCACCAGGCTCGCCAGGCTCATCCCCACCACGGCGTGCGTCGTGGTCGAAAGCGCCAGAAACGAACCGGGCCGGAAGAAACTGCCGCAGCCGGGATACTGGATGATGTTGCCCAGGAACCGCGCCGCGCCTGCCGGCGAGCGGTACTGATCGTTGATCTCACTGTCGACGTGGTCCTCATACGCCTTGGCCAGCATCACCGCGGCCTGCTCGTGCATCGTCTCCTGCCATGGCACAATGGTGAATCGCTGCGCGGCGTCCGAGGGCGGTAGGGCGGGCGCGCTCTCGTAGTCGAGTTCGAGGAACAGCCGCGGGAACGCGTGCACGTACCGCCGCAGGGGCAGCGAACTCAGCTTCGGCGAATCGAGCAGCATCAACTGGCTCTCCACCCGCCGCACCCCGCTCTCCTTCCGCAGTTGCTCGATCGCGGCGCCGAGCAGCAGCATCTGATTCGCGCTCGTCGCCCAGGTGTTCGACACGAACAAATCGCCGATCAGACCCTTGTGCTCCTCGACGACGTAGTAGCAGTAACCCGCGGTGCGGCCTTGGGCGATCAGCGCGCAGCCGTTCAGCGCGTGCATATCCTGGAAGTGCTGCACCAGAGCCGCGCTCGGCCGGAAGTCCCATCGCAGCACGCTGCGCCACGCCTGCACCTCTTCCTCGAGCAGGCCGGCGAGGTGTCCGGGAGGAAGTTGCCGCAGGTCGATGGTCCGCACGTCATCCGTCTTCGCGTGGATGCTCGACTCCCAAAGCGCGGCCATTCCCCAAGACTATAGCGCACAGGGCCGCGCGGGGCGCAAGCGGCGCGGCTCCGTTGTGCACGGCTAATTGTGGGCACAGTGCGCGGTCAGAGCCGCGACGAGCCCGTCGATCGTGTATTTGGCCGCTTCCACCGCGGGTTCGATGCCGTGGGCGCGCAGCGAGGCGGTGGTCACCGGACCGATCGAGGCGCAGCGCACGCCCGCGAGCGCATGCGCGCCGGCGAGCGCGAGGAAATTTTCGACCGTCGAACCGCTGGTGAAAGTGACCCAATCCGGCTTCGGCTTATCCGGCGCGAACAACTCGCGCACCTTGGCTTCGGCCTCCGGCGGAATCACGTTGCGATAGGCGGAGACAACCTCCACTTCTGCGCCCATCGCGCGCAGAGCTTCCGGCAGCACTTCGCGCGCGGCCTCGGCGCGCGGCAGCAGGACCTTGGCGCCGCGCAGGTCGAGTCTGGCGAAGGAGGCGGCCACGCTTTCGGCGACGTATTCTTCCGGCACGAGGTCGACCTTCAGGTGCAGATCTTCGAGAGCGCGGCGCGTCGCGGGTCCGATGGCGCAGAGCTTGCCGCGCAGCCTGCGCAGGTCGCCGGAGGACAAGTCGAGCCGGTCGAGGAAGAAGCGCACGCCGTTCACGCTTGTAAACAAAATCCAGTCAAAATGTTCCAAGCGCGCGATCGCATCGTCGAGCGGTTTTGTATCGAGCGGCGGCACCAGCGAGATGACGGGCAACTCGATCGCGTCGGCGCCCAGCGCCGAGAGTTTCTCGCTAAGCTCCCGCGCCTGGCCAGCCGCGCGCGTCACCACGATCCGTTTGCCGAATAGCGGCAGTTTCTCGAACCAGTTCAGCTTCCCGCGCAGGCGGACGACTTCGCCCGCGACGATCGTCACCGGCGGCTTCAGCCCGGCGGCCTCGATTCTTTGGGCGATATCGCCGAGCGTGCCCACCACAGTCTTCTGCTTCGGGTAGGTGGACCAGCGGACAGCCATGGCCGGCGTGCCGGCGCTGCGCCCGCCGGCGACGATCGCCCGCGTGATCGGGGCCACGTTGGTCAAGCCCATGAAGATGACCAGGGTGTCGGCGGCGCCGGCCTTGGTCCAGTCGATCGCTTCGACGTTGTGGCCGGTGACGAAGGTCACGATGGAGGTGTGTTCGCGGTGCGTGAGGGGCACGCCGGAGTACGCGGCGATGCCGAGCGGCGTGGTGACGCCGGGCACGATTTCAAACGGGATTCCGGCTTCGGCGAGCGCCTCGGCCTCTTCGCCACCGCGGCCGAAGATGAACGGGTCGCCTCCCTTCAAGCGCACGACGGTGAGCCCGCGGCGGGCGCGCTCGACGAGAAGTTCACAGATTGCGTCCTGGGAAAGCGTATGCTCAGCGCGCTTCTTGCCGACGTAGAGCCGCTCGGCGGAAGCGGGCGCGTAGTCGAGCAGAGCGGTATTGGCGAGGTTGTCGTAGAGCACGCACTGCGCGCGCTCGAGCGCCTCGCGGCCCTTCAGGGTGAGCAGGCCGGGATCTCCCGGGCCGGCGCCGACGAGGTAGACTTTGCCGGGCGCGGTCATGACCCCGCGGCGGCGGAGGCGAGGATCTCGTCCGCTCCGCGTTCGAGCATACGGCGCGCGGCGTTGCGGCCGAGAGTGGCGGGATCGCCGCCTTCTTCGTTCCAACGAACGAGGCGGGAGCCGTCGGGCAGCGCGACGACGGTGTCCAGGTGAAGCACGCCGTTCCGCGCGGTGGCGTGCGCGCCGACCGGGGCCTGGCAGCCCGCGCCGAGTTCGAGCAGGACCGCGCGCTCGGCGGTGACCGCGCGCCGCGCTGCTTCGTCGTCGAGCACGCGCGCGGCGAGTTGTGCGGCTTCGGAGCCTTCGCGGGCTTCGATGGCGAGCGCGCCCTGGCCCGGCGCCGGGCACAGGCGGGAGGGGTCGAACCTTTCGACAATGCGGCTGCCCCAGCCGAGGCGGTCGAGCCCGGCGGAGGCGAGCAGGATCGCGTCGTAGCGGCCTTCGTCCAGTTTGCGCAGGCGCGTGTCCACGTTCCCGCGGATGTCGAGGATTTCAAGATCCGGCCGCAAAGCGCGCACCTGCGCGGAGCGGCGCGGGGAACTGGTGCCGACCTTGGCGCCTTGCGGGAGCGAGTCGAGCAGGCGGCCGCAGGCGGCGTCGCGCGCATCGGCGCGGACCGGCACGGCGGCGAGCGTGAGCCCCGGCGGGATCTCGGCCGGCATGTCCTTCAGGCTGTGCACGGCGATGTCGATGGAGCCCGACAGCAGCGCCTCCTCGATCTCCTTGGTAAACATGCCCTTGGTGCCGACCTTGGCGAGCGTGACGTCGAGCACGCGGTCGCCGGTGGTGTGGATGACTTCGATGGAGGCAGTGATGCCGGCGGCTTCGAGTTGGGAGGCGACCCAGCGGGCCTGCCAGAGCGCGAGCGCCGAGCCGCGCGTGCCTATACGTACGGATTTCATTCGTCGCCGAGCCGGAAGATCCGGCGGATCGTGGAGATGACGTGCACGCCGTCGGCTTGCGCGGCGTTGCGCCGCAGTTCGGAAATCGGACCGTGGGCGATTTTGTTGATGATGCCGCGGGTGATCTGCTCGATGGCCTCTTCCTGCTCCTTTGTAAGAGTGCCGAGCCGGGCGCGGGCGCGGGCGATCTCGCCGGCGCGGACGGTTTCCAGTTGTTCCTGCAAATTCAAAATCGTTGGGGCGACCTCGCGGACCTTCAGCCGCTCCATCATGCGGGCGGCCTCTTCTTCGACGATTTTTTCGGCTTCGAGCGCGATCTGTTTGCGGTTCTCGACGTTGCGCTCGACGACGCCGCGGAGGTCGTCGATGTCGTAGAGGAAGGCGTTTTCGAGTTGGTTGACCGCGGGTTCGATGTTGCGCGGCACGCCTATGTCGATTAAGAACACCGGGCGGTTGCGCCGTTTGTCCAGCGCCCGCTTGACCTGTTCGCTGGTGAGGACGTAGTGCGGGGCGCCGCTCGAGGTGATGACGATGTCGACTTCGTGCAAGGAGGCGAGGTATTCCGTGTAAGGGACGACGGCGCCGTTGAACAGGCGCGCCATTTCGAGGGCGCGTTCTGCGGTGCGATTGGTGACCAGGATGCGGGTCACGCCGTTGCGGGCGAGGTGGCGGGCGGCGGCTTCCGACATTTTGCCGGCGCCGATGACCATGATGGTGCGGTCCTTGAGCGAGCCGAAGATTTCGCGGGCAAGTTCGACGGCGGCGAAGCTGACGCTGACGGCGCTCGAGCCGATTTCGGTTTCCGTGCGGACGCGCTTGGCGACGCTGAAGGCGCGCGTCATGACGGTTTCCAGGAACCCGTTCGCCGCGCCGTGCTCGCGGGCGAGCGCGTAGGCGGCCTTGAACTGGCCGAGGATCTGCGGTTCGCCGACGACCATGGAATCGAGGCTGGAGGCGACGCGGAACAGGTGGCGGATCGCGTCGGCGCCTACGTAGTGATACACATAGGGGCGGAACTGGGCGGGGTCGACGCTGGCGCTCGAGAAGAATTCGTCGACGGCGAGTTCGGGGTCGGCGGATTCTTCGCTGGCGAGCGAGACTTCGACGCGGTTGCAGGTCGACAGGATCATGGCTTCCATGAGGCCGGGCCTGGCGGTGAGCGAGCGGAGCGCGCCGGGAAGCACGGAGGCGTCGAAGGCGAGCCTCTCGCGGACCTCGACCGGCGCTGTTTTGTGGCTCAATCCCGTGACAGTGAATTTCATCGCGTCAACGGAGGATGAGGGAGCGCAGTCCGATGTGCGCGGCCCAGGTAAGCGCGGAGCAGCCCAAAACGGTGATGGCCATCAGAGCCGCCTTGCGTCCGCGCAGACCCGCGGAGGCTCGAAGGAAGACCATCAGCAGACAAAACACCCAGGTGAACAGGCTGATGGCGATCTTGGGATCGGCGATCCAGCTTGTACCGGATTCGATAAACGCCCAGGCGCTGCCCGCGATCACGCCGATGGTGATGAAAACGAAGCCAAAGGTCATGGAGTTGGTGATCAGGTTGTCGAGCGTGGCGAGAGGAGGCAGGCGGTCGAAGAAGCGCTCCGGCCGTTTGTTTTTTAGCTGGCGTTCCTGGATGAGGTAGAAGATGCTGGCGAGCGCGGTAACGAGCAAGCCGACGTAGCCGAGCAGCACGGCGGCGACGTGGGCGAAGAGCCAGGCGTCGCGGACGCCGCTGTTGGGCCAGGAGGCGACGGGGGTTTCCATGGCGCCGAGCTGGCTCATGAGAAAGACGAGCGGAAAGATGAACAGGCTGAGCGAGGCGAAGTGGTAGCGCCAATAAAGGATCAGATACGCTCCGGAGATGAGCAGGGCGCAGAGGCTGACGGCTTCGAAGAAGTTATCGACCGGGAGACGGCCGACGGCCATGGTCGTTTCGACGATGCTGACGAAGTGGAACAGAGCGGCGGCGGTGAAAGCGGGTTGGGCGTAGCGGAAGAGGAACGTTTTGCGCTTCGCCAGGACCAGGATGGCGTGGATGAGGCCGACGGAATAAAGCACGGTAGCGACGCGGAGCCAGAAAATCGCCGATTCGTGCATCATTATCCAGTATAACTTTCTGGCTGCACAGGGCTTGTTTGTTCGAAGAAGGTGCGGAGGCGCTTGGCGGCGGCCGGTCCGGCGGCGCGGGCGAGGTCGGCTTCGGAGGCGGCGCGGACGCGGTCCGGAGAGCCGAATTCGCGGAGGAGTTTCGAGATCGTCTTGGGGCCGACGCCGGGGACGGAGGCGAGTTCGCTGGTCATGCGGGCGGAGGCGCGGCGGCCGCGGTGGAAGGTGATGGCGAAGCGGTGGGCTTCGTCGCGGACGGTCTGGATGAGGTGGAGGACGGGGGAGAAGCGGTCGAGTTGGATGGGTTCGTCCTCGCTGCCGTAGACGTAGATGATTTCTTCGCGCTTGGCGATGGAGGCGAGCGGTTGGTTGAGGATGCCGAGTGCGTCGAGGGCATCGGCGGCGGCGTGGAGTTGGCCGATGCCGCCGTCGATGAGGATGAGGCCGGGGAGTGGTTTGTTTTCCTGCTGGAGGCGGGAGTAGCGGCGGGTGACGACTTCGCGCATGGAGGCGAAGTCGTCGATGCCTTCGACGGTTTTGATGAGGAACTTGCGGTAGTCCGGCTTCTTCATCCGGCCGTCTTCCCAGACGACCATGCTGGCGACGGTTTCGTCGCCCTGGAAGTGGCTGATGTCGAAGCACTCGATGCGGCGCGGCGGATCTTCGAGGCCGAGGGTGTCGCGAAGGGCTTCCTGGATGGCCTTGGAGTTCGGGCGCATGACGCGGAAGCGCTGCTCGAAGCTTTGGCGGGCGTTGGTTTCGGCGAGCGCGAGCATCGCCTTCTTTTCGCCTCGGCGCGGGGTGTGGATTTCGCACTTGCGGCCGCGCTTGTCGCTCAAGAACTCTTCGAGTTCGGCGCGTTCTTCGAAATCGACCGGGACATGGATGAGGGCGGGTACGTAGGGCTGGCTAAGATAGATCTGCTTCAAGAGGGAGGCGAAGAACTCGGCGGGCGAGAAGTCGGGCTGGTCTTCCCAGAAGAAGTCGCGGCGTTCGACGATGCGGCCGTTGCGGAGGTGAAAGAGGTTGACGGCGACGAGCGGGGGTTCGGCGTAGTAGGCGTAGATGTCGACGTCGGCGCCTTCGGCGGCGGCGATGCGCTGTTTCTCTTCTCGCTCCTCGATGGTGGCCAGAAGATCGCGGAGTGAGGCTGCCTCCTCGAAGCGGAGGTCGGCGGAGGCGGCTTCCATGCGGGAGCGGAGTTCGGCGGAGAGATCCTTGAGGCGGCCTTCGAGGAAGGCGCGGACGTTCTGGGCCGCGGCGGCGTAGTTCTCGATGGTGGTGAGGCCGGCGCAGGGGCCGAGGCAGCGGTGGATATGGTATTCGAGGCAGGGGTGGGAGTGGGAGCGGGTGAGATCGACGCGGCAGGAAGGGATTTTGAAGTAGCGGTGGATGAAGTGGACGAGGCGGTGGGCGAGGTTGCCGGGGAAGTAGGGTCCGAAGTAAGTGGCGCCGTCCTTGAGCAGGCGGCGTGTGACATAAACGCGGGGAAATGTTTCGGCGGTCAGTTTGATGTAGGGGTAGGTTTTGTCGTCGCGAAGGAGGATGTTGAAGCGGGGTTTGTGGCGCTTGATGAGTTCGTTTTCGAGCGCGAGGGCTTCCTTGGGGTTGGCGACGACGATGAAGTCGATTGCGGCGGCGGCGGAGATGAGTGCGCCGGTTTTGGGTTCGGCGAGGCGGTCGTCGGAGAAGTAGCTGCGGACGCGGGCGCGGAGGTTGTTGGCTTTGCCGACGTAAATGATTGTGCCGCTGGGGTCTTTATAGAGGTAGACGCCGGGTGAGAGGGGGGCTTGGGAGGCGATTTCGCGGAGGTGTTCCCGCGTATTCATGAAGAATATAATTAGATTGTGGCACGTGGTTGGTGGCTGACGGTGGCTTTGGCGGGCGCGCTCGTGGCGCAGCAGACGCAGGCCCCGCCGCCGACTCAGGGCACGACGCTGAAGACGCGGGACGAAAAGCCGGCCAAGAGCGATGCGGCCGCGGCGGCTCCGGCGGATGGGAAGTACGCGGTTCCGGCGGAAGAGGACGAGGACCTGAAGCCGAAGACCGACTACGCGTTCAACCCGGTGCAGGCCAAGAAAGAGTTGAGGGTCGGCGAGTTCTACTGGAAGAAGGGCAACTACCGTGCAGCCATGGGACGGTTCGAGGAAGCCACGAAGTGGAACCCCGGTCTTGGCGAGGCGTACGTGCGGTTGGCGGAGGCGGCTGAGAAGGTCAACGACAAGGTGACCGAGAAGCAGGCGTACCAGAAGTACCTGGACGCGAATCCGGACGCCAAGAACGCCAAGGAAATCAAGAAAAGGCTGAGTGATCTGAAGTAGCGCGGCGCGCCGCGGGTGGCGTGTCATGGCGTGAGGCTTAGTGTGCGCAGGGCGAGGCCGAGGCGGCGGAGGTCGTCGGAGAGGCCGAGCGAGGTGGGGGAAACGGCGTTGGGCGTGAGGAAGTCGATTCGCGTGAGGGGGCGGAGGAGCGCGGCGGGGACGGGGATGTCGAGCGTGGAGAGTGGCGCGGCGGCAGTGGTGGTGAAGGCGCCGAGTTTGGTTCCGTTGATGGCGATGGAAAAGGGGAGAGACGGATGCGCGGCGGTCGTGTAAGCGAAGAAGGACAGGCGGAGGTGGGTGGGGTGACCGGCGAGTGCGGGGGTGAGTTGGAGATAGAGGGTGGCGTCGGTTCCCATGGTCCAGGTGGCGCCGTGTTCCGAGTAGCTCCAGCCGAGAGATTGGTAGGGCTGCGAGTTGCCTTCGAGGCCGAACGTGAGTGTTTGGCCGGAGTAGGGTGCGCCGGGGGCGATGGGGATGGGAAGGAAGCGGTGCGTTGGGAATGAAGCTTCGCAGAGGTTTTGGCGGAAGCCGAGTTGGAAGGCGTAGTTGACGGCTTGGTTGGGGTAGGAGGGGTCGGTGGTGATGAGGTACCAGTTGGGCGGGAGGAAGCTGAAGTAGCCGTTGAGGGTGGGGACGTTGACGCGGCGAGCGAGGAGCGCGGCGTCGACCTGGGCGGGTTTGTCGGTGCGGGTGGGGTCGAGGGCGAAGAAGACCTGGCAGGCGGCGGGGACTTGCGCGGGAAAGGCGTCAATGAGGGAGTGTTCGGTGGCGCGGGAGATGCCGGCCTGGTTGATGGTGTTGAGTTGCTCGGCCAGTATGGCAGCGGCGAGGAGGGCGGGGACGAGGAGCGCGAGGCGGCGGGGCAGGCGCTGGGCGAGGGAGTCGAGCGCGGCGGCGGCGAGGAGGGAGATGGGAAGGAGCGAGACGAGGATGGCGCGGCCGGGGACGCGGAGGGCGACGGCGCCGGGGAGGAAGTGGAACGCGAACCACCAGGGGGCGTGTTGGCCGTAGCGGACGGTGAGGAGGCTGAGCGAGGCGGCGGCGAGCGAGAGGGCGGCGAGGGGTTTGTTCTTGCGGCAAGTGAAGGCTGCGTAGAGGAAGGCGAGGGCGAGCAGGGGCGTGAGGCCGTAGCCGAATTCGCCGGTGCGGGGCCGGAGGGGATCGAAGAGGCGGGCGGCGAGTGCGCCCCAGAGCAGGTTATTCGGGCCGGGGTCGAGGAGTTCGGGGAAAGTGCGGAGATAGACGAAGGCTTCGCCGAAGGTGCGTCCGCCGGTGCGGGCGAGGGCGGGCAAGTAGATGGCGAGGCAGAGGGCGAAGGGAAGCGCGAGGGAGACGGCGGCGACGGCGATGGCGAGTAAGTTGGGGCGAGTTAGTAAGTGGGGGAGTTTCTTTGGCCAGGTAAGAGAGGCGGGTAAGTGGAGTAAGTAGAGCCAAGCGGCGGCGAGTAAGAGGGCGAGGCCGGCGAGCCAGGCGATGTAGAAGCAGGTGGTGAAGAGGAGTCCGGAGAGGAGGCAGGCGGCGGAGAGGGAGACGAGGGAGCGGCGGTCGTAGGAACGGTAAAAGAGCCAGGCGCAGACGGGGAGGAAGGCGGCGGCGGTGAGTTGGCAGTGTTCGCGGGAGGCGAGGTACGCGGGGTTGGAGAGGGTGAAGAGGGCGGCGGCGGTGAGGGAGGCGGGGTAGGAGAGACGCAAGGGGCGGCGGCAGAGGGCGTACAGGGCGAGGAAGCCGGCGGCTTTGGCGAGGATGAGGGAGAGCTGGTAGGCGAGGTAGCGGTCCGCGCCGAGGGCGGAGACCAGGAGATAGGGCGCGGCGAAGAGGGACATGGCTTCGCCGTAGCCGAGCGTGCCTCGGAAGGGGGCGAAGAAGTTAGGGCTGGTGAGCGGGGCAAGGCCCAGGACGACGGCGCGCCAGTGTTCGAGGATGACGATGAAAGAGCGGGCGTCGGCGAGGTCGCCCGAGACCAGTTGGAAGCGGGAGAGAAAGAACTGGCGATAGAAAATCGCTGTGGTGAGGGCGCAGGCGAGGGCGGTGAGTGAGACGCGCGCAGTTCGGGTGAGCGTCATGCGGATGGGAGTGTAGCAGATCGGTTTACGCGGCGGCTTGGGCGGGGAGGGAGACGGAATTGGGGCGGTATTCGGGGTAGAGGAAGGCTTGCGCGGTGTTTTGGGCGTGGATTTTTGCGGCGCCGAGGCTGGTGCAGCGGGCGGCGTAGCGGTCGATATCTTCG
>DAIDIH010000172.1 GCA_027459465.1 Bryobacterales bacterium | reverse complement strand
GAACGAGCGTGCCTTCGCGAAGCTCCAACGCGCGGTTGCAGCGGCTCGCGAAAGCCAGATTATGAGTGACAAAGATCGCCGTCAGGGGCTTGTCTTTTTGCAGGCCGAGCAGAAGTTCAATGATCGCCTCACCGGTGCGGTGATCGAGATTGCCGGTGGGCTCGTCGGCAAGGAGGACCGAGGGATCGCTCGACAGGGCGCGGGCGATCGCCACGCGCTGCTGCTCGCCGCCGGACAGTTCGCCGATGCGGTGGGTGACGCGCGCTTTGAGACCTACCTCTTCGAGGCGGGCCATAGCGGCGGCCAAGGCGGCCTGACGGGCCATGCCCCGAATCAGCAGCGGCATCATGACGTTTTCGAGCGCGGTGAATTCGGGCAGGAGCGAGTGGTTCTGCCAGACGAATCCGATTTCGCGGTTCCGGAATTCGGCCAGCGCAGCGTCGCGGAGTGTGGCGATGTTCTTGCCGCCGAAGTAGAGAGAGCCGCTGGTGGGGGCGTCGAGGCCGCCCAGCAGGTAGAGCAGCGAACTCTTGCCGGCGCCGGATTCGCCGACGATGGCGAGGGATTCGCCGCGGCGGACTTCGAAATCAAGCTTGGAAAAGACGGTGATCGGACCCGGGCCGGAGGCATAGATCTTCGTGAGTCCGGCCGCCCGGAAGACGGCGTCCGAGGCCACGGATTGCGAGACCGTATTCACCTGTCTCTTAGCGTAGCATTGCGGAGCAAACACGCTGCCTGTTAAGCGGGCGGAAGCGTCGAATCACCCCGCACGATGGCCCGGGCGCGGGCAAGGGTGAGGCCGTTCGCGTTCAGAAGTTGGGCGGCGAGACAGTCCTCCTCGCGCAGGATGCCGAGGATCACGTGACTGGGGGTGATGTCGTTTGTGCCGAGTTGGTCGGCTTCCTCGGCGGCGAAGCGGACGGCGTGCGCGGTTGAGAGGTCGAGCGGTAGGAGTCCTAGGCTGGGGGCCCGTTCGCCCGGCGTACCGGGTGGAATGATTTTGTTGCGGATCGAATGGCCGGCGACGGCCGCGCCGGGCAGGTGGCGGCCAAGCTCGGCATCCGCTTCAAGCAGCCCAAGCAGGAGATGTTCGGGTGCTATGCCATGACCGCCGGACAGGATCGCAGCGTCGTGGGCGAAGCGGATGGCGCGGCGCGTGGCTTCCGTGAAACGATCGCGAAAGCCGGCGAGCGAAACTTTCTGGGGCGGCGGTGCTGGCTCGTCTCGCACTCGGGTCCGGGCGTCCGCGAGAGATAACCCGCTGCCGCGGAGAAGTTCGGCGGCGAGACAGTCTTCCTCGCGCAGCAAGCCGAGGAACACGTGGCCGGGGGTGATGTTCTTGTGGCCGAGTTGGTCGGCTTCCTCGGCGGCGAAGCCGAGGGCGCGGACACATGCGGGATCAACCGGCAAGTCGACGTGGTCCGGGAGCGGTTCGCCGGGTGCGTAAGAGGCGACGACTTTGCCGCGGACGGATTCGGTGGATTCGGCTGTTCCAAGCATATCCGCGGCGAGAGTGGCGTCGGCGCGAAACAGCCCAATCAGCAGGTGTTCGGGCGCAATAAAAGGACTACCGGTACGGCCCGCTTCATCTCGCGCGAAGAAGATGGCGCGCCGCGCGGTTTCGGTATAACGCTCGAACATGGCGTCCAGCCTTGGCTTGAAGATAGCATCGGCCGGCGCCCCGCGGAGCCGGTACAGTGGAGGCTTGGAACAAATTCCACTGCAGTGGGAGCCCGTAAAGCGGCGAACGTTCACGGTCGGGGAGTTGACCGGGCAGATCCGGGAGATCCTCGCCGGAGAATTTACGGGGATTCGGGTGACGGGCGAGGTGTCCGGCGTGCGGGTGCCCTCGAGCGGCCACTGCTACTTCACTTTGAAGGATCAGAATGCCCAGTTGCAGTGCGTCTGCTACCGCCAGCAGATGCGGTATCTGCGTTGCCAGCCCAAAGACGGGCTGGCGGTGGAGGCGCGGGGCAGCATCGATGTCTATGAGGCGCGGGGACAGTACCAGTTAATTGTCGAGACGCTGGAGCCGGCCGGACTGGGCGCGCTGCAGCTTGCCTTCGAGCAACTGAAGGCGAAGCTGGAGGCCGAGGGGCTCTTCGACGCCGCGCGGAAACGCAAGCTGCCGGAGTTTCCTCGGCGGATCGGAGTGGTGACGTCGCCGACAGGCGCGGTGGTGCGGGACATTCTGACGGTACTGGAGCGGCGGTTTCCGGGGCTGCACGTACGGGTTTATCCGGCGCAGGTCCAGGGCGAGGGGTCCGCGGAGTCCGTGTGCCGGGCGATCGAGTATTTCGGCGCGGAGGGCTGGGCGGAAGTCGTGATTGTGGCGCGCGGCGGCGGTTCGCTCGAGGACCTGTGGACCTTCAATGAGGAATCCGTGGCGCGGGCGATAGCGGCTTGTCCCCTGCCGGTGATTTCGGCGGTCGGGCACGAGACGGACTTCACGATTGCCGATTTCGTGGCCGATCTGCGGGCGCCGACGCCTTCGGCCGCCGCGGAACTGGTGATCCGGCCTCGGGCGCAGGTGCTCGACCAGTTTCTGGCGCAGGAGCGGCACATGGGGCAGATGGTGCGGCTGCGGTTGGCGACTTCGGCGCGCAGGTTGCATGAGGTGGGCGTGGAGCGCGCGGCGGCTTCGCTGCGGCGGGCGATCGGGAGGCGGCAGCAGCGCGTGGATGAGTTCGAGTACCACTTGCGGGAACAGGTGAGAGCTGCGCTGCTCTTGCGGCGCAGGAGAGTGGAAGCGCTGGGCGGGAGGCTGGCGGCGCTCGATCTGCGGGTGGCGATGGCGCGGTTCCGGAGCCGTCTGGATGCCGCCCGGGCGGCACTCGAGGCGGGCATCAAGTTCCGAACGGCGCGGGACCGGGCGGCGCTCGATGGAGTGTCGGGCAAGCTGGCGGCGCTGAGCCCGCTCAAGATTCTGGAGCGCGGATACGCCGTTGTGCACAACGAGACGGGCGCGATTGTGAAGAGCCCGGCCGATGCCCCTCCGGGGTCGGCGATTCGAGTAAGACTGGGGAAGGGGGAACTGGCGGCGAAAGTTTCCCGCTCCCTTCGGCGGCGCAAGAGCGTCCAATAGAAGCATGCGGATCGGGATCACGTGTTATCCCACTTACGGCGGCAGCGGCATTGTCGCCACCGAACTCGGCCTCGAACTGGCGCATCGCGGGCACGAGGTGCACTTCGTAACTTATGCGAACCCGATCCGGCTGGGGTCGGGCAGCCCTCGGATCCGGTATCACGAGGTCGAGGTTTCCACCTATCCTTTGTTTCAATATCCGCCGTATTGCCTGGCGCTGGCCTCGCGGATGGCGGATGTGGCGCGCACTTACCACCTGGACCTGATCCACGTCCACTACGCGATTCCGCATTCGATTTCGGCGCTGCTGGCGCGCCAGATGATAGCGGCCGAGCGCTATCTGCCCTTCATCACCACGCTGCACGGCACGGACATGACGCTCGTGGGGCTGGACCCGACGTATTATCCGATCACGAAATTTTCGATCGAGCAGTCGGATGCGGTCACCGGCATCAGCGAGTATCTGCGGGAGCATACGGCGAGCTACTTTGGCGTGACACGGCCGATCCAGGTGATTCACAACTTCGTGAACTGCTCGATCTACCGGCCGGCGCCGGAACGGCCGCCTCGGGCGGAGAAGGTGCTGGTGCACGTGTCGAACTTCCGGCCCGTGAAGCGGGTGCTCGATTGCGTGCGGGTGCTCGGCGAAGTGCGCAAGCACGTTCCCGCACGGCTGGTGATGGCCGGAGACGGCCCGGACCGGGGACCGGCGGAGCGGCTGGCGGCGGAGTTGGGGCTTTCCGACTACATCTCATTTCCGGGCAAGCAGGATCACATTGAGAAACTGCTGCCGCACATGGACGCCCTGCTTCTGCCCAGCGAGATGGAGTCGTTCGGATTGGCGGCGCTGGAGGCAATGGCGTGCGGCGTGCCTCCCGTGGCGACGCGCGTGGGCGGCGTGCCGGAGTTAGTAACTCACGGGGTGGACGGATTCCTGGAAGCGCCGGGGGATGTCGCGGCACAGGCGGCGCGGGTGGTGGAGTTGCTGAGCGACGATGGCGTGCATCAGCGCATGTCGGCGGCGGCGCGGCACACGGCCGAAACGCGGTTCTCGACGCAGTTGATCATTCCTAAGTACGAACGGCTTTACGAAGAGGTTTGCGCCGCTCATGTCGCCCCCGCTCCCGCTGTGGTTTAACCGCCGCGGCGGGCGGCTACGCGATGGCGGCCGGCTCCAACCCCCCTGTTATTCTGAAGTTTCATGATTCGGGTTCGCTTCGCCCCGTCGCCGACGGGCTATCTGCACATCGGCAGCGCCAGGACGTTCATTTTTAATTGGCTTTTCGCTCGCCATGAAGGCGGGACGATGGTGTTGCGCATCGACGACACCGACATCGACCGCAACACGCAGGCCTCGCTCGATTCGATTTTCGACGGGCTGAAATGGCTGGATCTGGGTTGGGATGAGTTTTATCACCAATCGGACCGGGTCGGAATGCATCGCGAGGCGGCGATGAGTATTTTCCGCAAGGGGATGGCGTACCGGGATTTTTCACCGGCCGAGAGCGAGGAGCGCTCGTATGGCGACGGTCCGTGGCTGTTCCGGCCGGAAATGCGGGAGATGACGGCACAGGAGAGCGACCGGCGCGCCGACGCGGGAGAGCCGTTCGTGCTGCGGTTCCGCGTGCCGCGCGCGGGCGATGGGGCGGTTACGTTTCCGGACCTGGTGTACGGGCCGCAGAGTAAAGCGTTCGCCGACATCGAGGATTTCGCTCTGCTGCGAAGCAACGGCATTCCGACGTACCACATGGCGTCGTGCGCCGACGATGCCGATCTGCGGATCAGCCACATCATCCGCGGGCAGGACCACCTGACCAACACGTTCAAGCACGTTCTGATCTTCGAAGCGCTGGGCGCCCCGGCGCCGAAGTTCGCGCATCTGCCGCTTTTGATCGCCCCGGACGGGTCGAAGTTATCGAAGCGGAAGCACGGTCCGGTGGTGAGCGTGACCACGTATCGGGACGGCGGGTTTCTGCCGCACGCCTACGTGAATTTTCTGTGCCTGCTGGGGTGGTCGCCGAAAGACGACCGCGAGAAAATGAGCCGGGACGAATTGCGGGAGGCTTTCACCCTGGATGGGGTGAACCGCAGCAACGCGGTGGTGAACTTCAGCGAGGACGATCCGTTCGATCCGAAAGCGGTGTGGCTGAATGCGGAGCATTTGCGCGCCCTGCCGGTGGATGAGTTGGCCCAAAAACTGGAGCCGTTTGTGCGGGCCGCGGGGTTGGACCCGGCGCGGGCGGATCTGCGGAAGGTCGCGCCGCTGGTTCGGGAGCGGATCCGTCTTCTCAAAGACGTGGCGACGGTGGGGGACTTCTTCTTCGCCGAGGAGTTGCCACCGTATCCCGTCGAGGAGTTGATTCCGCAGAAGGGCGATGCGGCGATGAGCCGCCGGGTGCTCGAGTCGGCGCGGTTGGTGCTTGCGAAGGTGGATTTCGAACACGGTGCGCTCGAGACGTCGTTGAGGGAAGCCGCGGCGACGCTCGGCGTCAAGGCGGGGCAGATGTTTCAGCCGATCCGGGTGGCGGTTTGCGGAAGAAAGAACGCGCCGCCGCTGTTTGAAACGGTTGAGGCGCTGGGGCGCGAGCGGTGCCTGCACCGGATCGAGCGGGCGATCGAGTTGCTCGGCTGAGTTTCCGCGCGAGTGCCGCGAACAGGAGAAAATCAAGAGAATATGTCCACGAATCCATCCGGGCCGGCGAGGTCCGATGAGGTGAGCCCGGCCGGCGGGCCGTCAAACTTCGTCCGCGACATCATCATCGAAGACATCAAGAACGGCAAGAACGGCGGTCGCGTGCATACGCGGTTTCCTCCGGAGCCCAACGGGTATCTGCACATCGGCCACGCGAAGTCGATCAATCTGAACTTCGGGCTGGCGCGGGAGTTCGGCGGCAAGTGCAACCTGCGGTTCGACGACACGAATCCGGAGAAGGAAGATGTCGAGTATGTTGAATCGATCATCGAGGATGCGCACTGGCTGGGGGGCGACTGGGATGACCGGATGTTCTACGCCTCCGACTATTTCGAGCAGCTTTATGAATGGGCGGTGAAGCTGATCAACTCGGGCGACGCCTACGTCTGCGATTTGAGCGCAGCGCAGGTAAGAGAACAGCGCGGCACGCTGACCGAGCCGGGGCAAAACAGTCCGTACCGGAACCGGAGCGTGGAAGAGAACCTCGATTTGTTCGCGCGGATGCGCGCGGGCGAGTTTCCGGATGGGGCGCGGACGCTGCGGGCCAAGATCGACATGGCGTCGCCGAACCTGAACCTGCGCGATCCGCTGATGTACCGCATTCTTCATTCCGAGCATCACCGGACGGGGAACAAGTGGTGCATTTACCCGACGTATGACTACGCGCACGGGCAGTCGGATTCGATCGAAGGAATCACCCATTCGATATGCACTCTGGAATTTGAAGATCACCGGCCGCTGTACGACTGGTTCATCGAGAAGCTGGGCATTCATCATCCGCAGCAGATCGAGTTCGACCGCCTGAACCTGACTTACACACTGCTGAGCAAGCGCAAGCTTCTGGCGCTCGTTGAGAACGGCCATGTACGCGGGTGGGACGATCCGCGGATGCCGTCGGTCAGCGGCCTGCGGCGGCGAGGCTACACGCCCGAGGCGATCCGCACGTTCTGCCAGAACATCGGCGTTTCGAAGACAAACGGGATCATCGAGCTTTCGCTGCTCGAACACTATCTGCGCGAGGATCTGAACCGCCGGGCTCTGCGCGTGATGGCGGTGCTGCGGCCGCTGCGGGTGGTGATCGATAACTATCCCGAAGGACGGGTGGAAGAGATGGAGGCGGTGAACAACCCGGAGGATGCCTCTGCCGGGACGAGGAAAGTACCGTTCTCGAAGGTGCTCTATATTGAGCAGGACGACTTCCGCGAGGATCCGCCGAAGCAGTATTACCGGCTGTCGCCGGGGCGCGAGGTAAGGCTGCGGTACGGGTACTTCATCACCTGCACCGGTGTTGTGAAGGACGACGCCGGGCGCGTGGTGGAGGTGCATTGCACTTACGATCCGGAGACGCGCGGCGGCAATGCTCCGGATGGGCGGAAGGTGAAGTCGACCATCCATTGGGTGTCGGCGGAGCACGCGGTTCCGGCGGAAGTCCGGCTGTATGAGAACCTGTTCACCCGCGAAAACCCGGGCGACGACAGCGAGGGGAAGCAGTTCACGGACTATCTGAATCCGAATTCGCTGGAAGTGTTGACGGGTTGCCAACTTGAGCCGTCGCTCGCCGGAGCCGCGGTGGGAGCGCGATATCAGTTCGAGCGGCTGGGGTATTTCTGTCCGGACTTAGATTCAAAGCCCGGGGCGCTGGTGTTCAACCGCACGGTGGCGCTGCGCGATACGTGGGCGAAGATCGAGAAGAAACTGAAGTAATTCGATGACCATTGTTGGATTGGGCGGGCTGATGGGCGATGCCGCTTGCGCGGTGTTGCGCGAGGGCAAACTTGTCGCGGCGGTGGAGCAGAAGAAGATCGCGCGGCGGCACGAGGCGGGACAACTTCCGGCGGAGGCGATTCACGCGGCGCTGCGCCTGGCGCACGTTGAACCGGAGCATGTCGAAGCCGTAGCGTTGGCGTTGCCTCTTGGACCGGGACAGGCGACGGCGCTGCATCTGGCGGTGCGTTCGCAGTTCCCCAAGAGCCGTCTGGTGCTGGTGGACCATCACCGGGCGCACGCGGCCAGCGCGTTTTATGCCTCGCCGTTCGAGGACGCGGCGGTGCTGACGCTCGACCGGGCCGGCGACTTCCGGTGCGGCGCATTGTGGCGCGGCGCGGGCGTGCACTTGGACCTGGAACGGGAGTTGTATTTTCCGGATTCTCTCGGCGATCTGTACGGGCGCGTGACGGAGTTACTGGGCTTCCGCGCCGGTGCCGAGGAACACAAAGTCCAGTGGCTGTCGGCCAGCGGCGAGCCTTCGTTCCCGGTGTTTGACGAGATTTTGGGCGCGCCCGAGTGGCCGCGGATTGAGCGGACATTCCTGGACTCGAGCCGTATGTCGCGGGGAGGGTTTAGCGCGCGGTTTTACCAGGCGCTGGGGCTGCCCGACGAAACGCCGGTACCGGCCGAGTTGCGCGCTTCGATCGCGGCGAGCCTGCAGAAAGCGGTTGAGAACGCCGTGGCGCGGATGGCGGGCGGCGCGCCCCGGCTTTGTCTGGCCGGCGGTCTGGCGTTCAATGCGTTGCTGGTGGCGGCGATGGAGCGAAAGGCGTCGGTGTTTGTGCAGCCGGCGGCGGGGAACGCGGGTCTGGCCTTGGGCTCGGCGTATCATGCCTGGCACCACACCTTCGGCGGCCCGCGCTTAGCGCCCCTCGGCGATTTGTTCCTGGGTCCCGGCTTCAGCGCGCCGGAGATTAAACAGGTGCTGGAGAACTGCAAGCTGCGGTTCCATTATCTGGCGACCGGGGACGAGTTAGTCGATACGGCGGTGCGCGTGCTCGAGGAGAACAAGATCATCGCGTGGATGCAGGGCCGGATGGAGTTTGGGCCCCGTGCGCTGGGGAACCGGAGCATCCTGGCTTCGCCGCGCGACCCGTATTCGTCGGAAAACCTGAATACCTATATCAAACACCGGGAGCCGTTCCGGAAGTTCGCCGCTTCGGTCCCGGCCGAGTGTGCGAACGAGTATTTCGCCTCTGGCCCGAACGCGCGGTTTCTGGCGACCGTGGGAACGGTGCGGCCGGCGTGGCGCGAGACGTTCGCCAGCGCAGTCCTGAGCGGGGATAAGATTCGCGTGCACACGGTCGAGCAGGCGGAGAATCCTCTGTTCCACCGGTTGCTGCATGCGGCCGGAAAGGCTACGGGTCTGCCGGTGCTCTACAACACGAGTTTCAACTTGTTCAGCGACCCGCTGGTGTGCACGCCGCGCGACGCGGTGCGGAGTTTTTATTCTTCCGGGATCGACGCGCTGTTTGCGGGAAACTTCTACCTCGAAAAGTAGCCGCGCCAGTGATACCTTAATTGCTGATGTCTGAAGCCGAGCAAGCCCACGAACACGCCGAGCACGCCGAACACGCGGCGCATTCCAACGAGCCGTTCACGAAACGTGTCGCCGCGGGAATGGCGATTACGGCGGCGGTACTGGCTTTGGTATCGGTGCTGGGAAGCATGTCGGCGACCGAGGAACTGCTGATGGAGGTCAAGGCGAGCGACGCCTGGGCGCAGTATCAGGCGAAGTCCATCCGGCGGTATCAGTCCGAAGTCACGGCGGGCGTGCTTCAGGCGATGAATCAGCCGTCGAAAGCTAATGACCTGACACGGCAGGCCGCAAAGTACCGCAGCGACCAGGACGAAATTCAGAAGCAGGCCAGGGAGCTTGAGGCCGAGAGCGCCGGCTCCGGACGGAAAGCCCACCGGTTACACCTGGGGGAGATCTTCCTCGAAGTGGCGATCGTTCTTTCCTCGCTTGCGATTTTGACCCACAAGGAGACAATGTTCGCGGCCTCGATGGCGGCGGGCCTGGCGGGCAGCGTGATCGCGGCCAGCGCCTACGTTCTGCTGGGATAAAGCCGGACGCGAACCGGAAAGTAAATGATGCTTGAACCAGTACGGCCCGGCGTGACGGCCAGTCACGCGCGTGTCGTTTTATTCGATTTTGACGGTACCCTGTCGCTGATCCGCAGCGGATGGATGGATGTGATGGTGCCGATGATGGTTGAGATCCTGGCGGACCTTCACACGGGCGAGAGCGAGGAGAGCCTGCGCGCCGAGGTCGAGGACTTTGTCTGGCGGCTCACCGGCAAAGAAACCATTTATCAGATGTTCGCGCTGCGCGACGCGGTCATCAAGCGGGGCGGCGCGCCGCTCGAGGCTCTAGAATACAAGAAGATGTACCTGGACCGGCTGTGGCATCGGATCGAAAGCCGGGTCGAGGGGCTGAGAAAAGGCCATGTCTCGCCGGAGGATTATCTGGTTCCGGGCGCTCGGGCGCTGCTCGAACGTCTTCATGAGCGCGGGATGCGGATGTATCTGGCGAGCGGCACCGACGAAGCGTATATGAAGGAAGAGGCGCGGCTGCTCGACGTCGAGAAGTATTTCAACGGCGGCGTGTTCGGAGCGCTGGACGATTACAAGAGCTTCTCGAAAGCAATTCTCATCCAACGTGTGCTGGCGAGTGCCGAGTACCGCGGCGAGGAGTTTCTGGGCTTCGGCGACGGGTACGTCGAGATCGAAGAAGTGAAGAAAGTCGGCGGCGTGACGGTGGGAGTGGCGAGCCAGGAGCCGGAGTGCACCGCGGTGGATGAGTGGAAGCGGAAACGGCTGATCGGCGTGGGCGCCGATTACATTGTGCCGAACTATCTCTGCCTCGACCAACTTACCGCCGCGCTGTTTCCAAACTAGCCATGGCGTCCCGTTATCCGCTGTTTGACCGCACGCGGCTGCGGCTGCAGCCTTTGAGCGAGCGCCGTCACGATCTTCAGTGGGAGCAATGGCTGGACTTAGACAGCCCGGCGCCCGGGTTTGATCATCCGGACATCGAGACGCTCGCCGGGCGCCTGATCGCGGCGAAAGCGCGCGGCTCGGCGCGGATCCTGATCATGGGCGCGCACGTGATGCGGTCCGGCGTGAACAGGCATCTCATCGACCTGATGGAGCGCGGCCTGCTGTCCCACATCGCATTCAATGGCGCGGGCACGATTCACGACTACGAGTTGTCGCGGATCGGCGCTACCACGGAGAGCGTGGCGCGCTACATCGCAAGCGGCGAATTCGGCTTGTGGAACGAGACCGGGGAATTGAACGAGTGGGCGCGGCAGGCGCAGGCCGACGAATGCGGATTAGGCGAGTACTTCGGACGCCGCATCGCGGCGAGTGATTTCCCGCACCGCGACCTGAGTTTGCTGGCCGCCGCCTGGCGGATCGGCGTTCCGGCCACGGTGCACTGCGGGATCGGATACGACATCGTGCACGAGCATCCGAACTGCGATGGCGGGGCTTGGGGAGCAGGCAGTTATACGGACTTTCTGGTGTTCGCGCACACCGTGGAGTCGCTCGAAGGCGGTGTGGTGCTGAATTTCGGCTCGGCGATCATGGGGCCGGAGGTGTATCTGAAAGCGCTGGCGATGGCGCGGAACGTAGCGCACCAGAACCAGCGCGAGATCCGGCATTTCACGACGGCCGTGTTCGACATTACGCCGATTCACGGCGATTTCCGGCGCGAGTTGCCGAAGACCGACCCGGGCTATTACTTCCGCCCGCATAAGACGCTGCTGGTGCGGACGGTGGCCGACGGCGGCGAGAGTTTCTACTTTCACGGCGAGCACCGGGCGACGGTTCCGGCGTTGTGGCGCGCGCTGACCCGGGCGGCGGAGAAGGCATGACGGCCCGCGAGTACGCGGAGGCGGTGCGGACCAAGTCGGCACTGGTGGTGGGGGACGTGTGCCTGGACCGGTGGTGCCGCTACGCGCCCTCGGCGTCCGAGCCATCGCGCGAAACGGGCATCCCGCGCACGGCGGTGGTGGCGACCGAAACTACGCCGGGCGCGGGCGGCACAATTGCGAACAACCTGGCGGCGTTGGGAGTGGGACGAATCAGCGTGCTTGGGGTCGCGGGCGACGATGGCCACGGCTACGAGTTATTCGCCGCGCTCGAGCGCCGGGGCATCAGCGCGGAGTTGATGCTGCGCGAGCCGGAGTGGACGACGTTCACTTACACCAAGTTGATCAATGAAGAAACCGGCGTGGAGGACCTGCCCCGGATCGATTTCATCCCGCGGCGTCAGTTGCCCGAGGCGGTTGAGTCGCGGTTCATCGCGCGGCTCAAGGAGGCTGTAGCCGGCTTCGACGTGGTCTTTATTTCCGACCAGGCCGAAACGGGGCAGTCCGAAGTTGTCACGGCCCGTGTGCGAGAGACCGTCGCGGAGTTGGCCCAGCGCCATCCGGATCGTGTTTTCTGGGCGGATTCCCGGCAGAGAGCGCAGGAGTTCCGGCGCGTCGCGCTGAAGCCGAACGAGCAGGAGGCCGAGCGGGCGCTCAGGCTGATATCGGGCGCCAGTTACTCGGACCTGCTGAAACACACTGAGGCGCGCTGCCTGATCGTTACGCTGGGCGAACGGGGCGCGATGGTTGTGGACTCCTCCGGTGAGCGGTTCGTCGGCAGCCGGCATCCGAGAAAGCCTGTGGATGTCTGCGGAGCGGGGGACTCGTTCTCGGCCGCGGCCGGGATGGCGTTGGCGCTTACCGGATCGCCGGATGAAGCGGCGCGATTCGGAAATCTTGCGGCCGCAATTACCGTCATGAAGCCCGGGACGGGGACAGCATCGGGCGGCGAACTTATCGCCCTCGAAGCGATCGGGCGATGATCACGCTGGCCGTCGACATCGGGGGCACGAAGTTCTCGATGGCTGTGTTTGAAGGCAGCACGATGTCCGCACGCGTAACGGAGACGACGGATCGCGAAGGCGGACGGGATTGGATGCTTGCGCACATCGCGGCGGTGGTCGAGAAATGGCGCAAGCAGTGGCGGTTTGACGCCTGCGGGATCGGATTCGGCGGTCCGGTGCACTTTCGCGAACAACGCGTCGCCCTTTCGACCCATGTCAGCGGTTGGAGCGGGTTCGATTTACCGGGATATCTGGAGCCGCTCGCCGGCGTGCGCCCGGTGATGGATAACGACGCCAACGTGGGCGCCCTCGGTGAGTCGCGCTTTGGGGCGGGGAAGGGCTATCTTCCGTTGTTTTACATGACGCTTTCGACCGGGATCGGCGGAGGCATCGTGACGGAGGCGGGCGTCTATCGCGGCGCGGATTCGTGGGCGGGAGAACTCGGCCACATCGCGATCCGGCCGGATGGACCGGAATGCCTGTGCGGAGCACGCGGGTGTTTCGAACGGATCTGCTGCGGGTTGTGGCTGGAGCGGGATTATGGCAAGACCGCGAAGGAGTTGCTAGCCGACCCCGTGTTTGTCGCGAAGTATGTGGAGGACCTCGCGCTGGGGCTGAAGCCGGTGGTGATGTTGCTGAACCCCGCGCGGATTGTCATCGGCGGCGGCATCGCGAAGGCTGGGGAGCGGCTGTTCGTCCCATTGAGGGCGGCGTTGCGGAGGCAGATTACGTCGTGGTCGCAGGCGCGCCTGGATGTGGTTCCCGCTGCTTTGGGTGATGACAGCGTACTTTACGGTGCGCTTGCCCTCGCTGGGAGCGCTTCGCCGGCTTGAGCGGCGCGTCGGCTACAGTGGAAGAAGGCGCGAGGGGCAGTCTAAGCCAGGTGTGGTAAGTGCCCCGAGGGACCGTTGAGCCGTTCCGAATGCACATTCCCGACAACTTCCTTTCAACACGCGTCTGGTTGACGCTGGATGGCGTCGCGGCGCCTACCGTGGCCTGGGTGGCGCGGCGTGCGCATAAAGGACTGGACGAGACCCGGATCCCATTGCTAGGGGTTCTCGGAGCGTTTGTCTTTGCGGCGCAGATGGTCAATTTCCCCGTCGGCGTGGGAACCAGCGCGCACCTGGTGGGCGGGGCTCTGCTGACGGCGATTCTCGGCCCGGCGCCCGCGGCATTGGTGATGACGGCCATTATCGCCACGCAGGCATTCGTGTTTCAGGACGGCGGTGTACTCGCGCTCGGGGCAAACGTCTTTAACATGGCTCTGGCCGGGGTTCTGGCCGCATGGGTGCCTCTGCGATTGTTCGCCGGACGGCGAGGTCTGAGTCTGTTCCTGGCGGGATTTCTTTCTGTTACGATGAGCGCCGGCCTCGCGTTGGCGGAACTGACGATCTCGGGAATTCGCATGCCGCCGAGGTTACTCGCGCTTTCCGCCGGGCTGTTCGCGATCGGGGCGATCGTGGAAGGGATGATCACCCTGGCGGCCGTGCGCGCGATTGAACGCTTAAACCCAAGGTGGACCGGCCCGGAGCCGGCGAATGGCTCGCGCGCTTGGGCCGCAATCGCCTTCGCCGCGGTGTTGGTGGTCGTTGTTGGTCTTTTTGCCGCCTCCGGCGCGCCCGACGGCGTGATGCAAATTGGGCAATGGGCGGACTTACATGCACGGCCCGTGTGGGCAGCCCCGATGGCTGATTATTCGCTCCCCGCGGGACCGTTGTGGCTGCGCCGGCCGGCGGCGGCCGTGTTAGGGCTCGGCCTGGTTGGCGGGTCCGCCGCCGCGGCAAGTTATTTCTTGCTGCGCCGGCGGAGTAGCTAGCGTGCATCACGTTGTTGTCGAGCAGTGGAGCCGCCGGCGTAGCTTCCTTCACGTGCGCGATGCCCGGGCGAAACTGCTCGTCGCGCTGGCGCTGCTAGCCGCGCTCGCTACCGCGCCGGCCTCCCCTATTTCGGCTGTGCCGTTCGCCTTCGTGGTCGTAGCCGGAATCGCCGCCGCCCGGCTTCCGATGGCCTCCATGCTGAGGAAGGCGGCGGTTGTCTTGCCGTTCTCGGTGTTATTCGCCATGGTGGAATGGGCGGCAGGGCAGCCCATAGCAGGGATGGCGTTGCTCGCCAAGAGCTATGTCTCGGCACTTACCGTATTACTCCTTGTCGCTTCCACGCCCCAGCCGCTGCTCCTCAGCGGCATGGAGTCCCTCGGAGCGCCCCGTCTGCTCGTATTGATGTCGCAGACGCTCTACCGGTATCTCTTTGTCATTTCCGAACAGGCGCAGCACATGCGGCTGGCGGCTTCCTGCCGGCAAGCTTCGCGGGCGCACCGGTCGCGTGCGCGGGCCTTTCAGGCGGCCGCCGGCGCGCTGGCGATTCTGTTCGCACGGTCTTATTCCCGCGCGGAGGGCATTCAGCGAGCCATGGCCGCGCGAGGCTTCACCGGCGATTTCCATTCGCTTCAGAAGCGCCGCTTCAACTCGCGGGATGCGGTCTTTGCCTGTGCCGGAGCCGCCCTTGCTGTCCTCGCACACCTGGTGGCGCGCCAGCCGTGAGTCCGCTGATCGAAGTTCGCAATCTGCGGTACCGCTACGAAGACGGCACCGATGCCCTCCGGGGGATAGACTTCACGGTCTATCCGGGCGAGACCGTGGTTCTGCTCGGCGCAAACGGCAGCGGCAAGACCACATTTCTCCTCCACCTGAACGGATTGCTGCAAGGAGAGGGATCGGTGCGCGTCTGTGGCATGGATGTTTCGCCGCAGAACTTTCGCGAAGTGCGCTCGAAGGTGGGAATGGTGTTTCAGGACGCCGACGAGCAGCTATTCATGCCGACCGTTCTCGATGACGTTGCTTTTGGGCCGCTCAACCAGGGCTTCCCGCCGGAGGAGGCGGCGGCGCGCGCCCGTTCCGCGCTCGCTCGCGTGGGACTCGGCGACATAGAACACCGCGCCCCCTATCACCTGAGCGCAGGCGAGAAGCGTCGTGCTGCTCTCGCCGGCGTTCTTGCGATGGAACCGGAGATACTTATCCTCGATGAGCCGACAACCTATCTGGATCCGCCGGCCCAGCGGAATTTAATCGGGCTCCTCGTCAGTCTTCCCCAGGCCAAGGTGGTGGCGACCCACGATGTGCGTTTTGCCGCAGCCTTGGCCACCCGGGCGGTGTTCTTCGACAAAGGCCGAGTGGCGAAAGAGGGAAATCTCGACGAGATCGTCGAGCTTTTTCAGTGGGACTGGGGTACGTAAGGACGTCCAGTCCCCCAACTTACTCCTTGCCCGTCTGTTTGCGGAATGCTGCCCAGCGCTTCTTCTGCGCCGCCGCGATCCGTTTCCGTGCTTCCTCACTCAGCTTGCGGCGGGCGCGCTTCCGTCCAGCGGGAGCGGCGGCCGGAGCCGCTGCAACTGCGGCGGGAGCGGCGGCAACCTTCCTCGGGCCGGCGGCGGCCCGTTGTCCGAGAATAGATCGAACTTCGGCGATCTGTTCCTCGATCTTCTGTTTTTGAACTTCCAACCCCACCAGGGCCGCTTCGAGGAACGAGTGCGACGCCGTGGTCTTTGTGTATCGAGCCATACCTAGAGCATACTAAGGAGTTACTAAATAGACAAGTTTCAAAAGTTATCGCAGAGAAACGTTACCGGGCCGTCGTTGACGAGAGAAACCTCCATGTGCGCCCGGAACACTCCGGTTTCGACACGCAAACCCGTTTTTCGCAGCTCCAGGACAAACTGTTCGTATAGTCTCTGCGCCGCTTCCGGAGGAGCGGCGGGGTCGAAACTAGGGCGGCGCCCCCGGTTCGTGTCGGCGCACAAGGTAAACTGCGATACAACCAAAAGGCCAGCCTGAACGTCTACTGCGTTTAGGTTCATTTTCCCGGCCGCGTCATTAAAGATACGGAGTGTAGCCACTTTTTGGGCGAGGGCGGCTGCCTGCGGCGGGCCATCCTCTTTCTTGACCCCAACAAAGATCAGCAGGCCCCGGCCTATCTCGCCAACAACCTTACCATCCACTTTTACATCGGCATTCCGGACACGCTGCAGAACGGCTATCATCGGCCTTGCCTTCGGCCGGGGCGGCCCGCCGCACGAGCCGGGCTCGCCCGCGGTTTATATTGAAAGTCGGCATTCATTTCCAGCATTGTACTTTCACGAATCAGCATGGCATCCACGCGCCACATCCGTTACCGCGACGCCGGCGTCAACATCGACGAGGCCGATCGCGCCGTCTCCCTCATCCGCAAACAGGCACGAAGCACCTTCAACCCCCGCGTGCTTACCGATATCGGCAGCTTCGGCGGAGGGTTTGAACTCCGAGGGTACAAGCAACCCGTCCTGGTCAGCTCCGCCGATGGGGTGGGCACGAAACTCAAGGTAGCTTTCCTCGCCAAGCGGCACGACACCATCGGGGAGGACCTGGTCAACCATTGTGTCAACGATATCGCCGTTCAAGGCGCCCTGCCGTTGTTCTTTCTCGACTATTTCGCAGTAGGACGCCTGGACGCGAGGGTAGCCGGCGAAGTCGTCGCCGGTATCGCGCGCGGGTGCCGGAATAACAATTGCGCCCTTGTTGGCGGCGAGACCGCGGAGATGCCGGGCCTCTATTCGGAAGGGGAATATGACCTGGCCGGATTCATTGTCGGCGCGGTTGAGAAACGACACATGCTAACCGGCGCCGGAATCCGCGCCGGCGATGTTCTGATCGGCCTTGCCTCCAATGGCCTGCACACGAATGGTTACTCGCTTGCCAGGAAACTGCTGTTCGATGTCGCGGGATATTCGGCCGGCCAGAAAGTGCCCGGCTGCGAGGGATCCGTCGGCGAGGAATTGCTGAAAGTTCATCGGAGTTATCTGAAACCGATTCGGGCGTTGCTTGACAAGAAACTCCTCAAGGGGGCCGCCCACATCACCGGTGGCGGAATTACAGATAACCTTCCTCGGGTACTTCCCCGGGGACTGGGTGCCCAAATCGACACAGGCGCCTGGGAAATCCCTCCCCTCTTTGAATTACTCCGAAAAATCGGTAACGTGCCGGAGGACGATTACCGCCGGACATTTAATCTCGGAATCGGGATGATTCTGGTCGTCGGGCGGCGGAACCTGGACCGCTCGCTTGCGGTGATCGAGAAACTTGGTGAAACCTACTACCGCATCGGTTCCGTTATCGAGGCGCGGCGGACGCGCGTGGTGTACCGCTAAGCAGGATGAAAAAGAAACTCGCCATCTTACTTTCCGGCCGGGGGTCCAACTTTGAAGCGATTGCGCGCGCCATCGAGACGGGGAAACTCAACGCGGAGATCGCGGTGGTTATCTCGAACCGCCCCGGCGCCCGCGGCCTCGACAGGGCGAAAGAACTTGGGCTCGAAGCGGTTTGCCTGCCCTCGCGCGGCGTGGCGCGGGAAGACTATGACGCCAGACTGGTTGAGGAACTGAAGCGCCACAACCCCGACGTAATCTGCCTGGCCGGTTTCATGCGCCTGCTAACTCCGGTATTTATCGAAGCGTTTCGCGGACGCATTCTCAATATTCACCCTTCTCTGTTACCTGCCTTTCCCGGACTCGATGCCCAGAGGCAGGCGTTCGAACACGGTGTCCGTTTCAGCGGCTGTACCGTTCACTTTGTCGATGAAGGGCTCGACTCCGGCCCGATTATCGTTCAGGCCGCGGTTCCGGTGAAAGACGACGACACGGTGGAGAGTCTCTCGGAGCGGATCCTGGAGGCCGAGCATGCGGCCTATCCCCGGGCGATCGAACTGGTGCTGTCCGGCGCCTATCGCATCGAAGGGCGGCGCGTGGTGCGTCTGAAGGAGAAATAGACACGCGCCTCGCCGCAAGTTCGTATAAAATGGGGCCGTGGAAGACGCACAACTCAGCCGCCGGGCCTTGCTCGGCACCGTAACTGCCGCCGCGATCGCGGCTCAAGCCACTGCTGCACCGCGCGTGAGACCGAAAGAATGGAAGCCGCGGTTGGGCGTCCTGGGCCAGTTCACAACAGCGAATCTCGACTTCGCCGCCCAGGCCGGCTTCAATAACATGATCCTGAGCGCGAATGCGCGCACGACGCTTGACGCAAACACGATTACGCCGGAGCGCATTCAGGAGGTCAAGTCGGCGCTGGCGGCCAAGAACGTGACCGCGTCGGCACTGCAGATCAACGCCAGCCACATCGATCCCAACCCGGAAAAGCGTGCTCGCGACACGGAATACTTCGCCAAGGCGATTGAGATGGCGGGCCATCTGGGCGTGCCTTACATCGGCACGCAGTCGGGCAAGGACGAGAGCAAGACGTTCCAGGCGCAAGTAGACGAAATCGTCCGGGTCTATCACGAAAAGTATTTCGCCAACTGTGAGAAGTACAACGTGAAGATCCTTTGGGAGCCGTGGCCGGGCGGAGCCAATATCGCCACGAGTCCGGTCGGGTTCGAGGCCTTATTCAAGGCATTCGGCGATACGCCCTACGTGGGATTGCAGTACGATCCTTCGCACCTGGTCTGGCAGATGATGGACCCGATCCAGACCGCTCAGGATTTCGTCGACAAGATCTACGACGTGCACCTGAAAGACACGCAGATTCACTGGGACATCCTGAAACGCGGCGGCATCCAGCCGGTAGATAAGGCGCGCTGGTGGCAGTACCGGATTCCCGGCATGGGCAGCATCAAGTGGAACGAGTTCTTCAGCGTGCTGCAGGCGGCCGGCTATCAGGGTGCGATGAGCATCGAGCATGAAGACGAGCTATACGGCGCCGGCACCAATCACGGTCCCGATTTCAGCGACGAGTTCAAAGTCGGCTTCCGGATGGCGAAGCGGTATCTGAACCAATACGTGCCCGTATAAGCCCGCGGCGGACTCTCAGTGAGCTTCGCGGAGTTCGAAGCGGCGGAGAATCAGACCGAGATCTCGCTTATCCCCAGGCGCATGGTAGACGCGATCGAGCGCCAGCGTCACACGAATTGGCCCGGCGCCTGCCAATTGGAGCGGGAGAGGTAACGAGGCGGCAACCGGCTGGTCCGGGCCGTCGATCGATACCACCCCGAGCACGATGCCATTGGCGGAAACGGTGAGGTGGAGCGGACCGGAAGCCAGCAGGACAGCCGGGCAGTAGCCGGTAAGGACTAACTGCGCGCCCGGCGCATGGGGCGAATCCAGCGTGACGGTAGCCACGCGAGGCATCCACCGGAAATCCTGCTCCGGGGCATACCATTCCGGTCCGAAGCGGAAGGCGGCGGCGGGGTCTGCGGCGTCGACGATCGAATGCGTAAGGCCGGTCATTTCCGCGTCGAGCACTTTGCGGTACGCAGCCGTGGTCTCTAACAGGCGGCCCGAGACGTTGGTGAGCACCAGCGCTTTTCCTGCCGCCAGGGCCGTGCGCGCCTGCGTCGGCGGAATCAGGTAGTCCGAAATGCCGCCCCACTCCGGATGCGGATTGATCGCGGACTCCGTCCCGGGGGCTAAGTAGATCTGACCCAGGCCGAGTAAGCGGAACGGATGATCGCCGAATCCGGACCAGAACAACCTGTCGCTGACACCGTTCAGCAAGATGATCTCTCCCGGATGGGCCTTCC
The DNA here is from genome assembly GCA_027459465.1 of Bryobacterales bacterium. GTDB lineage: Bacteria > Acidobacteriota > Terriglobia > Bryobacterales > Bryobacteraceae > JAJYKC01. The sequence continues at coordinate 8,143 of DAIDIH010000172.1, read as the reverse complement.
GTTCTGCGGCAATTCCGTCTAGCAGGGATTCCAGCCGCCGTCCGCGCGTGTAGTACCAGTTCAACTCAATCCGAAGGTCGCGCGCCGAGTAGACGCAAAAGGCGGCGGCCAGGACGGCGGCAAGGGCCACAAACGGCGGGCGCCGGGTTTCAAGCGCCAAGCCAATACCCCAGGCGCCGAGCATTGCCAGTCCGATCACCGGCAGAGTCAGGTAGTAATCCTGGACATGGTCCCGCAGCGGCAGCACCGGACAAACCATCAAAACGAACCAGCCGAGAAAGAACAATCCGCGGAAATCCCTTTTCCAGGCCTGAAACGCAGCCAGGCCGGCGAGGCCGATTGTGATGCTCAATGAGAGAACGAGCCCGGCGGCATGCGGCGCGGCGAACCAATCGTCGGGGGCACGGAACGCGCCGGTGGCCATGAGCCAGTAGATGCGGAATGTCCGAAACATCGAGGCGTCCGCGTGCAACTGATATAGAGGATCGGTTGTGGCTGGAACCAGGGCGAAATGCAGACCAGCGAAGACGGCTGCCGGGACGAAGAGGGGTAGGGTACGTACCAAATAGCCGCGAGCCCGGCATAGCGCCCATGCGGCGGCCAGGAACGGAAACACGACAATATGTTCCAGAGTTCCGAAGCCGAGCAGGTAGCAGATCCAGATACCCGCGAGGTCGCTCCGCCGATTGGACTCGATGTGCTGGAGGAAGAAGTAGAAGGCCGCGAGTAACAAAGCGCCGCAGAGGACTTCGTTGTAGGCGGAACTCCAGGAGACGGCCTGGGCGGTCATCGCACTGCAGGTCCATAGAAGGGGCGCGGCCAAGGCGGCGGCCGTGGACCCGGTCATGCGGCGCATGCACACGGCGAGCAGAGCCAGGGCCGCAGCCTGCGTAAGGAAGGTTACAACGTGGAAGGGAATCGCGTTCAGTCCGAAGACCGAGCTCAAGGTGAGGAAATAGGCACGTTCACTGAGGACCCGCACCGTGCCTTGCGCGAAAGGATGGAACAGCGCCCAGAGCAGCGTGTGGAAATCGTGTACGTGAAGAAGCAGGCCGAGCCAGGCGAAGTCGTCGGCCGAGAACCATGTTTTGATGCCCGGCCAATCGAGCCACAAGGCAAAGAGAATGACCGCCGCGAGGCCCCAACGCCACTCCGCTCCCGCGCCTGTGATGCGCTCCTCCTGCCGGGACTGCATCTATTCTGCCCGGAGAGCGATGGAGGTAGCCACCAGGCCGAGCTCGCGTTGGTCGGTGCCGGTCGGAGGCAGGGACTTGTCTGTCTGGAAGTCCACGCTCACGGCTTGGGCGGTAAGTAACGTGGCGGGGACGTTCCGTTCGAAAACGTAATCGCCGGCGGCGGAGTAAGTCTGCGGCGCCAGGTCCTGTCCAGCGACGGACGACGATATCGTGATGGGACCGAGTTTGCTTATCTCGGCTTCGGGCAGCGTAAAGTGAAATACGAGTTTGGCGCCCTGTTGCGCGGCGCCGGGGGGCGGCGCCAGCACCACGGAGAAATGCTGTTGCGTCCAACGCCAGGCGTTCCCCTCCGGATCGTAGAACCCCTTGGCGAGTTGGACCGCCGCGCGAGTGTCGGCCATCTGTAACTCGCTGAGCATGGTCCCGGGCGCCTGCTCGGGCTGGGCCTCTGCGCGGCGGTGCCTGCGCTTGCAGGCGGAAGCGGTAAAGGCAGCCAGCATCAGCGTGGCAACGAATGCCCGGCGGGTCAATCCCCGCATTTTTCCACCTCGACGAGGCAACTATAGAAAACGGGTCCGCCACCGATGTCGGTGAGTCCGTCCGAGGTCAGGCTGTTGATGTGCTCCGCGTAAGGGGACCTCTTCCGCCAGCCTGTCGACGGAGCGCGGACGACGCCGGGCCGCACCATGGCGCGGTCCGGGCTCGCGGGAACGGAGGCTCGCAAGCGGCAAGCCCCCCGGCTATTGACTACGCGCACCAGGTCGCCGTCCGAGATGTTCCGCGATGCGGCGTCTTCCGGGTGGAGATAGAGGACCGAGGTCTGCCGGTCGGCATCGGGCCGGTAACCGAAGGTGGAGTTCATGCTGTCGTCGTTCTTCGAAGAGATCAATTCGAGGGGATATTTCGCCCGCAACTCGGGCCGGCCCAGGCGGGACTCCCCGGGCGGAGTGTAGGCGAGCGAATCGGCCCCGAACTCGAACCGGCCGGATGGAGTGGCAAAGCCGCCCTTCGCGAATGGCAGAAACGGCTCGCCGGGCGCGGAAACATTCAGCCGGACGAAGTGTTCGCGGTCGAGTCGTTCCAGCGTGATGCCCTCGAGGAACGGGTCCCCACTCGCCAAAAGCGCACGGATCATGTCGTCTTCGGTGTCGTCAAAGCACGGTTCCCGGAAGCCCATACGATGCGCCAAGAGATGAAACACTTCCACGTTGGATTTAGTTTCGCCTGGAGCGGGCAAGGCGGGGCGGGAGATTTGTAAAAAATAGTGACCGTAAGCGCGGTAAAGGTCCGTGTGCTCGAGAAACGTCGTGACCGGCAGAACGATGTCGGCGAAATCCGCCGTGTCGGTTTGGAACTGTTCGAGAACGGCGGTGAAAAGGTCTTCGCGGGAAAGACCCTGGCGGACGAGTTCCTGGCGCGGAGCGACGGCGGCTGGGTTGGAGTTATAAACGACGAGCGCTTTGACCGGCGGGGTCCTGACTTCAGTGAGCGCCTTGCCCAGTTCCACCATGTTCACCACGCGCGCCGGCCGGCCGAGCGGGGACCGTAGTTGGAGCTCCGGCATATCGAGGGCGGCCGTGTTTAAGGCGAAGGCGCCGGACGTGGAAAGGCTCAATCCACCCCCCACCTCGCGCCAGGCTCCCGTAAGGGCCGCCAATGCGGCAATGGCGCGCACGGCTGCTCCGCCTCGCTCGCTGCGCTGGATACCGTAATTCAGCCGGATCGCAGCGGGCTTTGTGGTGGCATACTCGCGGGCCAGATTGATGATTTCATCGCGCGCGATCCCGGTGAGCGATTCGACGCGCTCAGGAGCGTATTCCGAAGCGAGCGACCGGTATTCATCGAGGCCGGATGTATAGCGCTCGACGTAGTCCGCATCATAGAGCCGCTCGGCGAAGATGACGTGCGCCAGACCCAGAGCGAGGGCGAGGTCGCTGCCCGCATAAGGAGCGAAGTGACGATCGGCGACGCGTCCGGTCCGGTTCTTTACCGGATCGATTGTGTAGAAACGCGCGCCGCGCCGCCGGGCCTCGACGATGAAGGGCCACAGGTGAACATTCGTGCCCAGAATGTTCGCGCCCCAGGCCAGAATCAGGCGGGAATGAGCGAACTGTTCCGGTTCGGTGCCGTACCGGGCGCCGAATGATGCCTCCAGAGCGGCGCTGCCGGCGGCCGAGCAGATCGTCCGATCCAGCCGCGAGGCGCCGAGGCGGTGGAAGAATCGCCGGTCCATGCCGCTCCCGTTGAGCAGTCCCATTGTGCCGGCATAGCTGTAGGGGAGCACGCTTTCCGGACCGGCCTCGCTGCTGGCGCGCCGCAGGCTCTCGCAGATTGTGTCCAGAGCTTCGTCCCAGGAGATTCGCTCGAAGCGGCCTTCGCCCTTGGCGCCGATGCGCTTCTGCGGGTAGAGCAGGCGCGAAGGCTCATACTCGCGTTCGAGATAACGGGCGACTTTGCCGCAGAGGAAGCCTCGCGTTACCGGATGGGCCGGGTTGCCGAGGAGCCGCGAACCCTTCCCGTCAGTCACGTCGATCAGTAGGGAACAGGCGTCGGGACAATCCAACGCGCAGACAGAATGGCGCGTCTCCGGCAAGCTTCGATTGTATCGCGCCAAAGAATCCGCGAGCGCCCTCCTCGCCTTGGTACGATAAACGGCAATGGTCCTTTCGGACGTTGATATTAGGAAGTACATCGAGACGGGCAAGATCCGCATTTCGCCGGAGCTTCCCCCAGAACAGTTCGGCAGTTGCTCGGTGGACTTCCGGCTCGGCGCCGAGTTCAACGTGTTCGAGCACAGCCGCCACGCCTACATCGATCTGCGGGACAAGCGGAGCATCGAGGATCTGATGCGTCCGGTGATCGTCGAGCCAGGCCAGCCTTTCATTCTCCAGCCGCGGGAATTCGTGCTCGCCATCACCGAGGAGACGCTGGAACTCGATGACGATGTGCTCGGACGGCTCGAAGGACGGTCCAGCCTTGGGCGGATCGGCATCATCGTCCATGGCACGGCCGGGCTGTTCGATCCGGGCTGGTCCGGAAAGGCGACCCTCGAGCTGAGCAACCTCGGACGGATGCCTGTGGCGCTCTACCCTGGGATGCGCGTCTGCTCATTCACCTTCGAACAGTTGTCCGGGCCCTCTTCGGTGCCCTATCGCAAAAAAGCGGGCAGCAAATACGTCGGCCAGACACGCCCGCTGGCTAGCCGTCTGACGGGCGAAATGAGCGACTAGCCACGAAGCCGGCCGCAAAGCCCAATTTGTTCTATTCAATTACGTGATTTGGGATCTTTCCGAGACCCGAAGCCTGCGATTCTATGACTTTTGGGATTCGGACGATCTCGTAAATTCATAAACTTATTGTTTACCAATGATGTCGGCTTTGGCACGCGGCTTGCAATGCCTAGCCCTCCACAGCAGTAAAGATCAAAACGCACCACATCGAAGGGGGAAAGGGTTAATGCGCAAACTGATCCAGATGGCTGCTTCGATCCTCGGTCTTTTTCTGATCGCGATGTCGCCTCTCCGGGCTGACGATGTTTATGCCCAGATTCGCGGCACTGTGACGGATGCGACGGGGGCGGCGGTAGTCGGCGTAAGCCTAAAGGCGACAAACACAAAAACGGGCATCACGAGGGAAGTTACTTCGGCGACTGATGGCAGCTTCCAATTTTTGAATCTGCCCCCAGGGACGTACGACGTCGCCGCTACCAAAACAGGTTTCACAACATTCGTATCAAAGAATATCGGATTGGCACTGAATCAGATCTATGCATTGAACATTCCCCTCGAGGTCGGCCAGGTCAGCCAGACAGTTGAGGTGCAGGCCAATCCGGTGCAGGTCGAGACCTCGAACACGCAATTGGGCACGGTAATCAGCAACCAGACGATCCTGCAATTACCTGTGCTGAACCGCAACTGGGTGACACTGCAGCAGACCGAACCGGGCGCGGTTGCTTCGTCGGACCGGTTTGGGAACAACTACGCCACCAATGGCAGCCAGTCGCAGCAGAACAGCTTCCTGGTGAACGGCATGGATTCGAACGACCTTCCGTTGAACACGCCGTTGATCATCCCCAGCGAGGACGCGATTGCCGAGTTTGACTATGTCGAGAGCACCATCAATCCGGAATACGGCCGGAACTCCGGCGCGATTCTGAACGCGATCATCAAGTCCGGCACGAATGGATTCCACGGCGATGCCTTCGAATTCTATCGGGACACGTTCCTCAATGGCCGCAACTTCTACCAGAAAAGTAATCCCGTGTTCCACCAGAACCAGTTTGGCGGGACGCTGGGCGGGCCGGTGATCAAGGACAAGACGTTCTTCTTCCTGTCGTATCAAGGCACGCGGTCGCGGCAGCCTGATGGCGGCGCGCAGGACGTGACCGTGTTTTCGCCCGATCAACGCAATGGATACTTCCCGGATATCGCAACTTCCACGGCGACGAGCCCCATCCCGTTGAAGGGCGAGAGCGGCGCGGTTTTCCCTGCCGGGACCCCTTACAACGTGCTGTTCCCGACCGGTCACATTCCGACCTCCGACTTCAACTCCATTTCGCAGAACTACATGAAGTACGTGCCGCTGCCCAATTTCGGGACGAGCCAGTATCTGTTCACGCCGATCACGCTCCTGACGCAGAATCAGGGACTGTTCCGTATCGACCACACGTTCAGCCCGAGCGACACGATTTGGGGATCGGGGTTCTTCGAGGACACGCCTTCGACGGACGATCTGCCGTTCACCGGGTCGTCGCTGCCGGGTTTCGGTGAGATCGCGCAGCGGCACTACAAGCAGTTCACCGCGGATTGGGTCCACACATTTAGCCCGACGACGATGAACGAATTTCGCATGGGCATGACCCGGTTCAACTTCGTCGCCGTCGAACCGCAAAAGGTCGTTCAGCCGTCTTCGCTTGGGTTCACGGGGATCAACCCCGAGTACCCACAGGGGGCTGGCGCACCTTATGTTGGCATCACGGGATATTTCAATCTCGGGTTTAGCACGAACGGTCCGCAACCCCGTATCGACACGACCTACGAGATCACGGACAACTTTTCGAAAGTGGTCGGCCGCCACACATTTAAGTTCGGTTATGACGGCCGCCGCTTCCAGGTGAACAATCCGTTCTATGCCGTTAATAACGGGTCTTTCAGCTTTGGCGGCAACGGCGTATATTCCACCGGCGACCCGGGTGCGGACTTCCTGCTCGGTATTCCCGACTCCTACGCGCAAAGCAGCGGCGGCTACATCGACGCCCGCGCCTATGAAACCTATCTGTATTTCCAGGACAGCTTTAAGGTCACCAGCAAGCTGACGATTAATTATGGCCTTGGCTGGCAACTTGACACGCCGCTCGTCAACCAGCACTTTGGCCAGCTCGCGTTCAACTGCTTCCGGCCGGGCCAGCAGTCCACCGTTTTCCCGACGGCGCCGCTCGGACTTGATTTCCCGGGCGATCAGGGCTGCAGTACCTCCGGTTATTACACTCACAACATCCACCCGGCGCCCCGGTTTGGTTTCGCCTACGCTCCCGCGGATAAGTGGTCGATCCGTGGCGGCTTCGGAGTCTACTTCAACCGGTTTGAAGAAGAACTCGCGCTCCAGAACCTGGGAGCGGTGCCGTTCTCGCAGTCCTCCGGGGGGATCGCCGATGTCGGCGGTAACCCGAGCTTCGCAGCTCCATTCACGGATATCGCGACGGGCCAGTCGATCCCGAATAAGTTCCCGTTCACGGCGCCCACCAAGGGGCAGAGCATCAACTTTAGCCAATTCTATCCGATGTCGTTGAACACCGTGTCACCGAACCTGACCGACCCGTACGCTCTTAATTACAACCTCAACATCCAGCGCGAACTCCCGAGCAACATGATTCTGCAGATTGGATTCGTGGGCTCGGCCGGGCGGCACCTGATCATGGCGTATGAGGGCAATCCGATCACGCCCGCTGGTCAGGCTGCGTGTGCCTCCGATCATACCTGCATCGCCAACCGCGTCTTCCAACACTACCTGTACCCGGACCACTCGTATGTCCCGGGCGACATTTTTGCCTCAGTCGGAACGCAGGCATCGGTAGGCGCTTCGAATTACAATTCGCTCCAGGTTAGCTTGAACAAGAAGTTCAGCCATGGCCTGTATTTCACGACGAGCTACGTCTGGAGCCACGCGTTGGATGACGCCTCGAGCTTTGAGAACAGCAGTTTTGGCGCTCGCGGCACGAACCCTTACAACTTCGCGCTTGACTACGGCGACTCGGCGTACGACGCCCGGCATCGCTTCGTAGCCACCTACACCTACGAGATCCCGAACCTCCACAACAAGGCCCACTGGCTGCCGACGCCGTTGGTCGGCGGCTGGCAGCTCACGGGCATCTCGACCTTCCAGACCGGTTTCCCGATTACGATCTCCGATACAGGCTTCCGGTCCTTGTTCTGTGACGCGTTTAGCTACTACGGCTGTCCTGATACGGCGAACGTCCTCGGGCCGGTCAATACGAGTTACGATCCCCGCTCGACCAACTTCGTCAACAAGACAATTAATCCGAACAATACGAAACCGGCGTCGCAGAACTATTGGTTCAACCCGAACGACTTCGCCCGCGCTCCCTATGGCGTGCTGGGCGATGCCGGCCGGAACTTCTTCCACGGTCCCGGCATCTTCAACACGGACATGAGCCTGGTGAAGACGATCTCGATCAAGGAGAACTATCGCATCGAACTCCGCGCCGATGCCTTCAACGCGTTCAACCATACCCAGTTCTCCGGCCCGGTTTCCAATATCGCGTCCGGGAACTTCGGCGGGATCTTCGGCGCCGCGGCGGGCCGCATCGTGCAGCTCGGCGCGCGCGTGTACTTCTAGGGAACAGTCTGCTTCAAGCTGGAATCGACGGCCTTGGCCCGGGTTTCCGGGCCAAGGCCGTCGTCCCGTCTTGATCCCTGGCGATCAGGCTA
>DAIDIH010000171.1 GCA_027459465.1 Bryobacterales bacterium | reverse complement strand
CTACCGCTCCGACAACGGCGGCGCGAAGTGGGAATTGGTCAATCCCGAGCATCGCCTGGTCCAGCGCGGTTGGTACTACATGCACGTCGTCGCGGATCCGAAGGACCCCGACAAGCTCTACGTGATGAACGTCGAGTTCCTGCGCTCGATCGACGGCGGCCACGCGTTCTCGAAAATCCGCGTGCCGCACGGCGACAATCACGGTCTGTGGATCGATCCCACCAATACGGCCCGCATGGTCGAAACCAATGACGGCGGCGCCACCATCACCGTCGACGGCGGCACGACGTGGACGCGCGAGGACAATCAACCGACCGCCCAGTTCTATCACGTCATCGCCGACACGCGCTTCCCTTACTACGTCTACGGCTCGCAGCAGGACAACACCACCGTGGCAATTGCCAGCCGCGGCCCGTACGGCAGCATCGGCCGGCCGGATTGGTACAGCGTCGGCGGCGGCGAATCGGGCTACATCGCCCCCGACCCGCGCAACCCCGACATCGTCTACGCCGACGGCTATCAAGGAGCCATCACCAAGTTCGACAAGAAGACCAACCTGACGAGCGAGATCACCGTATTCCCCGTACTGACCGACGGCGAAGGAGCGGCCCGCCTGGCCCACCGCTTCCAGTGGACCGCGCCGCTCATGCTTTCCCCCCACGATCCAAACACGCTCTATCACGCCGGCGAAAGGCTGTTCAAGACCACCGACGCTGGAATGCACTGGACCGCCATCAGCCCGGACCTGACCCGCAACGACAAAACCAAGCAGATCCCTTCCGGCGGCCCCGTAAGCATCGACGACACGGGAACCGAGTACTACGACACGATCTTCGCCCTCGCCGAATCGCCGCTCGAAAAGGGCCTCATCTGGGCCGGCTCCGACGACGGCCTCGTGCACATCACCCGCGACGGCGGCAAGACCTGGAACAACGTCACGCCAAAGAACCTGCCCGCCTGGAGCCGCATCAGCCAGATCGACGCTTCTCCGCATGACGCCGGAACCGCCTACGTCGCCGTAGACCGGCATCAAAACGACGACCCGCTTCCCTACGCCTACGAGACCACCGACTACGGCCAGACTTGGACCAGCATCACCGACGGCATTCCAAGCGGCGCTTTCGTCCGCGCCGTGCGCCAGGACCCGGTCCGCAAAGACCTGCTTTTCGCCGCAACGGAAAAAGGTGTTTTTGTTTCATACAACGACGGCCAAAAATGGGAGCCGCTGCAGTTGAACCTGCCCATGACGCCCATCCACGATCTGATCGTGAAGAACAATGACCTCGTCGTGGCCACCCATGGCCGCTCATTCTGGATTCTCGACGATATCGCCCCGCTCCGCCAGCACACCGATACGGTTGCCAACGAGGACCTCCATCTCTATCAGCCCTCCCCGGCCTTCCGCATCCATTCCGGCCACGGCTTCCCATCGCCGTTCGCAGGGCAGAACCCGCCCGGCGGGGCCATCGTCTATTTCTCGGTGAAAAAGGCGCCGAAGGAGGCAAAGCTGGAGATCCTGGACGTGCAGGGAAAACTGGTGCGTGAATACTCCAGTGCCCGCACCGTGTCCCAAACCCAGCCCCGTGATCCCGACGATCCCAAGCCGCGCAAGGAACTCGAGATCAAACCCGGCTTAAACCGCTTTGCCTGGAATCTTTCCTACCGCGACATCGCGCCCCGCGTGCCCAGCTACTATCTGTGGGATTACGAAGAGGGCGCCCACGGCCCAATGGCCCTGCCCGGAAACTATCAGGTCCGCCTCACCGTCGACGGCAAAACCGCCACCGCACCGCTCGAGCTAAAAGCCGATCCGCGCCTCCATGCCTCGCTCGCCGACCTGAAAAAACAGTTTGATCTGCTGCTCAAGGCGCAGGATCAACTGAAGCGCGTCTACACCACGGTGAACGAGATCGCAGACGTGCGCGCGCAACTGGCCGGCTTGAAACAGCGCATCGCGGGCACTCCGGCCGAATCGCTCACCGCCTCCATCGACGCTCTGGATGAAAAGCTCAAAGCCGCCGAGGCCCCGCTCATCAACCGCCGCGTCTCCGCGAGCGAAGACTCATTGAGTTATCCGCTCGGCCTCGACGGCCAGTGGGCGTATCTGGCAGCCATGATCAACGACCACGCCGACGCGGCGCCCACCGAGGCCTCGATAAAACAATTCGAGAAGCTCAAGAGCGAGACCGATGAACGCCTCCTGAGCTGGAGCGTGCTAAACAAGCAGGATCTGCCGGCCTTCGACAAAGCCGCGCAGAAGCACGGCGTCGGCGCCGTTTTTGTCGCCGCGGGCCAGAAGTAGCCGCAAAGCCGGTCCCATCCTGACTAGTGGCGGAAATGCCGCATGCCGGTGAATACCATCGCCAGGCCAAGCCGGTCCGCCGCGGCGATGACGTCGGCATCGCGCACCGAACCGCCCGGCTGAATCACCGCGGTGATGCCGTGCTTCGCGGCTTCCTCGACACCGTCGGGAAACGGGAAGAATGCATCTGAGGCCAGCACCGTGCCTTCGAGCCGCAGCACGGCCTTCATCGCGCCAACCTTCACCGAATCGACCCGGCTCATCTGCCCCGCGCCCGCGCTCACGCTCTGTCCCGCCCGCGCGTAGACAATCGCATTCGACTTCACGTGTTTAACCACTTTCCAGCCGAACTCGAGCGCGGCCCACTCTTCCTCCGTCGGAGCCCGCTTCGTCTTCACCTGCGCCGCCGTTCGATCCAACTTCCCCGTGTCGGCGGTCTGCGCCAGATAGCCGCCCGTAATCGACTTCACCACGAGGCCGGGCGCGGCAGGCTGCTTCACTTCGAGCAGCCGCAGATTCTTCTTCCCGGCGAGCCCGGCCAGCGCATCATTCGAGTAACCCGGCGCGGCGATCGCCTCGACAAATAACTTCGCCACTTCGCGCGCCGTATCGCCGTCGAGTTCGCGATTGAATGCCAGCACGCCGCCAAACGCGGAGATCGGATCCGCTTCGAGCGCCTTTAAGTAGCTTGCAACCAACGTCGCCTGCTCGGCGCATCCGCACGGATTCGTATGTTTGATGATCGCCGCCGCCGGCCCGTCGAACTCCTGGATCAACTGCCACGCCGCATCGAGATCGACAAGGTTGTTGTACGACAGTTCCTTGCCTTGAATCTGCCTGGCCCCGGCGATCCCGTCCGCCGCGGTGGCATACAGCGCCGCGCTCTGATGCGGGTTTTCGCCATAGCGCAGCGCCAGCGTCCGCGGCGCGCGAATGTCGAGCGTAGCGGGCAGAGGCTCCGGTGCCACTCCGACCTGCTCCAGCTTCAGCGAAATCGCGCGGTCGTAAGCCGCCGTCGTGGCGAACGCCCGCTTCATCAGCCGCCAATGCGTCGCCTCGCTCAGCGAACCGCCGTTGGCGCGCATCTCCTCAAGCAGCGCCGGATAGTCTTCGGCGGAAACCACCACCGCAACATCCTGCCAGTTCTTTGCCGCGGCCCGGATCATCGTCGGCCCGCCGATGTCGATGTTCTCGACCAGTTCTTCGAGCGGCGCATCCGCCCGCGCCGCCACCTTCTCGAACGGATACAGATTCACCACCACCATGTCGATGCGCGGGATTCCATGCCGCTCGATCGCCTCCATATGTTCCGGCTTCGATCGCATCGCAAGAATCCCGCCGGCCACGCGCGGATGGATTGTCTTCACCCGCCCGTCCAGCATCTCCGGGAAGCCCGTCAGTTCGGCGACCTCGCGTACCGGAACTCCGGCCGCCTGGATAGCGCGATAGGTTCCGCCGGTGGAAACAAGCTCGACGGAAAGCTCATGAAGGCCGCGCGCAAACTCCGCGATGCCCGTTTTGTCGGTGACGCTCAACAGCGCCCGTTGAATGGCTGGCATTATCATAATCATTGTGGCCCATCCAGTAACATTGATTCCAGGAGACGGTATCGGTCCCGAAGTGGCGGAGGCGACGGTCCGCGCCGTCAACGCAACCGGAGTCGCGATCGATTGGGAGCGCGCCGAATTGAACGCGGAAATTATCGCGCGCTCCGGGCAAGTTCTCCCCTCGCACGTCATTGACTCGCTCGAGAGCACGCGCACCGGCCTGAAAGGCCCGGTCACAACCCCCATCGCCGGTGGTTTTCCCAGCGTGAACGTCGCCCTCCGCAAGAGGCTCGACCTTTACGCCAACGTCCGCCCCGTACGCGGCCTCCCAGGGCTCAAAACGCGCTTCGACGATGTCACCATCGACATGATCATCTTCCGCGAGAACACCGAGGACCTTTACTCGGGGCTCGAACACGAAGTGGTGAAAGACGTGGTCACCAGCCTCAAGGTCATCACCCGCACCGCCTCGCTGCGCATCGCGCATCAAGCATTTAAGTACGCCAAAACCAACGGTCGCCACAAAGTCACCGCCGTGCACAAGGCGAACATAATGAAACTCGCCGACGGCCTCTTCCTCCGCTGCTGCCGCGAAGTCGCCGAACTCTATCCGCAGATCGAGTATCAGGAACTCATCGTCGACAACGCCTCGATGCAGCTCGTCATCCGCCCGGAGAGTTTCGACATCCTTCTGCTGCCGAATCTTTACGGCGACATCGTTTCGGACCTCGCCGCCGGCCTAGTCGGCGGACTCGGCGTCGTTCCCGGAGCCAATATCGGCGAGCGCCACGCAGTGTTCGAAGCAGTGCACGGCTCCGCTCCCGACATCGCCGGCAAAGGCATCGCCAACCCGACAGCTCTCATGCTCTCGGCCGTAATGATGCTCACCCATCTCAGGGAAAAGGGAGCGGCGGATCGCCTGCTCGCCGCCATCGAAGCCGTCTACGCCGAGAAAAAACATCTCACCGCCGACGTCGGTGGCGCCGCCGGCACAAACGAGTTCACCGGCGCTGTCGTAAGCAAGCTGCAAGGCTGAGCGCGTTCCTCGCGCGCCGATGGCAAAGCGAATCGTACTGGCCACCCGGGGGCTCGCTCGGAGACCTTCATCCTTACATGGCCATCGCCTTGCGCCTCGCCGCGCGCGGCCACGAACCGGTCGTCGCGACAAGCCATATTCATCGCGCCAAGGTCGAGCGCGAAGGCATCCGCTTCGCGCCTCTGGGCCCGCACCTCGAACCCACCGAAACCGCGTTGCTCCGCCGCGCCATGGACCCTCGTCGCGGCTCGGAATTTCTCATCCGCGACCTGCTTTACCCCTACGCGAAGTCCGCCGTGCGCGAAGCCATGCAGGCATTCGCGCGAGCCGATCTCGCCGTCACTCACACCGTCGCCTTCGGCGCCCAACTCGCCGCCGAGAAAACCGGCATCCGGTGGCTCTCAGGCAACCTCGCCCCCGCCGGGTTCTTCTCCGCTTACGATCCACCCGTGCTTCCCCCGTTCGTCTGGATGGGCCGTCTCTATGCCCTCGGTCCCTTCGTCGGCGGCGCCATGCGCGCCATGGGCCGCTCCGTTACCCGCCGCTGGCTCGCCCCCATCCGCGCCGCCCGAGCCGAACTCGGTCTCCCGCCAGACGGCGATCCGCTTTTTGAAACCCAGTTCTCTCCTCGCGGCACCCTTGCGCTCTTTTCCCCGTTGCTCGGCCAACCCCAACCCGACTGGCCGCCCAAGGTCACCGTCACAGGCTTCGCCTTCTACGACCGCCAGCAACCGGAAATTCCCCCTCCGGTGGGTCTCGAAGAATTTCTCGACTCGGGCGATCCGCCCATCGTCTTCGCGCTCGGCTCCGCCGCCGTCTTCGTAGCCGGAGACTTCTACCGCCAGAGCATCGAAGCCGCGCGCCTGCTCGGCCGCCGTGCGCTGCTGCTCATAGGCGATGAGAAGGTAAATCCGATTCCCCGCCCGCTTCCCCCCGGTGTGGGCGTGTTCACGTACGCGCCCTATTCGCAGGTGTTCCCCCGCGCCGCCGCCAACGTGCACCAGGGAGGCATCGGCACCACCGCCGTAGCCATGCGCTCCGGCCGGCCCATGTTGGTCGTTCCTTTCAGCCATGACCAACCCGACAACGCCCGGCGCGTAACACGGCTCGGCATGGCACAGGTCATCCCCCGGAACGCTTATCGCGCCCGCCGCGCCGCGGCTCGATTGGAATTTTTGTTATCTGACCCGGCCTGCCTTGCCAGAGCGGGAGAAGTAGGTCTAACCGTGGAGGAAGAAGATGGAGCGGAAGCGGCGGCCCGCGTCATCGACGCCGAGCTCGCCGCCTGAATTCCGAAGTTGGTTACAGACCCTTTTTGCCGACGTACTCCACGAGGTCCACAACGCGCAACGAGTAACCCCATTCGTTATCGTACCAGGAGACCACTTTCAGCAGGTTGCCGCCCACCACCTTCGTCAACAGCGAATCCACAATCGAGCTATTCGAGTTATGCATAAGGTCCGTCGATACAACCGGATCCGCAGTGTAACCCAGAATGCCCTTCATCGGCCCTTCGCTCGCCGCCTTCAATGCGGCATTTACCTCTTCCGCCGTCGCGTCTTTGGAAAGCACCACAACCAGGTCAACAACGGAAACATTGGGTGTGGGAACGCGCATCGCGTAACCGTCCAACTTGCCCTTCAACGCCGGCAGCACCAAGCTTATCGCTTTCGCCGCACCCGTCGTCGTCGGGATCATGTTGATTGCCGCCGCCCGCGCCCGGCGCAGGTCCTTGTGCGGGAAATCCAGCACGTTCTGGTCGTTGGTGTAGCTGTGGATCGTCGTCATCGAGCCCTTCTCGATGCCGAACGTCTCGTGAATCACCTTCGCCACCGGCGCCAGACAATTCGTCGTGCAGGAACCGTTCGAGATGACGTTGTGCTTAGCCGGATCATAGGAGCCCTCGTTCACACCAAGAACAACGGTTATGTCCTCGTTCTTCCCCGGCGCCGAAATGATGACTTTCTTCACCGTCCCGCGAAGATGCTTGGATGCGTCCTTGGCGTCGGTGAACTTACCGGTCGATTCGATGACAACCTGGGCGCCCAATGAGCTCCAGTCGATCTCGGCCGGGTCCTTCGTCGCGAAAATCTTGATCCGCTTCCCGCCAACGGTGATCGCGTCGGCCTCCGCCTTCACGTCAACGTCCAACGGACCAAGGATCGAGTCGTACTTAAGCAAGTGCGCGAGCGTCTTCGTGTCGGTGAGATCGTTCGCCGCCACAAACTCGACGTTCGGATTTTTCAAACCGGCGCGGACTACATTGCGCCCGATACGGCCGAAGCCGTTAATGCCAACCTTTATTGCCATATGCTCTCATTCTACCGGCTCAGGCCAGTCCGGCGCTTATTGCGCGGGTAGGTTCGGAACCGTGCTTCCGCCCACGGCGGCATACTCTTCTTTCACGCTTACGACTTTCGAACCGGCGAAACGAACGAAGGTGATTTTGCCCGGAGGCTCACCGTAAATCCAGTCTTCGTAATCCACGCCGTCGATCGTCTGCCGGTCCTTCGTCCGCGGCCTGCCGAGTGCGAGTAACACCTGATCGCGGTCCATGCCGCTAATTGCCTTCTTCTGTTGAATCGCCGTCTTCACCGGCGCGGGCAGGGTCGAAACGTAGTCCTTGGTGGCGCTGTGCATGTCGAAATCGAGGATCGTCGACAGCGTCTTCTTCAACTCTTCGCTATTGACGGGCGGCAGCTTTTCATGGAACAGAATCGCGATCGTGGTTCCGCCGGGCGCGGGTCCCCCCCCGCTGATCGGCGTGCCGGGATTCGGCATGGGCATCCCCATCGGATCTCCCATACCGACCTGAACGTTGTCATACCAGTGATGCCCGCCTCGAAAGCCGTGGTTCAACTGCAGCACGATGCGGTCGGGCTCGAAGACGATCTTCGTTATCTGGACGAGATCTCCGGTCCGTGCCGCTGGACCGTACTCCTGCGCCACCTTCATCCACATCCGCGGATCGAACGACCCGTTGCTGTTGTAAGGAAGCGGCTTTTTGGAGCGCGGAATCGGCACCTTCGCCTTGGCGTATTCCGCCTCGATCCCGCGAAGGATGTCGATCTTGTCATCGTCGCTGATCCGCTGCGAGGAACCGGCCAAGGCCGGCACAGCCAGCAATGCCGCCGCGGCAAGGGCCGCCGCTTTACTCGTCATCGCTGTGCCCATCCAGCAGGAACGACTTTTGGCGGGCGACGGGCGCGCGCAGCACAGCCGCGAATAGAGCCGCCACCATGATCGTGGTGAAAAGTCCGCCTTCCGGTCCATACGCGCCACCAGTCCAGAGCGGGCTTTCATCGGGGTGTAAAGCCCTCCCCGTCACCTCCATTGTAAACCCGCTCAAATTGACGCCCAGCAGCGGCAGCGCCCAATTCCAGCCAAAGTGCAACCCGATCGGCAGCCACAGAT
The DNA here is from genome assembly GCA_027459465.1 of Bryobacterales bacterium. Classification (GTDB taxonomy): domain Bacteria; phylum Acidobacteriota; class Terriglobia; order Bryobacterales; family Bryobacteraceae; genus JAJYKC01. Next base: position 10,173 of record DAIDIH010000171.1, on the reverse strand, counting down.
CCCGGCTGCGAAGATACGCCACGCCAAGCAGCACCCCCCACAGGACCGTATTCAGGATGGCCAGCCCCGTGATGTGCAGGTTGTTCATATGCGCCAGACCAAACAGAACCCCCATCGGCAGCACCGTCGCGTACTCGCCGATCGCCAGCGCCAGGATCTGGAACGCATAGCCACGGAACATCATCTCCTCCCCTACCGCGCCGAACAACAGCACAATCGAGAGAAAGAGCATCCCGGGCCAGTGCGTGTGGCCGTCGCCGGATGTCTCGTAATGCGCAAGGCCGGCGGCCAACGGCGCCAGCGTCGCCAGCACCCCGCCCGCCAGTCCTCCCAACAAGCCCAACGCCAGGTTCCGCCGGCTCGCCGCCGTCCAACCCAAGCCGATGTCCGCCAACCGCCCGCGCTCGTAAATCCGCAACACCAGCGCGTTCGCCAGCGCCGCCGCGGCGAACGTCCCCAGCGCGGCCGCCACCACATACCCGGCCACCGGCATCATCAGCGGCGGAAACAACGTCAACCCGAGAATCCCGATCAGCGCGAACACGCCCGCGCGGGCGATCAGTCCGAATTTCGATGGTTTGGCCGGGTCGCTCATCGGGCTCTCGAAAAGAAGTATTCTCCATGGTAGCGGTCACGCCGAAGAAATCGCGCACCCGCCTCGCGCCTTCGGTTAGAATGCGGATGATGGTTGCAAACGTCCGCAGTTTCGATGCCGGCCCGGATCCCTTCGGGCGCGTCTGGCACGTCGAGTTCCAGTGGTTGCAGAACGCGATCTCGATCCGTCACGCCGATACCGTGGACGTGAAGTTCTCTCTCGTCACCGACGGCGAGGAGAAACAGGAGAAAGTGATCGCGCTTCCTCACGCACATCTGCGGGAACTCGCCCAAAAGACAGGCACGGTGCTTTCCGATCCCTGGTGCATGCGGCTGGCCGCACAGCACATCCGCCGCATGGTGTCCTCCTTCGAGGACATGGAGAAGACTCTCATCACCCTCCCCAAGTCGGCCTTGCAAGAATACGCGCATGAGTTAGAATCCTCGTTGTCGGCCCCTGGCGGCCGTTGAGGGTGGAACCTGGAATCGATCGAAAAGCAGAACTTTCGAGCCTGGAGATATAGATCATGGTGAATTGTCCCGTTTGCGACGCGGTCCTCGAACTCGACGAGGAAGAACTCGACGAAGGCGATCCGGTCGACTGCAGCGAATGTGGCGCGGAATTGCTGGTGACCGGCAAGGACCCGCTCGAGCTCCAGCCGGCCGATGACGTCGACGACGAGGACGACGAGGACTTCGACTTCGACGAGGAAGACGACGAGGAATCGCTGGATGAAGAAGATGAGGACGAGGAAGAGGAGGATTGGAAGTAGCGCCGCCCTCCTGCTGGCGCTTGCCCTTCCTCTCTTCGCCGCCCACAAAAATAAAACCGTCGGCCCGCAGGCCACCATCGCCGGAACTGTGTTTCGCGATCCCGGCTTCGCCTTTCCCGGCGTCCAAGTCACGCTCATCTCCCTCCCCGAGCCGGGCTCCAACGCCAAACCAATGAAGCAGAAGGCCGTTACAAGTCCGCGTGGCGAGTTCCTGTTCCAGGTACCGGCCGAGGAAAGCCACTTCCGCGTTTCGGTCGCCGCCAGGCGCTACGCGCCCCAGCAGAAAGACGTCGAAATCCGCGGCGAGGAACGCGTCGATCTATCCTTTCTGCTCGAACCGGAGTCCAAGTAAAAGGAAGCCCTGATGATACCGCGCTCTCTCGCCACATTCTCTCTCGCCCTGGCGCTTCTCATCGCCGCCGTGGTTCCCCGGGCGATCGCGCAGGGAACCGACGGCGATACCCGCTCCGTCTCCGGCATTGTCACCAACGCCTCGGGCGATCCCGTCCCCGGCGCCGTCGTCCAGTTGAAGGACACAAAAACACTGCAAATCCGGTCTTATGTCTGCCAGGCCGGCGGCAAGTATCACTTTGCCGGCCTCAGCACCGACGTCACCTACGAACTCCGCGCCACCTTCCAGGGCGCCAGCAGCAAGACGAAGCGCCTCAGCATCTTCGACAGCGCGAAAGAGCCCGTTATCGACTTGAAGCTGGAAAAGTAGCCCTGCTACCTTAAGCTCGTGCCGTCCAGGTCGAGCGAATTCCCCCCCCGCACGTAATTCTCCAATTAACGTAGCGGTCGTAGCCACGGCGCTATTCGCATTCGCGTGGGCCGTCGCCCGGGCGCATGTCCAATCCATCACCATCGACGAAGCCGATACCTACCTCGCCTTCGCGTCGCATCAGAGTGCGACCCACTTCTACCCCGGCGCCAACAATCACATCCTGAACACCGTACTGATGCGGCTCTTCACCATGATCTTCGGCGCGTATCATCTGACGGTGCGCCTGCCCGCTCTGATCGGCGCGGCGTTGTACTTTTCCGCCTCATGGCGGATCGCCACATCACTCACCGAACGGGCGTGGGTGCAGTGGGTCCTGCTGGCTTGCTTCTGCTTCAACCCGCTGCTGTTCGATTATCTGGTGGCGGCACGCGGCTATAGCCTCGCTCTGGGCTTTTTCGCCTGGCTGCTTGCCATCCCGGTCTGGCTGTATCTGCGCCACCCGGAAGCGTCGTCCCCCTCGATCGAGCGCGCCTGCGCTCTCTGCTCCCTCTGCGCCGGCCTCGCCATCACCGCAAACTTCTCCTTCGGACTGGCTTGCGTCTCAACCATGCTCACCGTACTGGCATGGGCATGTTCTGCCGTGACGGGAATTCGGCAATGCCTGCGCGTCGCTGCCTGGTGTGCCGCTCCCGCTTCAGCGGTCCTGCTGTTTCTCGGCAGTTCCGTCCTGCTACACGCCAACCTGGCTGAGTATCTCGGTCAGGATTCGCTGATCGCGGCGTTTCGTGGCCTCTTACAACTCTCTCTCTACCAGGTCAACGTAGAACTCGTCGACCCGCTCATTCGGCCCGCGATCATAGCCCTCGGCCCGTTGGCGTTGAAGGCGATCGCGTTGTTCGGCATAACGCATGCCCTACTCCCGCTTTGGCAACGCCGCCGCCCGTCCGCATTCGGTGTGGATCGCCGTCTCGTCGTCGCCGCGGCCGCCGCGGCCGTTTTCACCCTCACCGCTTCGCTGCACGTCGTGGCCCGTCATCTGCTCCACGTGCCACTGCCCGAGGACCGCAGTGCGCTCTTCTTCGTCCCGCTGGCATTACTGTCAGTCGGCGCACTGGCAGCGGCGGCCATTCCGGGACGCATCGCGCATTTCACCGGCACCGGTCTCGCCGCTTCCCTCGGATTGCTGGCGGTTTACTCGCTCTTCTGCCTTCGCCTCACCTACTTCCAACTCTGGATCTGGGACGCCGACACTCGCCAGGCCTACGACGTTGCCGCCTGGTACAACCACCACTACGGCATCCGCGAAATTCCATCAAGCTGGCACTTCGTCTCTTCGCTCAACTTCTACCGCGCCATCGGCCATGAATCGCTCGCCAAGTTCATCATCCGGGACACCTACCCAACCGATCGTCCCGTCTACATCCTCATCCTCCCGTTCGATCAGCCGTTCCTCGACTCCCAGCACCTGAAAATCGTCTATCACGGCGAAACGAGCGGTCTCGTCGTAGCGATCCGGCCCGGACTCGGCGCAGACGCCTCCCCATATGTCAACCCCATGACAAATCGATGACGCCTCCCTGACGCAAACGCGCGGCGCAGCGCCGCAACAAATTCCTTCACAATTGTTTTTTTCCGCCGCCACGCCGTTGTAACACGACTCGCGTTCCATGAAGGTATGCGGTGCGATCTTCATGTCCACACCACGGGAAGCGGCATGTGCACAATTCCCTTGCTGCGCGGCGTCTGCCGCGAATGCTACAACTCCCCCGAAGCCGTCTACGGCACGCTCAAACGCCGCGGCATGGATCTGGTCACCGTCACCGACCACGACTCCATCGACGCCGTCGAAGTCCTCCGTCACCTCCCCGATTTCTTCCTGAGCGAAGAACTCACCTGCCGCACCCCCGCCGGAACCGAGTTTCACATGGGCGTCTACGGCATCGAGGAGCGGGATCACATCCAACTCCAGCGCCGCCGCCACGACCTCGATTCCCTCATCGCGTTTCTCAACGCGCGCCGCCTGCTCTTCAGCCTGAACCACGTCTTCTCTTCCCTTACCGGGCCACGCGCGGCGGCCGACTTCGAAGCCTTTGAACGCTCGTTCCCCGCCCTCGAGACCGCCAACGGACAGATGCTCAGAGCCGCCAATCGCTCCGCCGCCGCGCTCGCCTCGCGCTGGGCCAAAGCTCACATCGGTGGCAGCGATGCGCACACCATGGCCTCTCTCGGCCGGACTTACACCGAAGTCCCCGGAGCCCGCACCGCGAAAGAGTTCCTGGCCGGCGTCCGCGCGCGGCGTTCCAAGGCGCTCGGCGAGAACGGCGACTTTCTCAAACTGACCCTCGCGGTGTGGGCGATCGCGGCGTCCATGTTCTGTGAGCATCCCGGGACACTGCTCCTCTCCCCATTAATGGCCGCCGCGCCGCTGGTCACCCTCGGCAACTTCCTCCGCGAAGTGTCGTTCGAACGAAAGTGGTCCCGCGCCCTGGGCCTCCACACCGCCCGCCCCGCAATGGAACCGCTCTCCGAACCGGCGGCCTAGCGCACAGGGCCGCGAGCGGCGCCAGCCGCGCGGCTCCGTCGTGCGCAATCTAAAGAAAGTGCCGTCCCGCTAAACTGGCAGGATGATCGCGACGCTGCGCAAAGCGACGCCCGCCGACATCCCGGCGCTCGCCGAACTCATCGCCGCAAGCGTCCGCGGCCTGCAGCCCGAATATTCTCCGCGCCAGCGCGAGGCCGCGCTCCTCGCCATCTTCACCCCCGACCGCCAACTCATCGCCGACCAGACCTACTTCATCGCGGAGGTCCACGGAACCATCGCCGGCTGCGGAGGCTGGAGCAAGCGCAAGACTCTCTATGGAGGAGACGACGCTCCGGTCCGCGACGCCGCCCTCCTCGACCCCTCCATCGATCCCGCCAAAATCCGCGCCTTCTTCATCCATCCGGATTTCGCCCGCCGCGGCATCGGCTCCCAGATCCTCGCCGCCTGCGAAGCCGAGGCGCGCGAGGCCGGCTTCCACGCCGCCGAAATGGCCGCAACCCTCGCCGGAGTGCCGCTCTACCTCGCGCGCGGCTATAACCAAATCGAACGCCTCGCCGCCCCGCTGCCTGACGGCTCCGGCCTCGCAATCGTCCATATGCGGAAGCAACTTACTCCGAGGGAAGCCTGACGTGTCTTTGCCTCGCGCGCGTTTCTGGCTCGCCCCCTCGCTGCTGATCGCCGCTGCGGCTTACTTTCTCATCTTCTGGCCGATGTGCGATCCGCACCCGGCCCCGCTTCCCTCGATAGGCGTCCTCGTGCTGCACGACATGAAAATCTATCCGTCGCCGGACGCTCCACCCATCGAACGCGGCAGCGTAATCGTCGCGAGAGGCATCATCACCGCCGTCGGCCCAAACCTGCCCATCCCCGCTCACGCCGCCGTTCTCTGGTGCCCGAATTGCGTGGTCATGGCCGGCTTCTGGAACGCCCATGTCCACTTCACCGAGCCCAAGTGGGACTTCGCGGCCTTCAAGAGCGCAGCCACCCTGAACGCGGAACTCTCGGACATGATCACCAGCCGCGGATTCACCACCGTCGTCGACGCGGGTTCCGACCCTCGCCTCACGCTGTCTTTGCGCCGCCGGATCGAGCACGGCGAACTATCCGGCCCGAAAATCTACACCGCCGGCACAGCGCTCTACCCGCCCCACGGGGTGCCTTACTACGTAAAAAACACGCTTCCCTTCTATCTGCTCTGGTTCATTCCGCAGCCGTCCACCCCCACCGAGGCCGCGGAGATCGAGGCCTATAACATCGACCGCGGCGCCGACCTTCTGAAACTCTTCACCGGTTCCTACATCGCACGCGGCAACGTGGAACCGATGCCCATCGCGATCGCAGCGGCCGCCGTCCGCCTCGCTCACCAGCACGGCCAACTCGCCTACAGCCATCCTTCGAATGTCGCGGGCACGCGCGTGGCGATCGACTCCGGCGTCGACGTTCTCGCCCATGCCCCCGACAGCACCAGCGGCGTCGACTCCTCCATCCTCGACGCGCTCGTCGCCCACCATATGGCAATGATCCCCACGCTGAAGATGTTCGCCACTACCGTGACCACGGACCCCGCCTATCTCGATCCCATCTACGCGGAAGTCCGCGGCTTTCACGCCCGCGCCGGCCAACTGTTATTCGGCACCGACGTGGGGTACATGACCGACTACGCAACGGACGGAGAATTCCAGGGCCTGGCCAGGTCCGGCCTTACCGCCCGCGATATGCTGCGCATGCTCACCACCGCGCCGGCACAACGCTTCGGCGTGGCCAATCGCAAGGGTCTCATCGCCCAAAATTATCTGGGAGACCTTACGGTATTGGACGCCGACCCATTCGACGACATCGCTGCCTTTTCAAGAGTTCGCTGGACGATTAGAAGCGGGCGCGTCATCTACGCGCGCCGATAACAGAGCCGCCCCGCGGGAAAGCGGTCCTCCCTCACGCAGCCTGGCCTCAGCCCGCCTGTTCGAGTTCGATCTTCCGCGCGGCGGCGTCCAGCGACGTGATGCGGAAACTGCGGATCTCACCCGCCCGGATACTTGGCTGCGAACGCGACGCCTCCGCCCCCCCACCCTGCTTCCACTTCGCCGCCAGCATCGCTGTCAGCGATCCGATGTCCGGCCGGGCCGTTTCAGCCTGCACGCTCCGCGAAGCCTGAGCCGTCGCCACCAGCCGGCATTCCGCCATCACCCCTTCGCCCAACTCCACCCGAACACGATGCCCGTGCACGTCCACCACCCGCCCGGTCACGGTCTCGCCCGCCGCGTGGCTCGCGATATATTCATCCGCCGGCGTCGGTTCGAGTTGCTTCATGCTGAGCCGGATCCGGCGCCGCGTGCGATCCACCTCTACCACCGCCGCGCGAACCGTCTGCCCCATCGACAAGGCATCCTTGGCATGATTCAAACGTTTCTCGCTCGTGATGTCGGAAATGTGCACCATGCCTTCAACGCCGCCTCCCAGGTCGACAAACGCCCCGAAGTTCGTCAGCGACGTCACCGGGCCTTCCACCACCGTCCCCGGCTTGAACTTCTGCTCCGCGTCTTCCCACGGATCGCCCAGCGCCTGCTTCAGACCCAGCGAAATCCGCTTCTCCGCCGGGCTCACGCCGAGCACCACCACTTCCACCTGCTCGCCCGCCTTCAGCACATCCGACGGCTTCCGGATCTTCTTGCTCCAGCTCAACTCCGAGACGTGAATCAGCCCATCCACGCCCGGCATCAGCTCCACAAACGCCCCGAAATCCGCTAGGCGTGAAACCGTGCCCCGCACCCGCTGGCCCGTATGGAACGTCTCGGCGGCCACCGTCCACGGGTCTGGAATCAACTGCTTGCGGCCCAGCGAAATCTTCCGCGTAGCCGCATTGACCTTCAGAACCTTGACTTCAACCTCTTGTCCGGCATGAAGCACATCGGAAGGCTTATTCACGCGCGCCCACGCCAGGTCCGCCACGTGCAGCAACCCATCGATGCCGGGAGCCAGTTCTACAAACGCCCCGAAATCGGTCAGGCTGCGCACCCGCCCCTTGACCACGGCGCCTTCGACAATGGACGCAAACGCCTCCGCCTTCGTCCGCTCGGCTTCTTCCTCGAGGATCGCACGCCGGTCCACCACTACATCCTCGTTGGCCACATCCAGCTTGATGATGCGGCACTGAATCTCCTGGCCGATCAGCTTTTCCATCTCCGCCATCTCGCGGATGCCGCTCCGCGATGCGGGCATGAACGCCTTCACGCCGCCGCAGTCCACTCGCAACCCGCCCTTCACGGCTTCGGTTACCGTGCCGGCAATCGGCGTCTTGTCGGCGAACGCGCGCTCGAACGCGGTCCAGTCCCGAGGCCGTTCCACCTTAACCGTCGAAAGCAGATAGTTGCCGTCGTTATCGCGTCCGCTGATGGACACGGTGATCGCGCTGCCCGCCCTCAGGTCCGCGGCGCTCACTCCCGCGGGAAGACTCGTCACCGGAAGCAACCCCTCTGTCTTCCGTCCAAGATCGACATACACGGTTTCCGGCGACACCGCCACCACCGTGCCTTCGATCGCCGCCCCGGCCGCATGTTCATGCTCGTGTTCGAAGGCGGAAAGAATCGAAGCAAACGAATCGTCTTCCGACGCGGCGGCCTCTTGTGGTTCGGCTTCGCCCTCCGGCGCCGCGCTCAGTGCGAAAGCGGTTTCCTCCTGCGAGGGCGCGGTGTCAGACTCGGGAGAAAGCTCGGAAATACGTGGGGTTTCCATGAAAAACGCGTGTGAAGCTTCATTGTGTCACAAAGCCCGTTAAGATGACAGCGTGGAGGACGACGTTTCGAGCCCCGTTTCCCTAAGCCGCTTGCTGCGCCCGCAGGACGCTGTCTGGGTCGTCCTTTTCACCGCCCTGGCGTTGTTCGGCCCATCGCGCACACCCCTGGTTATCCTGCTTCTCTGCCTGCTCGGCGTGGCTCAGGTCATCGAACCGAAGTTCCCCTGGTTCGCTACCCGCGCCGGCAGCGCCGTCTCCATCGCCGTCAACCTCGCCCTCTGCGGATTGCTCATCGGAATTACCGGCGGCGTCTCGAGCAGCTACCACTGGATCCTTCTGTTTCCCGTGGTCTCCGCCGCCACCGCCCTCGGCCCCACCGGCACCGCCCTCGCCGCCCTCGGCGCCTGCGCCATGTATCTTTCCTCTCTCCTGCTGGTCGACTGGCGTTACCAATACATCCCCGCCAGCCAGGTCCCGGAACTCCTCGTCCGCATCCTCATGATGCCGGTGCTCGGCTTCCTCACCTATCAACTCGCCGAAGCCAAACGCCGCGAAGCCCGCCGCTATCAGCGAACCGCCGAGCAACTCGCCGAGGCCAACCAGAGCCTCCGTGATGCCGAAGCCGAAGTGCGCCGCAGCGAACGCCTCGCGGCGCTCGGCCAACTCTCCGCCGGTCTCGCCCATGAACTCCGTAACCCTCTGGGCACCATCCGCGCCTCGGCTGAAATGCTTCGCAAGTCAGTGGACTCCTCCAACGAGGTCGCCCGCGAGATGGCCGGCTATATCGCCAGCGAAGTCGATCGCACCAACTCGCTCGTCACCCGCTTCCTCGACTTCGCCCGCCCCCTCCAGGTGCGCAAGGCCCCCTCCGATCTGACCCAGGTGCTCGACCGCGCTGTCACCGAACTCGAAAACCACCAGCCCCCCTATCAAGTCGTCGTCTACAAAAACTATTCGCCCGATGTGCTCCCCGTCCCCATGGATTCCGAACTGATGGAACGCGTCTTCGTAAACCTGCTCATGAACGCCGCCCAAGCCAGTCCGCCGCACGCTCCCATCACCGTGAAAACCCGCGAGCGCGAAGACTTCGTCGAAGTCTCCGTCATCGACCGCGGCTCCGGCATCGACTCGACCCACCGGGAAAACATGTTCAACCCCTTCTACACCACCAAACGCGACGGCGTCGGCCTCGGCCTGCCGATCGTCTCGAAAATTGTCGACGGCCATGGAGGAATGATCGAAGTGGAAAGCGAACCCGGTCAGGGCAGCGTGTTCCGCGTACTGATTCCGATGAAGGAGGCCCAATGACCGGCCGCATCCTCGTAGTCGAAGACGAAGAAAAGCTGCGCCGCGTAATCGAATTACAGTTGCGCGCCGAAGGCTTCGATGTAGATCAGGCCGGCACCGCCGAGGACGGACTCCAACTGGCGTCCTCCGCCGACGTCGTCCTCACGGACCTCCGCCTGCCCGGCATCGACGGCCTCGAACTCCTCACCCGGCTCCGCGAACAGCACATCACCGCGCCTGTCATCGTCATGACCGCCTTCGGCAGCATCGAGAAGGCCGTCGAGGCCATGAAGGCGGGCGCCGAAAACTTCGTCCCCAAGCCCTTTTCGCTTGATCACCTCGTGGCGGTCGTCAACAAAGCCCTCGCCAACCGCGCCCTCCGCGAGGAAAACCGCCAGCTCAAAGCCGAACTCAACTCGCGCTATCAGTTCGGCAACATCGTCGGCCGCAGCCCCGCCATGCGCGAAATCTTCTCCACCGTCGAGCGCGTCGCCCCCACCCGCGCCACCGTCCTGCTCTGCGG
>DAIDIH010000170.1 GCA_027459465.1 Bryobacterales bacterium | reverse complement strand
GATCTGCCACCGCAGCGTGCCCAACTCGAGGAAAAGGTCGTGCTTCAGCACCGTCCCGGTCGACAACGGCGCCAGCGTTCCGTCGATGTACGTGTCGGAGTCCTTCGTGTAGTTCATCTCGTAACTCAGAACGAGTGTTTTAGGCAGACCCTCTTCGGGCAGATGCCGCGGGTAGAGCCAGATCTCGATCTGCCCGTCGCTCCGCAACTCACTGCCTGGACTTACGCCTTGCGAGGCCACCGGGTTGGCGCGGTAAGTGGTATCTGCCGCCCAGCCCCAACTCGTCGAATTGAAGCCCATCGTGACGCCGAAGTACGGATCCACGGTTCCACTTCCCGTCTGCAGGATTCCCGGCAGGTACGGTCCGCCCTTATACCTCAGCGCGTTATCCCCCCAAGGCAGGAATGCCCCGGCTAGGGGAGCGATGCGAAAGGTCGACCGCGGCCGGTCGATCTTGAAGATCGTGTACCGGGCAAACAGGGTCGTATCCTGGGCCCCCCAACTGGTCAACTCCGGCCGGGCCGGCGTCGCTCCCAGCGATCCATAGGCCTGGTTGAAGTTCGCGAAAATCGCCCACCGCGACGTCAGCCCGTAACCGACGTTGACCGGCATCTGCAGCCCCAGAAAGTCCTGGCTACCGAGAATGGACTGGAAGTTGAACCGCACCAGCAACTGGTCGGTCGCCACAGGCAGCGCCGTCACGAACGTGGCCGGCGAGGCCTGCGCCACGCCCCAAGCCATCAAGGCTGCAACGCTCAGACCCCAACTTCGCCGGCCAAACATCCTACTACTATACGGGGTCTCAGGCGGGATTTTCAGAATACCAGCCACGTCGGATTCGTCTCCTGATAGTTTTTTTCTATTCATCCGGATTCCGTGCTCTTTCGGGCCTGCGGCAAGGCTTTATTCACTACTTGACAGCAGCAAAGCGGCTGCCGCGGCTAAAATCATTAGCAAATAAATTGTTTTGGTTAACTATATGAAAGTAAGAGGTTTAAAAATTTTGTAACTTAGCAGTTGCCGCTTTTCCCTTCTGTGTTAGACTTATTTTCGCTTGTGGGTGCGCGGCAGGCGCGGATGCGCTCCGGAGGGACTCACTAGGACGCCGCTTCCCGCTCAAAACAGTGCTGGGGCTCGGTTTTCCACAGAGCTGTGGAAAACATGTGGATGGATTTTGTTCGCACATGAACGTTTGGGAAGAAATCAAGACAGTCATTGCACGTTCAATCAGCCCGGAGGCGTTTCAAAACTGGCTATCACGAACTGAGTTCGCTTCGCTCGACAGAGGATTGCTCACCGTGACGGTCCCGGATGACGCGACCCGGCGCTGGATCCTCGAGGTGTATAACGCCGACATCTGGGGGGCAGTTCACAGCCTTCATCTTCCTGTCGAGCGCATCAACTATCGCGACCCCGCCGCCGAGCCTGCTGTGGCGCCTGCTGCTCAGAGCGAAGAGGACCTCTTCGCGCCGAGCGTTACGCTGAACCCGCAGTTCACGTTCTCCAACTTCGTTGTCGGCGCGTGCAATCAGCTTGCCCATGCCGCCGCAAAGGCGGTGGCGACAGTACCCGCCAAGACCTACAACCCGCTGTTCATCTACGGCGGCAGCGGTATGGGCAAGACCCATCTCATGCATGCCATTGGCCGCGAGCTTCTGTGCCGGTACAGCCGCATGCGCATTATCTACACGACCAGCGAACGGTTCATGAACGAGATGGTCAACTGCATCCGGCTCCAGCGCATGCAACAGTTCCACCACCATTACCGGTCTGCCGACGTACTGTTGGTTGACGACATCCAGACACTGGGCCGTGCCGAGCGCATGCAGGAGGAGTTCTTCCACACGTTCAACGAGCTCTACGAGCACCAGAAGCAGATCGTCATTTCGAGCGATACTCCTCCGAAAAGCACGCCGGGTCTGGTCGAACGTCTCCGGTCCCGCTTCGAGTGGGGTCTCATGGTCGACGTTCAGCCGCCCGATCTGGAAACCAAAATGGCGATCCTCGACAAGAAAGCTGAGGATATGAAGGTCAGGCTGCCCGAGGATGTGCGGATCTTTATCGCCACCCGGACCAAGTCAAACGTCCGCGAACTCCAGGGGGCGCTCATCAAACTCGTTGCCCATTCCGACGTTACCGAAACGCCGATCAATCTCGCCATGGCCCAGCAAGCGCTAAAGCACTTGACGCTCGGCCAGGAGCGCCGCATTACGATGGAAGCTATCGTCAAAGCCACGGCCGACCGCTTTGGCCTCCAGCCCTCCCAACTCAAGCAGAAATCAAACGCCCAACAGATCGCCTACCCACGGCAGATCGCCATGTACCTGGTCAAGGACCTCATGTCCGCATCTCTGCCTGAGATTGGCCGCTACTTCGGCGGCAAGCACCACACGACTGTCCTCCACTCGATTCAGAAGATCGAGCAACTGCGCCATCAGAAGACAGATTTGCACAATTTGTTGAACAGCATAATCGACTCATTGCAATAGGCTTATATGACTTTTCCACAGAAGATGCCACGAGTGCCCTGTGCGCGCTTGAGGAAACCTGGGCCCCGTGCCCGTTTTCCGCTGCCGCGCACCTCGCTTCCCACAACCGGCACTAGCAGGAACCAATTTATTTTTGTATAATTTAGAGAGAAATCAACATTTCCACAGGGCCTACTAAGGCGTATCTGTTTTATAGATTGTTTGGTCTCTTCCAACACCGTTACCGTAAGACCTGAGAAGAGATCGGAATACCGGGAGCACACGAACGCATGGAGTTCACCGTAAGCAAGACGGACCTGGCTCGCGAGCTCGGTTTATCGCAAGGCGTCGTCGAGAAAAAGACCACTATCCCGATCCTGTCCAACGTGCTCGTCGAAGCCGTCGATGGACAGGTGCAAATCACCGCTACGGATCTGGAGCTGGGGATCCGTTGTATCTGCCCGGCTAAGGTGGCAAAGCGCGGCTCGGGGACAATCCCGGCCCGCCGCCTGCTCGACTATGTCCGTCTGCTGCCCGATGCGGACCTGCAGGTGAAAATGCTCGACAACCAATGGGCGAGCCTGGTCTGCGGCCGCTCCCGCACGCGGATTGCGGGCATGTCACGCGAAAGCTATCCGGAACTGCCCGTGATGCCGGATCCGCTGGTCAACATTCCCGCCGGGCTGCTGTCGTCGATGATCAAGAGAACGGGTTTCGCCATTTCGTCCGAGGAGAGCCGCTTTACACTGAACGGCGCCCTGCTGCTGCTCAAAGCCGATGGCATCACGATGGTTGCAACGGATGGCCATCGCCTCGCCCTCGCCGAGTCGAAACTTGATCTTCCGGCGCTTGGCGCTCAGTACCGCGCCCTGCTTCCGAAGAAGGCCATGGTCGAACTCGAAAAGCTCGACTTGGAAGCCGAAGCCGATTCGGTAGTGCGGTTCTCCGGGGACGACAACCACCTGTTCTTCGACTTTGGACAGCGTCTCCTGCTCAGCCGAAAGCTTACCGGCAATTTCCCGGATTTCGACCGTGTGTTGCCGAAGGACGTCCCGCGCTCGGTGGAGTTGAACCGTGACGAATTGCGCGGCTCGCTCGAGCGGGTGAGCCAGTTCGCCGATGAGCGCTCTCGCTCCATCCGCCTTCAAGTCGGCCCCGGCGAAGTCAGGATTCACTCCTCGATCTCCGACACCGGCGAAAGCGAGGAGAGCGTGCCGGTCGACTACGACGGTCCGGAAATGGAAATCGGGTTCAACGCGCAGTACCTGCTCGATTTCCTGCGCGCGGTCGAAACCGGCGCCGTAAGTTTGCATTTCAAGGATCCCAACAGCGCCGGCGAACTCCGGCCCGTGGGTTCCTCCACCATCTACCGCTACGTCATCATGCCGATGCGGATCTGACCGGTCCGCTTGTAGTTTGAAGCCAAGGAATTGTGGCCGGCCCGGCCCCCGATAGGAATTACAGCCCGCAAGATATGTCCACCTACGATTCATCCAGCATTAAAGTTCTCGAAGGCCTCGAGGCTGTCCGCAAGCGCCCCGCCATGTACATCGGCTCGACGCGCGAGGCGGGCCTGCATCACCTGGTCTACGAGGTGGTCGACAACTCGGTCGACGAAGCGCTTGCCGGCTACTGCACGGAAATCGAAGTCACGATTCACCTCGACAATTCGCTTACCGTCGTCGACAACGGCCGCGGCATCCCGGTGGACCTTCACAAGGAAGAAGGCGTCTCGGCCGCCGAGGTCGTCATGACCAAGCTGCACGCCGGAGGCAAGTTCGACACCAACAGCTACAAGGTCTCCGGCGGCCTCCACGGCGTGGGCGTGAGCTGCGTGAATGCGCTGAGCGAGCGGCTGGAACTCGTCATCTGGCGCGACAAGCAGACCTGGGAGCAGGAGTACGAACGCGGCGTCCCCAAGGGCGCGCTCACGGCTACGGGCAAGGCCGGCGCGAAGCGCGGCACGAAGATCACCTTCAAGCCGGACCCCACCATCATGGAGGCCACCGAGTTCAACTTCGACACGCTCAGTCAGCGTCTTCGAGAACTTGCTTTCCTCAACAAGGGCCTGAAAATCACCCTCACCGACGAGCGCACGGACCCGGTGAAGACGCACGAGTTTCTCTACTCGGGCGGCATCAGCGAGTTCATCCGCCATTTGAACCGCGGCAAGGCCGTACTGCATGAAAAGCCGATAACGCTCGAAGGCGAACGCGATCTCGCCGACGGCAAGCTTGGCATGGAGATCGCGCTGCAGTACAACGACGGCTACTCGGAAACACTATTCAGCTTCGCCAACAACATCAACACCGTCGACGGCGGCACGCACTTGAGCGGCTTCCGCAGCGCCCTCACCCGCACCATTAACGCCTATGGCCAGAGCGCCGGCCTGTTCAAGGACGTCAAGGAAAACCTCACCGGCGACGATGTCCGCGAAGGACTCACCGCGGTGGTCAGCGTGAAGCTGCCGCAACCGCAGTTTGAAGGCCAGACCAAGGGCAAGCTCAACAGCGACATCCAGGGCAAGGTCACCGAATTCGTCAACGAGAAGCTCGGCGAATACTTCGACAAGAACCCCGCCGTGATGAAGAAGATCGTCGCCAAGGCGATCGACGCCGCTCGCGCCCGCGAGGCGGCCCGGAAGGCGCGGGACCTCACCCGCCGCAAAGGCGCGCTCGACTCGGGCGGCCTGCCCGGCAAGCTCGCCGATTGCCAGGAGAAGGATCCCTCGCGCTGCGAGCTATTCCTCGTCGAGGGCGAGTCGGCCGGCGGCACCGCCAAAACGGGCCGCGACCGCCGCTATCAAGCCATCCTGCCGCTCAAGGGCAAAATTCTCAACGTCGAGAAAGCCCGCTACGACAAGATGCTGGCGCACGACGAAATCCGGAGCATGATCACCGCTCTCGGAACCGGCATTGGAGTCCAGGACTTCGACGTCTCGCGCCTGCGCTACCACAAGATCATCATCATGACCGACGCCGACGTCGACGGCTCGCACATCCGCACGCTCCTGCTGACCTTCTTCTTCCGCCACATGCAGGAGTTGATCAAGCGCGGCAACGTCTTCGTCGCCCAGCCCCCGCTTTACCGCATCAAGAAGGGCAAGAGCGAAAAGTACATCAAGGATGACAAGGAGTTTACGCGCGAGATCCTTCGCCGCGCCACCGAGAACCTGGCGGTTGAAACCGGCGCGACGCCGCCGGCGCGCCTGGAAGGGGCCGAACTCCGCGCCTTCCTGATGCTGCTCGACGAACTCGCGCAGATCAGCCGCCGCTTCGAGCGCCGCATGCGTGACGCCCGCATCGTCGACCTGCTTACCGACACGCGCTTCTCGATCGACACCAAGGCCGACTTCCAGGACCGCGCCCACGTCGAAGCCCTGTTTGAAGCCATCCGCGCCGCTAAAATTGAGGCCGAAATCGTCGCCGACGAAGAGCATTCCGCCTTCGCGGCCGCCTACAAGGACCCGACCAACGCCACGCGCCTGATCAACGTGGAACTCGCCGGTCAGCCCGAGTACCGCCGCCTCCGCGCCCTGGCCCGCCAGGCGTCCCGCAACAATCATCCGCCCTTCACCGTCCTCCGTGACAACTCGCGCGAGGTCAAGGCCACCTGGAGCGAACTGCTCGACCACGTGAAAAGCGAAGGCGCCCGCGAGGTGAACATTCAGCGTTACAAAGGCCTAGGCGAGATGAACCCCGAGCAGCTTTGGGAAACGACAATGAACGCCGAAACCCGGACGCTGCTCCGCGTCGACCTTCAGGACATGGCCGAAACCGAAGCGATCTTCTCGACCCTGATGGGCGAAGACGTGGAAGGCCGCCGCAAATTCATCGAAGAAAACGCGCTGGACGTGCGGAATCTGGACGTGTAGCCGAGGCGGGCCTATGCCTCTTCGAGCTCCGACCAATCCCGCCATGCGATCAGGTTCCCACCGAACCGTATGGCCGCCGCCGACACAGGAATCAGAACAAGCAGAGCTACCAGCGGCGCCGCCGGATGTTCAAGCAACCGCCTCACGGCGGCTGCACCGCCCGATCCGTGGTCCAGATACTTCGCCGCCAGAACCGACACGACCGTCAGCGCGAGCATGATGCCGTAACCAATTTGCATCGCCACCTTCTGCTCGAACGCGATGAATACGCACGTGCACACAATCGAGCAAAAGCAACCCGCTGTAATCATCCATAACACGGGAGCGAACCCAATCTCCAGGCTCGATGCTCCGAGCGCACGAAGAAGCCATGGGTCGCCCAACAGCACGGCGGCTAGCACGACCGCCGTCAAGCCCAGGTTCAACGCGAGCTTTGCCATTACCAGCTTCGCCTCGGGAATCGGGAGAATCCGGAGTATCCGGAGGGTGCCCTTCGCCTTCTCCTGCCCAATAAACCAAAAACCGAACAGCAGTGGCGCACCGAGAATCACGAGCCCAAAAATCAATCCCAAATAGGATTCGACGCTCTTGCTCTTCTGAAACACGTGCGCCAGCGCCGGAAACGCGATCGCGCCCGCCGCGTACACTGCCAAGGCCGTCCGGTTCTGCTCGAGATCTTTGCGCATGATTTCGGCGATCATTGGCCACCCCCGTCCCGGACCGCCGCCAGCAGGATCTCCTCGAGGTCGGGTTCGACAACCGAGATGCGCGAAGCACCCGCGCTGCGCAACTCGTCCATGACGTTTGTATCGTCACGGCGCATTACCAGCATTCGCATCCCGGGCCCGGAGGGCCGTGCTCCGCTCAGGACGGGGCTTCGAAGAACCTGCCCGGCCGGCGGCTGGAAAATCACCTTCTGCCACCCGCGCGTCATGCTGTCGCGATCACAATAGTCCACGAGTCGGCCCGCCTGCAAAACCGCGATCTTGTCGGCCACATGAGCGATCTCGCTCAGCACATGAGACGAAATCAGGATCG
Organism: Bryobacterales bacterium; assembly: GCA_027459465.1. Classification (GTDB taxonomy): domain Bacteria; phylum Acidobacteriota; class Terriglobia; order Bryobacterales; family Bryobacteraceae; genus JAJYKC01. The sequence goes on along the minus strand of DAIDIH010000170.1, from coordinate 7,719 downwards.
CTTTCACCTCGCCGGCGGAAACGAGGCGCTGCAACTCGTCGAGAAATTCCGCCTTCATGACGGGGTCCAGGCCCGAGGTCGGCTCGTCCAGGATCAAGACCGGCGGGCGGTGCGCCAGCGCGAGTAACAGGGAGACCTTGGCCCGCATGCCCTTCGACAGGTGCTTGATCCGCTTGCCCGGGTCGAGCGAGTACGTACGCATGAGCGCGTCGGCGTAGCTCCAGTCCCAATCGGGATAGAAGTGCGAGGCAAATCGCACCAAGCGTCCGGTCGTCATCCACTCATAGAACGACGGCGACTCCGGGACGTACCCGACGAATCGCGACAGTGCGATTCTGTCCAGCGTCTTGGGATCCACGCCGGGCAGAATCATTTCGCCGCTCTCAGGGGCGACCAGGCGGAGAGCGCATTTGATGAACGTGCTCTTGCCCGCTCCGTTCTGTCCCACCAGGCCCGCGATCGAACCCTCGGGAATTGAGAATCCCACTCGATCGAGCCGAAACGAGTCGTATCGCTTGGAGATCGCTGCAAATTGGACGGCTTCCATGGCCAATGTTCGCCTCTCAGGCCGGCTGCAAAAACGCGAGGCCGGCAGTAAAAATCAACTGCAGCACAACGAGAGGGGCCATGGCGGCGGCCCCACGCAGGCGGGACGTTTTCCCGGTGCTCGCTACCGCGAGCGCGCAGGCGGCAAGAAACCAGAGATTCAGCGGTGAAAAGTAGTGCAGTACCGCCGCCGCCGGGTTCTTCGGCCGCAGCAACAGATCAAGCCCGAACGTGACAACCAGGTCGCTGGCCGAGCGAATCGGCTCGGCGCGAAGCCGGAGCACCAGGTACGTCATGACATCTTGAATGACCAGCAGCAGGGCACAGTGGCTGATAAGGTTGAGCAGCTTCTGGAACGTGATGCGAATGTCGAATAGTACGCAGCTCACGAAGACGGTCGCCGACTCCAGAACCCATTTCAACAGGAGAAACAGCGGGCTGAGGTACGCGCCGATGGTCTGGTAGGACGTGGCCGCGGCCAGCATTTTTTGCGCTTGGGCAGCCTCCGTGCCCGGCGGCAGCGACGCCCGGAGCGCCTCTTGCGTGAATGGCGTCATCCCGACGCTCACCCAGAAAATGCAAGCCCCGCACAGCGCCCATGGAAGAAGCCAAGCCGGGCCTTCTCCGGCCAGCGGCGCCGCCGCCGCCGGGTCGACGATCATGTCCACGATTAGCGCGAGCCGCCGCCAGACCGTAAATTCGGTCCGGTGTTCTTCGCGCGAGACTCCGGTCACCGTCGAGACCATCTCACCCCTCCCCGGCCACACGGCCGGCACTTGAACGCTTCTTTTCATCTTCCGTCCCGTACCCGGCGGCACGGACAGCGATAGTGCCGCCGGGCTCAAGGCCATTCGGCTTCAAGAAGCACAGGCGACCGCGGCCACGTGAATCGTGGCCGAAATCACGAGCGCAGCACCGAAACCGATCGTCACTCCTCCCGCAATCAGGCCGATCGTCCCGCCAACAGCACCGACCAGGAGGCCACAGCCCCAGTCGGTTCCGCCGATTGCATCGACTGCCGCGCTGGCGGCAAGCGGCGCAGTCTGCTGCGTCCCCTGGAGGTTGATGGCGAACGCGCCGACAGCCAGACCCGCGACCAGCAGAATCGCCAGCAAGCGTACCACTCTTGTTTTGCTTGTCATTTTCGGTTTCCTCATCCTCGGTCTACGCGAACATGCCGGCACAGGCGCCGGCGACTCCACTAACGATCAGGATCGCCCCCGGCGCTCCGACTCCACTGAGCGCACCCCCGGCGATCGCTACGATTCCCGCTCCGCAGACGATGCCGGCCCCGAAGTTCCCCCAACTGAAGCCCCCAGCCACCGCGATCGCCTGGCCCAGCGTCAGCGGATGACTAAGCGGGGCCGGACAACTGACTCCCCACGCCGCCGCGCAAATGAGCGCGAGCAGCGCAAGGTGGACACTCATGCGCCAAACTGCTTTCATGGAATTGAGTTCCTTTCCAATGGACTCAGAGCGGCGGGCGGCCGTAGGTTGCTGGCCAGGCCGCCTCCGCCCCTGTGGATTCCCCGCGATACTTCGCCTTGCGGCTGTGAACGAACGGGGAAGATCGAGCCAGCGCTGGCGACGACCAGACTTTCGCCTTGCCAATGCGCCAGGAATGCTGCTTGGGCGTATCGAAGACGCCCCAGGGCAGGGTCTCGGACAGTCACGCTCCTGCCATCCGCAGTATCGACGACCACAAAGTGATTCCCGTCGACGAATACAATCAGAGGCTTCCGAGCCCTCACCAGATCGGCCGCCGAAAGTACCCAGCTCTCGGCCTCCAGCCCAGCCATTCGCGCCGCTTTGGTCAATTCGTACAACGAAGCGTCGCGGTGCAGGAAACCCAGACGCGCAGCCACGATGCCGGCCGGCGGCGCGGATGGCAAGTCCGCAAGCATCATAGTGAGACAGGCCACGGCACAGTCATGCGCTCCCGCCTGGCGCGTCACACCCCGCTCATCCAGGTACTGCGCGCCGTTCAACCACGCGCGTAAGACGCGAACCTCCCGCCCGTGGCTCCGCATCCACGCCGCACCCCCGAACGTTGCTCCTATACCCGCGTAGACGCCGATCAGAATCCCACCCGCGAGGAAACGGCCCCGGCTCCTTGGAGGCATGTTTTATAAGCTCCCTCCGTGCGACGCCCTGAGAAACCGTTCCAACCGGAATCTTTGTGCGCCGGCGTCCATCTCCCCTTCGTGCAAGTAGCTGATAGCTCCCCGGTCGTCAACCAGGAGAAGCACCGGTACGCTGCCCAGATGTAGAGCCTCGAGCAGCTTCTCGCCTCCGGAGCAAAAGCGCTGACCCGGCGCATCCGGCGCCGGCGCGGGACCGGTGTCGACCGAGGCGAATAGGAACTGAATCCCGGGAGCGAACTCCCCGGCGACGCGGCGGGCGGCGGCGATCTCGCCAAGGCAGTGGTCGCACCTCGTGCTGTAGACGATGATCGCGGTTTCTTTGCCGAGCAGATCGGAATTGCGGATCGTCCCCTCGGAGTCCGCTAACTCGACTGCGGGTAACTTCCGTCCTCCGGAAGTCCACTTGCGGACCGAAACCGACCGGTCGGCGATCTTCACCACAAGTGCGACGGACCCGGCGGCCACGAGGGCAAGCACAGCGCCAGCCAACCACCTCCGCGACTCAAGATGCCCGCCGGACATACGGTCTACACCCGGCGGCTCTTTCGCAATGACAAGCCTCGCAGGATCTGGAAGGCCCCCAGCGCCGCCAGCCCCCCGCCGAAATACCAGGCTCCTCCTACAAGCATCCCAAGCCCCCCGACGGTAAAGGCGATCCCCAATACGAGCACGGGAGCTGGATTGGCCTCGGCCCCCGCGCCGTGTTCCCCGGGTCGATTCGGTCCTGCTTCCTGGGCCAACTGTCAAACCCCCTATGGCACGTAAGCGAATCCTGAGACAGATTAACCGGACTCAATTCACTCTGTCAAGAGAGGATTTTGACCGCTTTGGCCACTTCGCTGATGAATTTCATGGAAATCAAAACCGGATTTATCTTCAGCCCCAAGGTTTAACGCGAACATTTTTCAGGTGCTCCTCTCAGCTCTTCGCCACGGGGCACGCCGGCGCCAGATTAAGGTTCAAGTTAGTTGCCAGCGGCGGGCGGGCAAACGCCCACGAGAATTTCAGGCTTACCTTGAGAACACATGCCAGGCCCGCGTTTTCCCGCTTCTCGCCGGCGAGGATGCCCTAGCAAGCTACTTGGACCAGGAGTTCAACGGGAATGGGTGGGCGAAGGACCCGACCGCCGAGCGAAACCCCCACGGGGGATGTGAAGCCCGGCCTGAGGGATGCGACAAGTTGGCCCTCGGCCCGACCGACGCCACGCGCCTGATCAACGTGGAACTCGCCGGCCAACCCGAGTACCGCCGCCTCCGCGCCCTGACCCGCCAGGCGTCCCGCAACAATCATCCGCCCTTCACCGTCCTCCGTGACAACTCGCGCGAGGTCAAGGCCACCTGGAGCGAACTGCTCGACCACGTGAAAAGCGAAGGCGCCCGCGAGGTGAACATCCAGCGCTACAATGGGCTGGGCGAAATGAACCCCGAGCAGCTTTGGGAAACGACGATGAACGCCGAAACCCGCACGCTGCTCCGCGTCGACCTTCAGGACATGGCCGAAACCGAAGCGATCTTCTCCACCCTGATGGGCGAAGACGTAGAAGGCCGCCGCAAATTCATCGAAGAAAACGCGCTGGACGTGCGGAATCTGGACGTGTAGCCTATTACGATCGCCCGCGACGCTTTCGCCCGGTGGATGACGAATCACCCCTGTCGAAGGGAACGCTCCAGGGTCGATCGAACCTCGGCCAGTGCCTTCGAAATTTGCGCCGGGGTGTATGTGAATTCAGCTCCATGCGCCGCGTCGTTACGCAGCTTGGCGATTGCCTCTCGATTCCTAGCGTCGAACTCTCTCCGTACCCCGACGTCGGGCGACTTCAGCTTAGCGATCACCGGGCTCAGCGTCTCCCGCGGGCCGACCTCCAGCCCAGCGGCTCGCGCCCGGCTCTTCAGACCCTCTTCGAGGGCAGCACCCGCAAGAACAGCCGCAGCACGGTCGTAGCCCTTTTTACAAAGGTAGTCCGCTTCGTCAAGAATCCCGGCAAACACGTAAGCCGACACCGAGAGATGGTATTCGACGGCGAGGCCTCGCGAATACTCATCCTTCGCCGCGATCAGTACTCCAAGCGCGCAGCTAAGATTAACGTCCCCGTCTCTACCGGGCCCGACCCAGCGCTCAAACTCTCGAACGAAGCGGTTCGTGGAGACAGATAGCTTGTCAAGAAGGTTCAAGCTGCTCGTGATCCACTGGGTGAACATGACGCCATGTTCAACAACCACACGCTTGTCCGCCCTGTATAGCTCGAGGAGCCGCTCTCCTTCCGCAGTAAGCTCCTCCAGGCGCTGCTTGATAAGCGGGTTCCCATTTGGAGCGGACATCACGGCAAGCTTACCACCGTCCAGGAAGAATCGCCGCCTTGGCACGATCGCCGCGGTACGCTGGCGGCGCGCCCCGGCTTCCGACCGGCGGTATATACAATAATGTAATACATGGCCGCGCGGTCGAGATTCGATTGGGACGAAGGGAATCGCCGACACATCGCCCGTCACGGAGTCACGCCGGCGGAGGTCGAGCAGGCTTTCGCCAACAACCCATTGGCCTTGCTCGCCACACAGCAACGCGGCGGAGAGACCAGAGTGCTCTGTGCCGGTCTGACCGACGAAGGCCGGCCACTGCAGTTCGTCTACACGATGCGGCGCGGCCGGGTGCGGGTAATTGCCGCCCACACGGCCAAACGGAAGGTGAGGGAGAAACTATGAAGGCGACGAAGGCAAAAGCGATCGTGCTCGACACGCCCGAATTCCGCTCCGAAGCCGAGGAGGCGGAGTGGTGGGACCGTCATAAGGATCTGATCGCCGATCTTCTGGTGAAACACGGCCGGCGCGGCGCCGTACCCACGAAGAATATTTCGGTGCGGCTGCCCGTGAGCGACATCGAACGGGCCCGGACGCTGGCTGCCAAGCGCGGCGTTGGCTACCAGACTCTCATCAAAACGCTGCTCCACGACGCCCTGAAGCGGGAGTCCCGGATCGCATGAATCCGAGTTGGCCCCGCGCGTGCGTCGAAAGCGGGATCATATCAGCGACGTGATACCGCAGCATACGCCCATCGTACGCTACCCTCTCCCGGCCCACCCCGCGCTGTGGTAGCGTAGCGGGCGAGCGGAGATTTTCATCCATGGCCCAATTCACCCGGCGCGATTTTTTGAAATCCAGCGCAGCCGGAGCCGCGCTCCTCGCCCCCGGCGCCGCAACTCTCCAGGCCTTCAGCCCCAAACGCTCAGCCACAGATGCCGTCACCCTGGGGCGCTCCGGCGTTCAGGTCACACGCCTGGCGTTCGGCACGGGCACCTTCGGGGGCCGCGTTCAACGCGAACTGGGCCAGACCGAATTCACCAAACTGGTCCGCCACGCCTACGACCGCGGCATCCGGTTCTTTGAAACCGCCGACAGCTACCACGGCATGCCCACCATGCTCGCCGCCGCCCTCGAAGGCATCCCGCGCGACAACTACCAGCTCATGACGAAGTACAACCTTCATAACCCGGGCGACCCTCTGGCCACAATCGACCGCTACCGCAAGGAGATGCGCACCGAGTACTTCGACATTCTTCTGATGCACTGCGTCCGCAGCCCCACCTGGCCCAAGGACAACGAGCGCGTCGAGGACGCCTTCACAGAGGCGAAAACGAAAAAAATCATTCGCGCGCACGGCGCAAGCGAGCACGGCCTGCCCGCCCTGAGCGCCTTCCCCGGCACCGAATGGGTCGACATCGCCATGATCCGGATGAACCACAACGGCACGCGCATGGACACGCCCGTCACCTACGACACCAACGACCGCGGCGACGTCAATCAGGTGGTCGCCAACATGCGAAAAGTCCATGCCCAGGGCGCCGGGGTCATCAGCATGAAACTCGCGGGCGAAGGCCAGTTCGTCACGCGCGAAGATCGCCAGGCCTCGCTCCGCTTCGCCATGGGCCTCGGCGTCGTAGACTGCGTCACCATCGGCTTCAAAAATACCGGCGAGGTCGACGAGGCCATCGACAACCTGAACCTGGCCCTGAACGCTTGATTCGCCCCCAAAAACTACTTCCCAGCGCGCGAGCGTTAGTGTAAGATACACCGCAGGGGGCGGGTTCAGGGGAACCCGTTTAGGACAAATGAACTCATTCGCCGGCGGTTCCAGGGGAACCAGCCATCGCGGCGCTTTGGCGCCTTTCGCTTCGAGGAATCACAACCGGAACATTTCGTAACCCAGGCGCTCCGGCATGTCCATCTCATGGCTCGGGACAGCCGTGCTGTCCCTGTTGCTCGCCGGTAGCCTCGTCTACTGCGCGCTCACGATCATCGCCGCGCGGCGGTATCTTGCTTCGCGGCCCGGCCTGGGCCTTCGCGCCGCCACGCCCATCAGCATTCTGACGCCGATCGCCGGCCGGGATGCGGGCCTCGAGGAAAACCTGCGTTCGGCCTTTGTCCAGGATTACTACCCGTTCGAGATCATCTTCGCTGCCCGGTCGCCGCAAGATCCAGCCATCCCGATAGCGTGCAAAGTGATGGCCGAATTTGCGGCCATTCCTTCGCGCCTGCTCATCACCGGAGAACCCGCTTACTCCAACGCCAAGGTCTTCAGCCTCGAACGCATGATGGACGCCGCCCACCACGACGTCTTACTCATGGTTGACAGCGATGTTCGCCTTCGGCGCGACATGCTCAGCCGTATCGCCTCCGAATTCGAAGATGCGAGCGTCGGCCTCGCCACCTGCCCGTACCGCGCGGTACCCGGCAAAGGCTGGTGCAACGCGCTCGAAGCGGTCGGCATGAACACGCAATTTCTCGGTGGCGTGCTGGTGGCCCGCTGGATCGAAGGGATGAAGTTCGCCCTCGGCCCCACGATCGCCGCGCGACGCAACGTCATCGAAGAGTTCGGCGGCTTCCGCGCCCTCGGGAGCTATCTTGCCGAGGATTTCGTCATGGGCCAGCGCGTGGATTCGCTCGGCTACCGCGTGATTCTCTCCTCGTGCTCCGTCGAGCACCACATCGGCGACGCCCCTCTCTCCGGTAGCCTCGCTCATCGCCTCCGCTGGGCG
>DAIDIH010000169.1 GCA_027459465.1 Bryobacterales bacterium | reverse complement strand
CCAAAAAACTCTTGCTCCCCCTGAACCCCCACGTCCAGTACATCCCCGGTGCGGTGATCCATCACCTCAACTCCGCCCGGACCAATGGTCCACCCCCGCGTCGTCACCCGCACTTCAATCCAGGAAATATCTCCGCCCCGTACTAATACATTTCCACTGACTGTCCCCAGCCGCAGCAGCGCCGGAGCCGGCGCTTCGAACTTCTTGAACCATTCCGCGCCCCGCGCCGCCGGCAACCCAAGCACAGCAACTGTAATAACACTTACAATCGCCCGAATTCCCCGGATTTTCTGCATACGCCAGTTCCTCATCTTTCCCGGCCATTTTACCGGATCGACAACCGCCCGATAACGTTCGCACAATCAATGCAAGCCTTTGCAATCTCTCTAGTTACTTTCGATTACCGATCTTCATTGTAAATTTACTTGACTCCCGCTCAATTCTCGGATAGAAATAGTGAAGCAATTCTCGCTACATCGCGTTGGGGAGTACCTGAAGGATACGGACGGCGGCTTATGTCACTTGATGCACACGTGAACAAAGCCGCTTGAAGAATAGGGAAGTAGGCGCATCTCTCCTGACATGCCACCCAGATGGCAACAGGATACGTGTGTCGCCTGCGTTGATCGAAACGGATTAAGAGGGGTGAACCATGAGGTTCTTTCGAAAGTTCCAGGCTATCGCTCTGCCTGTTTTGCTTGCCTTCTGCTTGGCAAGTTTCCTACACGCTCAGTCTGACGTCGGCTCCATCGTCGGTTTTGTCAAAGACCCGACAGGCGCTGTCATTCCAAACGCCAAGGTCTCCGTAAGAAGTGAAAGCACCGGCCAGACACTTAGCGTAACCACCGATGCCACCGGCCACTACACAGTGACCAACCTGCAGCCCGGCAATTATACCGTCACCGCGGAAGCCAGCGGCTTCAAGACATTCACCAGTACAAGCAACAAGCTGAACGCCAACAGCACCTTGTCGCTCGACGCCAACATGGCCGTCGGCACAGCCAGCGAAACCGTCGAGGTCAGCGCCTCCGCTTCGGTGCTGCAAACCGAATCCGCCGCCGTGCAGAACAACGTCAGCGCCTCCCAGATTCAGGGCCAGGAACTGAACGGCCGCAACCCGCTCTTCATGGCGCAGTTGACGCCCGGCGTCCGCAGCGGCGCCAGTTTCGGCGACTTTAACTTCGGCCTGACCAACGCCGGCCTCAACATCAACGGCACCCGCCAGATGGACACCATGATCTATCAGGACGGCGCTCCCGCCACCCGCACCCGTGGCAACGGCACTAGCATCACCGTCCCCATCGTCAACTCTACCCAGGAAATTCAGGTTCTCACTACGGATTTCTCCGCGGAATACGGTGGCTCCGGCGGCGGCCAGGTCCGCATCGTCAGCAAAGGCGGCACCTCCCAGTTCCACGGCGACGCCTTCGAATACTTCCGTAACTCCGACATGAACGCCAACCAGTGGGGCCGCAACCTGAGCAAGAGTACCGACTTCGCCCCGCCGTTCCGCTATAACCAGTTCGGCTATAGCATCGGGGGCCCCGTCGCGATCCCCGGCGTCTTCGATAAGTGGCGGAATAAGTTCTTCTTCTTCATCGCCGATCAGTGGACGCGTTACCGCTACACCGACACCCAGACCCAGGCCGTCCCCACCGCCCTCATGCGTCAGGGCAATTTCAGCGAATTGCTCGGCCCCAACCCCTGGTACAAGGGCGTAACTCCCATCTACGAACCCGGCACCTGCGCCGCGAAAGGCTCCGCCAGTTGCGTGCCCTACCCCGGCAATGTCATCCCTCAGAGCCAACTCAGCCACAACGGCATGGCCATCCTCAACGCTTACCCCGGCCCCACGCCAGGCTTCCTCTCTGGATCACAGAACTGGATCGCCCAGGCCGCCCACCCCATCAACCAGAATCAGGGCAACTACAACGGCGACATCATCCCGAACGACAAGAACCACATCGAGATCCGCCGCCAGGACTATGGCTGGTTCGAGTACCAGCCCTTCGACCAGGGCTCGGGCCTCACCAGCAAGTACTTCAAGCGTCCCAACCAGACCAACGCCATCGGCTGGACTTATACCATGAGCCCGACTATGGTCAACGAGGCCCGCGCCACCCTTAGCGTCGACGACGTTTACATCCCCGTCGACACCACCAAGCCCGGCTTCGACCGGTCTCAGTTCGGCATCGACTATCCGTATATCTTCCCCCAGGGCAAAGATATCAACGGTAAGATTCCCACTGTCCAGATTCCCGGGTTCTATGGCCTCTCCGGTGGCCCGTATCCGTCCCACTCCCAGGGCATCTACTGGACTTACTCCGATAGCTTGACCAAGGTCTGGAACAACCACACCTTCAAGTTCGGTCTCTACTTCGACCGCAGCGGTGAGGACGATCGCGACCAGATCAACGTAGCCACCGTCCCCGGCGGCAGCAGCAATCAGAACGGTACGTTCCAGTTCACCGACGCCCGTTCCGGCTTGGGCGCAACCTCCGGCGTCGGCATCGCCAACTTGGCTCTCGGCCTCGCCGACAGCTACACCGAAATCGGTCCCCGCGCATACACCATCTGGCGCAGTAACCTCTGGGAATGGTTCGCCCAGGACTCCTGGAAAGTCACCCCGAAACTCACAATCGAATACGGCGTCCGCGACACCATCACGCCTCCCTACCACGCTCTCTGGGGCAACGCCGATTACTTCGATCCGTCGCTATATAACACGTCCCAGGCCGTCCGGCTTAACCCGGCCAACGGTAACGTCTTCGTCGGCACCGGCAACCAGTACAACGGCGTCGTCATCCCCGGCATAAGCGGGTTCCCGAGCAACGCTCTCGGCCACGGCGTCACCGAAGCCGGCACCACCACTTACAACGGCCTGTTCAACCCGAACCTGCCGCAGGGCTACGTCAACACCTATAACATGTTCCAGCCCCGCCTCGGCATCGCCTATCAGGCCACCAATAACACCGTCATCCGCGCGGGCTTCGGCGCCTTCGTCACCCACAATCCGGTGCTTGACAACGTCTTCCCCGGCGGCAACTCACCCTTCCAGCCCTTCGTCACCGTCACCAACGTATCGGTGAATAACCCCGGCGCGGCGCTCAACGCGAACATCGCCGCTCCCATTACTCTCACCACCTACGCGCAGAACACCAAGCCGCCCGAGATCTATAGCTGGAACTTCACCGTCCAGCAGCAGCTCCCCTGGAAGTTGGTCCTCCAGGCCGCCTACGTCGGTAACCGTGGCGTAAACGAGTGGGAAGTCTTCGACATCAACCAACCCACCGTCGGCGCCCTGCTCGCCAACCCCGGCGTCAGCGCCAATTATCTGCGTCCCTACAAAGGCTACGCCGCCATCCAGCAGGAGCAAAGCGCGGGTACCTCGCGCTACAACTCCCTGCAAATGGATCTGAACCGCCGCTTCAGCAACGGCATCATGTTCGATTTCGCCTACACGCTCTCCAAAAGCATGGATAGCACCTCCGCTTATCGCGACATCGTTCCCGACACTTACAACACCAGCAACCTCTGGGGACCGTCCACGTTCGATACCCGGAACGTCGGCATCCTCACCCTCAGCTATGAGCTGCCCTTCTTCAAGGGAGCCAAGAACCTGACCGAGAAGATGCTGGGCGGCTGGACGATTAACACCATCTTCCAGGCCCAGACCGGCACGCCTTGCAGCGTCGTCTACAACAACGACTACGCGGGCGTCGGCGAAGTCGGCAACATCGGCTGCAGCGGCAACGGCCAGTACTGGGCCATGAGCGGCAGCCCCTCCATCATCGGCGGCTTCGCCGGTCCCACCGGCGGCGGATCAAAGTGGTTCAGCCCCACCAACTCGAGCGGCGCGCCCATCTTCACCCCGCCCGCAGCAGGTACCTTCGTCCTCCAGAACGGTGTCCGCGACTCCATCTACCAGCCTGGCTTCGTCGATTGGAACCTCGGCCTCTTCAAAATATTCGCCATCAACGAACGTACCGGCGTCGAGTTCCGCGCCGAAGCCTACGACGTCGACAACCACCCGAACCTCGGTGGCGTGAACCTGAACCCCACGTCCTCCCAGTTCGGCGACGTGACCGGCAAGACCGGCCTCTCGCGCAACCTGCAACTCTCCTTGCGCTACTACTTCTAAACCACAACCCCGGACCCGGATCGAGGGGCGGCGTGGAGCTCAACCGGCTCCACGCCGCCCCTCTGTCGTTCCGGGCTTCCCCACCCCTCCAACCGCAAGCAAAAGATCAAATAGAATACCACAGAGAACCTCCGCTTGCCCGCCCCCGCCCCAATTGTCTTCCCTCCGTTCTGTCTGGAACCGGCGAACGAAGCCCTCACGAGCGGCGTCAAAACCATCCCACTCAGCCGGAAAGCCTTTGCCGTCTTGCGTTATCTGCTCGAAAACCCCGGCCGCCTGGTCACGAAAAACGAACTCCTCGATGCCGTCTGGCCCGATACCCACGTCGGCGAAGGCGTCTTGAAAGTCTCCGTCGCCGAGATTCGCCGCGCCCTCAACGATACCAGCAAGGCGCCCCGCTTCCTCGAAACCCTCCACCGCCGCGGCTACCGCTTCATCGGCGAGATCCTTTCCCCAGGCGGGCCGCTCCCCCTCGATCCCCGCATCCAGCCCATCGAACGGGAACCGGATCTGGCCCAGCTCGACGATCTGCTCGCCCGCGCCCTCGAAGGCCAACGTCAGATCGTCTTCCTCACCGGAGAAACCGGCATCGGAAAAACCACACTCGTCGAAGCCTTCGCCCGCCGCCTCGAGGCGTCCCCCAACGTCTGGATCGCCCACGGCCACTGCATCGAGCACTTCGGCGAGGGCGAACCCTATTTCCCCGTCCTCACCGCCCTCGCCCAACTCTGCCGCCAGCCCGGCCGCGAACGCTTTCTCCCCATCCTTCGCCTGCACGCCCCCACCTGGCTCGTCCAAATGCCCTCTCTCGTCGCCGAAGCAAACCGCGATGAGCTCAAACGGGAAATCCTCGGCGCCCCAAAAGAACGTATGCTCCGCGAAATCGCCGAAGCCATCGAAGCCTTAACCGCCGAAATCCCGCTCGTCTTCTTCCTCGAAGATCTCCACTGGTCCGACGTCTCCACCGTCGACCTCATCGCCCACCTCGCCCGCGGCCGCCAACCCGCCCGCCTCCTTCTGCTCGGCACGTTCCGTCCGGCCGAAGTCATCGTCAAACACCATCCTCTCCGCTCGCTCAAACGCGAACTTCAGATTCACCACCGCTGCACCGAACTGCCCCTCGAGTTCCTTTCTCCGGCCGCCGTCGCCCGCTACCTCGCCCTCCGTTTCCCCGCCTCCGATTTCCCCCCCGAACTCGCCACCCTCATCCACCAGCGCACCGACGGCAATCCCCTGTTCCTGGTCAACGTCGTCGATTACCTCGTCTCGACAAACCAGATCCTCCGCGCTCCCACTGGCTGGCGGCTCGCCGCCCCCGCCCTCGCCGTCAGCCTCGGCATCCCCGACAGCCTCCGCCAGTTGATCGAAAAACAGATTGAACGGCTCACTCCGGACGAACAGCACGTCCTCACCGTCGCCAGCGTCGCCGGCCTCGAGTTCTCCACCCGCACCATCAACGGCGGCCTGGGCGCGGGCATCCCGTTGATCGAATCCGTCTGCCAGGATCTGTCCCGCCGCGGCCAGTTCCTCCGCCCCGCCAAGACCATCCAGATCTCCGACGGCTCCCTCCTCGAACGCTACGCCTTCACCCACATCCTCTATCAGCACGTCCTCTATCATTCGCTCCCCGAACCCCGCCGCGCCGCGCTCCACAAGCGCATCGGCGATTTCCAGGAGAACGAGTACTCCGATCACCTCGACGAAATCGCCGCCGAACTGGCCGTCCACTTCGAACAGGGCCGCGACTTCCCCCGCGCCATCCGCTACCTCCGCCGCTCCGCTACCTCCGCCGCCGGCCGCTGCGCCAACCGCGAAGCCCTCGACTACCTCACCCACGCGCTCCGCCTGCTCGACCACCTCCCGCCCGATGACCGCCTCGAAGCCGAACAACAGATCCTCGACGACCGCGGCACCCTCTTCCGCGCCCTCGACGACTACGACGGCGCCATCGCCACCTGCCAGCGCCTCATCACCCTCGCCCAAAACGCCCAACGCCCGGACTGGGAAGTCGCCGCCCTCCTCAAACTCAGCGCCGTCTTCTTCTGGACCGACCACCATCGCAGCCTCGAAGTCGCCGCCCGCGCCGTCGAACGCAGCCTCTCGCTGCCCACCCCAGGCCTCCATATTCAGGCCCGCGGCTACTACGCCAGCCGCCACATCCGCCTCCTCGGCTGGAGCGATAGCCACTTCCAGGACGTCGCCGCCGCTGTCGAAGCCGCGCGAGCCGCCGGCGACACCGCCTGCCTCGGCCTCCACCTGATGTCTTACTCCTTCTTCCTCTGCTACCGCTCCCAGGAACACGAGGCCTGCGACGTGGCCAGCGAAGGCATGCGCCTCGGCCTCGATACCGGCGACGCCTTCCTTTACATCTCCTGCCTCTACTTCCAGGCCTGGGCCCTCCTCCACCTCGGCCGCCTCGGCGAAGCCCTCCACGTCCTCCACCAGGGCCTCGATCTCGCCATCCGCAACGGCACCACGACCGGCGAAGTCGTCCTCAACCTCGTCCTCGCCCGCCTCCACGCTCACGCCTTCGATTTCGCCGGCGCCAAAGACATCTGCCTCAAATCCCTACCCAAAGCCCGCCCCGGTTTCCCCCGTCTCATCGCCCTCACCATGCTTGGGGAGGCCCACCTCGGCCTCGGCGAACTCGCCGAGGCGCGCCAATGCCTCCTCCAGGTCCTCCGCGACACCGAATCCGGACCCTACTGCCTCGACTGGATCTTCCGCATGCCCTTCCGCCATGCCCGCGCCGAGCTGTACCTCGCCCGCGGCTGCACCGCCGACGCCGCCCGCGAAGCCCTCATCCTTCGCGATCTCGCCTCCAGCTCCGGCCAGCGCACTTACCTCACTCTCGCTTACTCCTCCCTCGGCCGCGCCGCTCTCGCCGCCGGCAACCACGACGAGGCCCGCCGCCACCTCGCCCAGGGCGCCCTCGCCCTCGACGGCGCCCAAGCCCCACTCGCCGAATGGCGCCTCCACGATCTCGCCGCCGCCCTCGCCCACTCCCGCGGAGATTCCTCCGAAGCCGATTCCCGCCGCTCCGCCGCCGCCGGCTCCCTCACCCGCCTCGCCGCTTCCCTGCCCGATTCCCATCCCCTCCGCTCAAACCTGCTCGATCGCGCCCTCCGTTTTACTCATTCTTAACCCAAACTTTACGACTCCCTCCCGCCCCGCGCCTACTCTGGAAGTGAGACGATCGGCACTCCGCGTCGATCCACAGCGAGCGCGCATGCACACTGACTTCGTCCTCCAACTCCGCTCGGAACCCGTTGACAGCCGCGACATCTTCCGCGGCCGCCTCGAACACATCGATTCCGGCCGCTCCGGCCACTTCAACTCCTTCCTCGAATTCCTCGAACTCCTCGCCCGCCTCAGCGCGGAAAGCCAGACTCCCCACCCTTCCCCTCCCCGCCAGTGGTAACTCGCTTCTCAGCCCCAACTTTCCCCCGCCGGTCATTTAACGAAAATCTAACCCGCAATTTACGACTTACTGCCCCCACCCCATTTACTCTCGAAAAGTCAACCAACGCGAAACGAAATGCAAACGAAAACGCGTGGCATGGCAGAACTTTGATCAACCATGAGGAGCAACACTATGCGCAATCGAATCTCGTCCCACTCGCCGGCCGGTCCCGCGCGAGTCACTCCGGCCCGGCGCTTCGCCCGCCGCACCGCCTCTCACCTCCTGTTCGCCGCCGCCTTGGCCGCCCTCTCCGCCCCCTTCGTCCAGGCGCAGGAGCCAGGTTACCCGTCGATTCTTGGCAACCTCGATTTCTCCGCCACCGTCTCCACCGTCCCCTCCAACGGCGACGTCAATCCCTATGGCGTCTCCTTCGTCCCCGAGGGCTTTGAAGGCACCGGCATGCTGCGCGAGGGCGATCTACTGATTTCGAATTTCAATAACAGCCAGAACCTCCAAGGCACGGGCACCACCATCGTGCGCATCCGCGACGGCCAACCGTCTCTCTTCTTCCAGGGCCAGAGCAGTCCCGGCCTCTCCACCGGACTCCAGGTCCTCCGCGGCGGCCTCGTCATCGTCGCCAGCTTCCCTACCTCCGACGGCACTTCCGCAACCGCCGCCGCCGGCTCCATCCTCGCCATCGACGCCTCCGGCAAGGTCGTCTGGACGTACGCCAACAGCCAGATTGTCGACGGCCCCTGGGACCTCACCGTCAACGACATGGGCTCCACCGCCCAGATCTTCGTCTCCAACGTCTTGAACGGAACCATCTCCCGCATCGATATCTCGCTCACCTCCGAACACGTCAACCTCAGCGACGCCATCGTCATCGCCACCGGCTTCAACCACCGCGGCGACCCCGCCGCCCTCGAAGTAGGCCCCACCGGCCTCGCCTATGACGCCTTCCGCGATACCCTCTACGTCGCCGCCAGCTTCGAAAACTCGATCATCGGCGTCGCCAACGCCGGCAAAATGACCGAGCCCGGCCCCATGGGCTACGTCGTCTATCAGGACCAGACCCACTTGCACGGCCCACTCGGCATGACGCTCGCCCCCAACGGCGACCTCATCGTCGCCAACAGCGACGTGATCAACGGCGACCCAACCCAGCCCAGCGAACTCGTCGAATTCACCCCGGGCGGTAAATTCGTCACCGAACTCTCCGTCGACCCCAACCAGGGCGGCTCCTTCGGCCTAAACATTGGTTTCTTCCGCAACCGCCTCTATTTCGCCGCCGTCGACGACAACGCCAACAACGTCACCATCTGGACCGTCGACGGCTTCCGCCGCGGCCGCAGAGACTGATTCCCCACAACCCTCGCCCCCGCCCCGGACCGCGCGCCATTCCCCGCGGTCCGGGGCTTTTTTGCCGGAGAACAACTTTTACTTGCATTCCGCAAGTAATTCGGTTACTCTGTCTCCCGTGGCTGGAAGGCAGAAAAAGCCCCGCTCCGGCTGCCCGGTGAGTGTCTCCTTGGAGATCTTCGGCGATCGCTGGTCGCTGCTCATCACTCGGGACCTTATGGTGCGCGCCTACCGAACTTTCAAGGAGTTCCAGACCTCGGGCGAAGGGATCGCATCGAACATCCTCGCCGGACGCCTCCGCAATCTCCAGGCCCGCGGCATCATCACCGCCGAATCCACGGATGCCGACGCCCGCAGCATCCATTACCGCCTCACCGAAAAAGGCATCGACCTCGCCCCTGTGTTACTCGAATTACTCATCTGGGGCGCAAAGCACGAAGAAACCGGCGCGCCATGCGCCGTCATCGCCCAAATGGAACAAAATCGCGCCGGCGTCCTCGCCGAAGTCCGCCGCCGTTGGCAGGACCGCGATCCCCAACCCTTTCTGCCCCCGTTCTCGAACGGCGGCGCCAAACCAACCCGCAACCCCTTTCCGCCCCCGTCCCCAAACGGCGGCCGCAAATCAACCCGCGCCAAGCGCAAATCAGGAGGAGAAAAGTGAGTTCAGTCCGCGTATTAGTCGGAACGCGCAAAGGCGCGTTCATCCTGGAATCCGACGGCAAACGAAAGAACTGGACCGTCAACGGCCCGCAATTCGCGGGCTGGGAACTGTATCACCTCAAAGGCTCACCCGCCGACCCGAACCGCATCTACGCCTCGCAGTCTTCCGGCTGGTTCGGCCAGATGGTCCAACGCTCGAACGACGGCGGCAAAACCTGGGAAACCGTCGGCAATAAGTTCGCCTATGACGGCACGCCCGGAACTCACAAATGGTACGACGGCACGCCGCATCCCTGGGAGTTCAAGCGCGTCTGGCACTTCGAACCCTCCCTCACCGATCCCGACACCGTCTACGCCGGCGTCGAGGACGCCGCTCTCTTCCGCACCACCGACGGCGGCCAGACCTGGCAGGAACTCCCTGGCCTCCGCAATCACGGCACAGGCGCCGGTTGGCAGCCCGGCGCCGGCGGACTCGGCCTCCACACCATCCTCCTCGATCCCTCCAACCCCCAGCGCATTTACATCGCCATCTCCGCGGCCGGCGCCTTCCGCACCGACGACGGCGGCGCGACGTGGAAAGCCATCAACCAGGGCCTGCGCAGCCAGTACATCCCCGACCCCACCGCGGAAGTCGGCCACTGCGTCCATCACATGGCCCTCCACCCCTCCCGCCCCGGCACGCTGTTCATGCAGAAGCACTGGGACGTTATGCGCACCGACAACGCCGGCGATGCCTGGACCGAAGTCAGCGGCAACTTACCCACCGACTTCGGCTTCTGCATCGACGTCCACGCCCACGAACCCGAAACCCTCTACGTCGTCCCCATCAAGAGCGACTCCGAACACTTTCCCATCGACGGCAAACTCCGCGTCTGGCGCAGCCGCACCGGCGGCAACGAATGGGAAGAGCTTAGCAAAGGCCTCCCGCCGGATAACTGCTACGTCGACGTGCTCCGCGACGCCATGGCCGTTGATTCGCTCGACTCCTGCGGCATTTACTTCGGCACCACCGGCGGCCAGGTCTTCGTCTCCCCCGACTCCGGCGACACCTGGACTTCAATCGTCGAACATCTCCCGGCCGTTCTTTCCATCGAGGTCCAAACGCTGAAGTGAGCACGGCGATCCGAGTCGAATTACCCGCCCACTTACGCACGCTGGCGCGCGTCAAAGGCGAAGTTACAATCCACGTGGAGGGTACGCCCACCCAGCGCACCCTCCTCGACGCCCTCGAAGCCGCTTACCCGCCGCTGCTCGGAACCATCCGCGACCACACCACGCTCCAGCGCCGCCCCTTCATCCGCTTCTTCGCCTGCCAGGAAGACCTGTCCTTCGAGTCCATCGACACCCCGCTCCCCCAACCCGTCCTCGCCGGCCGCGAACCTTTCTTAGTCATCGGCGCCATCGCCGGCGGCTAACTAACCGGCCCGCCCTCCGGGCGCAGGCTGCCCGATAACAACCAGATAAATCTTTCCTTTCGCCAGGGTAATAAAGGTAAGCCCGACCCGGTAAGTCCCCCTTTCGGCAGTCATATCGACGATGACCGACCAGGTCGCGACGCTCGTCGTGGCCGCGTGCTGCCGCAGCGCACTCCGCTCCGCCTCCGACGCACCGCAAGCAATCGACACAACTGCAAGAAACCCCGCCAACAACTCCCGGCCTTCGGTAGCCCACACAATTTCACGCCGGCGGCTAACCGCGGTCGATCTCGTACTCGCTCTGCACTAAGCCGCCCTTGTAAGTACGGGTGGCGACATGGCGCAGCTTGATATCTCGCGGCAGCGGGCCAAACAACGGAATCCCCGCGCCGACGAGCACCGGCACGCGCGTAACTATAAGCCGGTCGATCATTCCAGCGGCCAGAAACCGCTGAATCGTGATTCCACCATCGATGTAAGCATGCTTATAGCCACGGGCTTCAAGCTGCGTTACAATCTCCGCCGGTTCTCCCGACATCTGCTCAACCACGCCGCCCTTAACCGCCGAAAAATCGACCGGACGGCTACTCAGCACCACCACCGGCTTTGGACCGTAATACCACTGGCCAAAACTCAGCGCCACATCGAATGTCTTTCGGCCTATCACAATGACATCGACGCTCGAGTAAAACTCGTCGAAGCCGTGCGGTTCCTGCCCGCCCGTATCCAGGAAATCAAGCCCGTGGTCCGGCCGGGCGAGAAACCCGTCCACGCTCACTCCGCAAAATACCGACGTCTTCACCTGCCTCCCGAATCTGCCGCCGCGGGCCGATTCGGAAACGCGGCCCGCAGCTCGGTTTCAACCAGCCACGTCAGCGCCGCGGCCTGCCTTTGCTCGGACTCGAGTCCTTCCACAATCGCCCGCACGCGCTCGGCATTCCGCACCGCCAGCGGCCCAAGCGCCTGGTTCATTTCGAATCCCTCCGGCATCTTCAGCGGGAATCCGCCTCTCACACTGTGCGTAGTCACGAACTCCGTCGAGGCTTGAATCACTTCCCCGCTCCGCCCCGGCGGAGGTTCGTCATCCCTGGCTTTGGCCGTTCCAACGGAGCCCGTACTCAGCCAAGTCTGGCCGCGCGTGGCAAGCCGCGGATATTTCCGGTCCAGCTCGTTGTAAGCATCTACCGCCGACGCCAGCACACCCATCGCATAATCCGCATCAAGCCCGCTAAGTCCCCACGCCGCCGCCAGCAGTAAGTTCGGAGTAAGCATCATCGGGGCATAAGCCGCATCCCGAATCGCCTGCGAGTAAGTCTGGTAACTCTGATCATGCTCCTTGATCAACGGCGCCAGCGCTAATTCGAGCAACCCGCGCTTCCCGCTCGGACCCAGCGCCGCAATCGCTTTCCTCGCCCCGGCCATATCTTTCTTCTCAATCGCGATTGTCCCTTCGCGAAACGTGATCAAGTCCATCACCTTCGCCTTCGCGTCCGCATCGTCCATCCCGCGCGCCAACTCCCGCATCTTCGCCGTGTCGGTTCCGCGGTACAAATTCGAAATCGCATTTAGCCGCAGTTCATCCTTCGTCTTCGGGTCCGTCGAGTCCGCGCTGATTGCTTTCTGTGTGGCCGAGTCGTCTTCGAGCGACGTTCCCAGCCCGCTGAACGTCGAAGGATCGAGGAACGAATCGGGCAGGTTCGCCTCGAGCGTCGCCATCGCGCTTTGAAACGCACTCACTAAGTCCGGCGCGAACTGCTGGGCCTTCGGCACTAACTGGTACGCCATCGCGTAACGCGTTTGCGCCGAGTCGCTCTCCATCGAATCCCCACCTGCCGCGGGCGCGAGCGGCCGGTTCAGCAGATCGAGCGCCGTCTCCAGATACGGCCTCGCCAGCGCCGCCGTGGCGCCGCTGCGGTTGGCCGTGATGTCGACCGTCGGCACGCCTCCAACCGACCGGTACGAAATCGCATCGCCCATCTGCCCGTTCGTCAGCGGACCAAACAAGTAATTGCCCAGCGTCAGAAACGTCATCGGCGAAAACGTTGGACCGGCATCGATGGTCTGCAGCGCCTGAAGGAAAATCTGGTCCGCCGCCGCCGGCGACTTCGCCCGCACCATCTGCAGAACAAAGAACAGCGACGACATCTGCTGATGGTCCAGTTCGCTCGCCGCCGCGCTCGCTGCCATCTGCGCCGCCGCGTCCGGATTGCTCAAGGCAAGACTCATCGCGGTAGCCAGGTCCGCTCCGCCCTGCACCTGCTTCGCCGCCAGTTTCGCGTCGCACTGCGCGGCGTCCCGCAAGACCCCGCTCCGCGCGAACTGAAACGCCGCATGCCCGCTGTCGCCCGCCCCGGGATCCTGATCCCGCAACTGCCCCAGCGCCCGCTCGAACAAACTCACCGCGTAAGCATGCTCATACGGGCAAACCACCGAGGCCAGCGTCCCCTCCGCCTCCGCGCTCACGATTGGGTCGCGAAACTTCCCGAACCGATCCCCCAGCGCATGCGCGTGGTTCAAAGCCTCCGTCCGCCGCGCCTTCGCCGCCGCGGCCGGGTCCTTGTCCGCGGCCAAAGTGCCCACGCACAACACCGCCGGCAAAAACCAGCGTCCCATGGAGACCAGCATACGCCGGTCCGGATGACCCGGTATTTACGGCGCTTGCGGCGGCTTTACCCCCGCGGCCACCGCCTTGGCCCGCCGGTAGTCCGCCGCCAGTTGCTTCGCGATCCGCGCCGCCACATCCGCCGAAGCCCCGGCATACTTGCCCCCCAGGCTCTCCTGGGTGCTGGACCAGATCACGTCCCCGTCCCGGTCCACCAGGCGCAGCGCGGCGAACGCCTCGTGCTTCCGCTCCTCCGAGTGCACCGCGTCGCTGTCCGTCATCCCGATCCCGTGCGAGTTCGCGTTGTTGCCGCCGTCGTACCGGTCCCTCCATCCGCTGGCGTGGCTCTCCTGCGCATGCACCCCGATGCTTTCCTCCGAGTCGTGGTAGTCGGTGAATACCTGGTCGTCGGCGGCGCCCTTCAGCACCGCATCCGCCTTGTCCGGATTCTCCGTCACCAGGAAGGTCTTGGTCTGCTCAAGGCTGCTCATCACCATGTCGCGAAACTGCAGCGCCTCGTCGCCCCCGGTCAGCGTATCCACATATATGCGCCGCACCTTCGCGAGCATCTTCGTGGTCTCGTCATCCGGCGGAATCGCCGCCGCCGCCACCGGGGGTTTCGGCGGAGGTGACGTCTTCGCCGGCGGATCGGAAAATAGGAGCACCAGCACCCACAGTCCCGCTGTCATCCTTTACCCGCCTTTCGCGCCTCGTCGTCCTGGTAGTCGATCCGCTTGCCCGTCTTCGCCTCCAGGCCCACCAGCATCGTGCGGATCCCATCCTTATCGACCCGGAACACCATCGCCTGATGGCGCCCCTTGTCGTCCGTGTAGCCCACGGTGAGAAAGTGCTCGCGCTTCTTGGCCAGCAGGAACAGCGGCGAGATGAGCACCGCGGTCAGGTACCTTCGGTTTACCTTCTGCCCGTATTCGATAAAGTCGATGCTCTCGTACGGGATTCGCCAGCTAGCTTTATGAGAATAAAAGACAAAATAGACGTCGTCGGTCACCTGCCCGCGGCCGCTGCACCCCTGCGGGATCTCGGAAATCGTGCCTCCGACATACTCGAGCCGGGAGCCCGGAACGCCGCCGGCCTGGCAGGCGAGCAGAAACACCAAGCCACACGCCAACGCTCGCAGCATATAGAATCTGGTTCCGGCCGGCGGTGAAAACTCTCACCCGAGGCCGTTTCGGCAACCCTCTCCCTGCCTGCGGCATCATAAAGATAAAGGCTGTAATGCAACCTGCCGTAAACCGTACCCCTCCTGTTTTTCCGACCATTCCCCGAGGACTTCTCAAAACCGCCTGGCGCGAAGTGCAACGCGGCCGGCGCGATGGCGTCCAACCCGCCCCCCGGCGCCCCGATCTGCACCGCTGGTCCGGCGACGGGCTGCATGCCGCCTGGCTCGGCCACAGCACCGTACTCTTCCGCATCGACGGCTTCACGGTTCTCACCGATCCCGTCCTCGGCCCCCGCTGCGGCTTCAAGTTCGGCGCCGTCACGCTCGGTCCCAAGCGCCTGGTCGAACCCGCCCTCGAAGGCCCGGAGGCCATGCCGCACGTCGATCTCATCCTCCTTTCTCACGCTCATCTTGACCACTTCGACAAACCCACTCTCCGCCGGTTCGAAAGCCTGAACACAACCATCGTCACCGCATCGAGCACGGCCGACCTGCTCCGCCCCAGGCGCTGGAGGGCGGTCCACGAACTCGGCTGGGACGAATCGATCCGCGTCGGCCCTCTCAAGATCCGCGCCTTCCGCGTCCGTCACTGGGGCGCCCGCGTTCAGACCGACATTTACCGCGGCTACAACGGCTACCATGTTGAAAGCCCGCGCCGCCGCGTCGTGTTCGGTGGCGACACCGCCTACACCGACACGTTCCGCGCCCTCCGCACCCACCGCCGCGTCGACTTAGCCATTGTTCCCATCGGCGCCTACGACCCGTGGATTCACGTCCACTGCAACCCGGAACAGGCGCTCGCCATGGCCAACCAGAGCGGCGCCGAGTTTCTCCTCCCGGTCCACCACCAGACCTTCCGCCTCAGCCGCGAAGGCCGGACCGAGCCCATCGAGCGCTTCGCCAACGCCATTGGAGGCGACTCCCATCGCCTCACCGTCGCCTCCGTCGGCGACCAGTGGTCGATGGAGTAAAAACCTTATCAACGGAGATATGATAGGGAGCACCCTGGTTTTCGCTCCCGATGGCCGCGCCGCCCCTCAGTCACGACCCGCTCGCCGAACTTTCGGAAACGGCCGCTCAGCCGCTCCGCCTCGCCGTCCAGGATGTTCTCTCCAGTCCCTCCTTCCAACGCTCGCCGCGCCTCCGGCAGTTGCTCACTTACATCGCCGATAACACCATCAAGGGCGACACGGAGTCGCTGAAAGAACCCATTATCGGCCAGCGCGTTTTCTCGCGCCCCGCCAACTACAGCGCCGCCGAGGACAACATCGTCCGCTCCAACGTCCGCCAACTCCGCGCCAAGCTCGACGAATATTATTCCGGCCCGGGCGCCAACGCCGCATACCGCCTCGCCATCCCCAAGGGTTCTTACTCGCTCGCGCTTGTTGCCGCCGAACCCACCCATGCTGTTCCTGCTTCTCGCAAGTTCAGACGACCGCTGTCGCTCGCAGCGCTCGCCGCCGGTTTCCTGCTGCTTCTCGCCGGCGCCTTTCTCCTCGGACGGCGCACCGCTCCGTCCGCCGCCGCCCACACCCAGCCACGCTGCCTGCTCGACCTCCTTGACCCTTCCCCCGGCCAGCGCCTCCTCGTCGTCGTCCCCGACGCAGACCTGCAACGTTACCAAAATCTCACCGGCCGCCCCGTCCAGCTCGAGGACTATATCAACCGCCAGTTTTTGACTCCCGAGGGCCTTCGCGGTCTACCGCCGGTCATCGCCTCCAATTCCAAAGAGTTTTTCGACCTCGAACTCACGCAGGGCTTCGTCCTCCGTCTGATTCCTCACTTCGCTCAGGTCGTCCCACCCTCGGAACTGTCCGTCCGCCATCCCCGCACGCTGTCCGTCAAGGATTTCGAGCGGGACAACGCGCTGCTCATTTCCGGGCCCTGGGGCGACCCCTGGGTCCAACTCTTCGACGGTACCCTTAACTTCCAGATCGTGGTCGACCCCACGACCCACCGCTCCCACATCGTCAATCGACACCCGCGCCCCGGTGAACAATCCGAGTACTACAACTTCACCGACCCCTCGACCAAAACCGACGTCTGCTACGCTCGCCTCGCCTATCTGCCGGGCCTCTCTCCGGGCAACCGCGTCCTCCTCGCCGGAGGTCCGCACAGCGCCTCGACACAAGCCGCGAGTCTCTTTCTGACCCGCGCCGACTCGCTCGACACCATACTTCAACTGTTTCGCACGGGTTCTCCCAAGTCCGTTCCCTGGTTCGAACTCCTGGTCGAAGCCCGCGCCATCGGCGACGCCCCTTGGACCATGCGCATCGCCGCATCGCGCGCCATCTCCGCACCCACGCGCTAGTTACCGCGTTTTCACGGACTTCCGTCCTGTTTTTCCCAGTGAAAACCCCTTGTCCGCGCCTTTCATCCGGCTCAAACTCACCGTTTAGGGTCTGAGGAGGGTATATGCTTCGTGACTATCGTTTTCGCCGGCCGGCCATTGGGGCGCTGTTGCCGCTCGTCGCGCTGCTCGGGCTCGCTTCGCGCGCGCCCGCGCAGACTTCGACCGGCGAGATTCAGGTGACGGTAAGCGACACCAGCGAAGCCGTCATTCCGAACGCCCAGGTGGTGGTAAAAGGCGCGCTCACAGGTAACATCGCCCGAACGCTGGCCACCAACGCCGAAGGCATTGCCGTCGCTCCGCTGCTCAAGCCGGATACCTACAACCTCGAGGTTTCGGTCCAAGGCTTCGACACTCTGGTGCAGAAGGGCATCGTTCTCCATGTCGGAGATGTGCTGGATATCCGGCTCACCCTGCACCCCGGCACTGCCGCCCAGTCGGTGACCGTGGTCGGACAAGCGCCGCTGGTTGAGGACAAATCCGGGACGCTCAGCCAAGTGATGGACCGGCAGCAGATCATCCAACTTCCGCTCAACGGCCGCGACTATCTCCAACTTGGCAATCTCGCGGCGGGCGCCGTGCCGTCGGCCGGCAGCCGGGACGACACCTTCTCGGCCTACGGCAACACCGGCCTGCAGAACGCCTTCCTGCTCGACGGCGCGCGGAACGTGAACTACCTCCGCGGCCTGGACAACCGCGCCCGCGACATGGTTCGGCCCCCGCTCGACGCACTCAGCGAATTCAGCGTCCAGACGAGCAATTACTCCGCCGAATTCGGAGCCTCCGCCGGCGCGGTGGTCAACGCGATCACCAAGTCCGGCACGAACGAACTGCACGGCTCGGCCTACGACTTCCTGCGCAATAGTGCGCTTGACGCCGCCGATTTCTTCTCCAACAACGGGCATAAGCCGCTTCTCGTCCAGAACCAGTACGGCGGTTCGCTGGGCGGCCCCATGATCAAAAACAAAGCCTGGCTTTTCGGCGCTTACGAAGGCCTGCACATCGGCAGCGAGGGGACCGACGTTTCCACCGTGCCCACGGCCGCTCTGCGCGCGGGCAACTTCGGCTCGACGCCTGTGTACAACCCCTTCAGCACCGTCCCCAACCCCAGCGGCAGCGGCTACGTGCGCACTCCGTTCCCCAACAACACCATTCCGGCGAGTTTGCTGAACCCGGTCGGAGGGTCGCTGATCGGCCGGTACCCGCTCCCCAACCTTCCCGGCGCGGCTAACAATTTTCTCTACAACTCGCCGCAGGTTCAGACCAGCCAGAACGCCGACCTCCGCGGCGACATCCAGGTTTCGGCGGAAGACAGCATGTTCGTTCGATTTTCGATCACGCGAGCCGCAACCGACGCCAACGCGGCGCTCCCGGCTCCGGCGCAGACGCCGGTGGACCGGACCATCGACAGCGAAGGCATCGGCTACGGCTACACGCGCACGTTCAGCCCAACGCTGGTGAACGAATTCCGGCTTAGCTGGACGCGGCTGACCTTGAGCCAGGACGCTACCCTGGGCTACGACCAGATCATCAGCGGCTCGCTCGATCCCATCATCAAGAGCAGCATCCCGACGTTCGGCATTGCGGGCTACGCCACCATCGGCGCCCAGCCCGGATGCTGCGGCAACGACCCGCTCACCAAGAGTTCCGGCGTGTGGGACCTCTCCGACAACGTGTCGAAGACTCTGGGCCGGCATCAGCTCAAATTCGGCGTCGACTATCAAGCGATCCGTCCGACGACGTTCGCCGCTCTTGGCGGACGCGGCAGCTTTGGCTTCAACGGCGTTTTCAGCCAGAACCCGCAGCACCGCGCCGGCACGGGGAGCGGCGTGGCCGACATGCTGCTGGGGCTGGCCAACACCGCGAACACCGGCACCGTGGCCGATGTCGTCGAGCGCGGCTACTATCTCGGCGAATACGTCCAGGACGAATGGGCCGTTACCAGCCGTCTTACGCTCAACCTTGGCCTCCGCTACGAGACGTTTTTCCCGTACACGGAGACCAAAAATCAGATGGGCAACTTCATCATCGATCCGCAGGATCCGCTTTACGGCCACCTGGTGTTCGCGGGCAACCCCGCCAAGCCCGACTCGCTGGTCTACCAGGACAACCACAACTGGGCGCCGCGCGTGGGCTTCGCCTATCGGGTTCCCGGATCGAAGGACCTGGTCGTGCGCGGCTCCTACGGAATTTTTTACGCGCAGGACGAAGGGCTTGGCGTCACCAGCCGCATGACCAGCAACCCTCCGTTTTTCGGCTACGGCGGCATCGCGCTGATCAGCGATCAACTCAACCCCGCCACGGCGTTCCTGCTCGCGCCAAACGCCTCGATCCCCCGCCCAACTCCGGTGCCCCCCTCGCAGTTTGTCCTCAAGCCCTCGGCCACGACTCCGCTCGTAAGCTGGAACCAGCAGGCTCTGACCCCTTACGTCCAGGAATGGAACTTCACCATCGAAAAGCAATTGCCCTTCGATATGGTTTGGTCCACCAACTACGTCGGCAATGCGGGCACCCATCTCTGGGGCCAGTACGACGCCAATCAGCCGCTGACCAACGGCCCGGGTTCGCCCAACACGCGCCGGCCGTTCGCCCAGTACACGGACGCCTCGATCAAGCGCATTGCGCCGTGGGATACGAGCAACTACGAGGGCCTGTCCACGCGGC
Organism: Bryobacterales bacterium; assembly: GCA_027459465.1. Lineage (GTDB taxonomy): Bacteria > Acidobacteriota > Terriglobia > Bryobacterales > Bryobacteraceae > JAJYKC01. Next base: position 34,275 of record DAIDIH010000169.1, on the reverse strand, counting down.
TGGAGAAGCGCTTCGGCTCTGGGCTCGAATTTCTCACCACGTTCACCTACGGGCGCGCCATCGATTTGCAGGATCCCGCGCTGGACGTCTGCGACGGCTGCAGCGCCGGCGATACCGTTCAAAACGGCTATGATCTGGCGGCCAACCGCGGCGTCTCCGACAACAACGTCCCGCTGCGCTTCACTTTGAGCGGGATCTGGGATGTCCCGTTGGGCCGCGGCCACGCTGCGCTCAATCACGGGATCGCCTCCGCCCTTGTCAGCCACTGGGAAATCAGCGGCATATACCAGGTGCAGAGCGGCCTCCCGTTTACGGTCACGCTTCCGTTCGACAACGCGAACGCGGGTACCGTCAGCCGGCCGAATCGGATCTGCAACGGTTCGCTTTCCAACCCGACGCTTCAAGAGTACTTCAACCTCTCCTGCTTCACGACACCGGCCCCTTACGTGTTCGGCAACTCGGGCCGCAACATCCTCACCGGGCCTGGAGAGAACGACGTGGACCTGGGCCTGCACCGGTCCTTCGTGCTGCCGATCGAGAAGCCCACGCAACTCGAGTTCCGCGCCGAGGCTTTCAACTTGTTCAACCATCCCATGTTCTCCAATCCGGTTTCGGCGATCGACTTAGTCAACTCCGGCGTCATCAGTTCCACGTCGGTACCGAATCGCGAAGTCCAGTTCGCCTTGCGTCTATCCTTTTAACGAAAGGCATTCATCATGATCGATAGCAACTTATCCCGCCGGGCGCTTCTGGCCGGCTCGGCCTTATCCCTGGCTGCGCGCCCTGGCGCGGCGCGGCCTGCCGCTTCCGGCAAGCCGAACATTCTGGTCATTCTTATGGACGACCTCGGTTGCCACGACACGGGGTTCCGCGGCGCGGCCGACCTGCGGACTCCGAATATCGACTCGATCGCCAGCTCGGGCGTCCATTTTTCGAACTGGTACTCGAACGCGCCCGTGTGCGCGCCGGCGCGGACCGCGTTGCTGACGGGCCGCGCGCCGCTTCGCACAGGGATGCAGAACGGACGCAACCTCGACACGCGCGAAATTCTGATTCCCGCGCTGCTCAAGCCGGCCGGGTACGCGACCGGCGCGATCGGGAAGTGGCACCTGGGCGACACACCGGACACGGTGCCGAACGCGAAGGGCTTCGACTACTACTACGGCTTTCATGCCGGGTGCACGGACTACTACTCGCATCGCTTTTACTGGGGCGAACCGCGCCACGTCAACTATCACGACCTGTTCCGCAACCGCGACGAGATCTTTGAAGACGGGCAGTACATCACGGAGCGGATCGCCGATGAAGCGGTGGGGTTCATCGACGGCCACGCCTCCGAACCGTTTTTCCTTTACACCGCCTTCAACGCGGTGCATTACCCGATGCATGCTCCGCGAAAATACGTCGAGCGGTTTCCCACGCTCAGCCCCGAGCGGCAGATGTACGCGGCGATGCTGTCGGCGGCCGACGACGGCGTTGGGCGCATTCTGGCGGCGCTCGACCGCCATGGCCTGCGCGAGAACACGCTCATCTTCTTCCTTGGCGACAACGGCGCGACGACGGAGGCCCGCGCCGGACTCGACCAGAAACCGGCGACCGCGGGCAGCAACGCCCCGTACCGCGGCCACAAGTTCAGCGTCTTCGACGGCGGGATGCACGTGCCCGGCGCGATGAGTTGGCCCGGCGTGATTCCCAAGGGCCAGGTGTCGCAGGAAATCGTCATGACCGCGGACATCCTGCCCACAGCGTGCAAGCTGGCCGGGGTCGAGCCGCCGCAGGACCGCGTCATCGACGGCCGCGACATTCTGCCCGTCGCCAAAGGCGAGGCCAAGTCGCCGCACGAAGCCATCTACTGGTCCAACGGAAAGCAGTTGGCCGTGCGCCGCGGCAACTGGAAACTCGTGATCGATGGCATCACGTACGACGGAACTCCCGACGGCCACAAGCCGCTTACCGGGGACGACGCCCTGTTCCTCTCCGACCTGAGCAAGGACCCCGGCGAGACCACCAATCTCCGCCACGAGCATCCGGAACTGGTTGACGAACTGTCGTCGATGGTTCATAAGTGGCACGACGAGGCGGTCCCGAAAAACTGAGGACCTGTCACGGCTGGCTCCCGGGGGCATCATAGAAGTAGTAGCCAGGAGCCGGGAGACAGGAATGAGGAATGCCACCTATGGGCCGGGGAAGCATTTGTTCCGGGCGGTCGAGTGGCTGATTCTTCTGTTCCTGGGCTACGCCGCTACGCTGGCTCTCCTGATGCCGATTCCGGATTCGTCGCGGCGGGGCATTCTTGTTTGGAATGCCGTGGTGGCCGCGGCGTATGCGGGCGTGGCGGTTTTCGACTACCGGCGGCCGAGCACCGCGCTCAGCGTTGTTCGCGACTGGCTTCCGATGGGGTTCATCCTTTACGCGTTCCGGGAGATGGGTATGTTTATTCTTCCGGATCCCGCACATCGGTTGGAGCAGATCTGGGTGGGGTGGGACCATGCTCTGCTGGGCGCCGGATTCCGGGGAGCGATCGAATCGCTGGGCCCGGTGTTCCCTGCCCTGCTGGAGATCGCTTACTCGACCGTGTACATTCTGCCGGCGCTGGCGCTGGCGGTGCTCTATCTTTACAAGCGCCAGCAGCGGGCGGGCGATTTCGACTTCATCCTTCTGCTCGGCGTGTTGCTGACTTACGCGCAGTTCCCGTTCTGGCCGTCGCAGCCTCCGCGGCTTCTGTTCCCTGGTGAGGACCTGCCCTCGTACACGAGCGTGTTCCGTGAATTCAACTGGTGGATTCTCGGCCATTACAGCATCCATTCGAGTGTTTTCCCGAGCGGCCACGTCGCCGCGGCGTATGCTGCCGCGATCGGTCTTCGCCGCACTATGCCCGAGCACAAGAGGGCGGCGCGGTTTTTCTTTTTCGGCGCCACTCTGATCGCGATCTCCACGGTTTACGGACGCTACCACTACTTTGCGGACGCGGCCGCCGGTTTCGCGATGGCGCTCATTGGCGCCGCGCTGGCGTGGGCTTTCCAAACACTGCCCGCGCGCCTCTCAGGCGGAGTTGTGGCGCACCTCGGGCGAGAGGCTCGATATGGAGCGGGATTTACGCAGCGGCTTTGGCGGGGATGAAGACGGCTCGGATTCGCCGGTGTTACAATGCGTGCGGGAAAAACGGGGGCGTGCGTCATTTGGCAGAGGAAGTGATTTGGATTGAGGGACATAACGTAATGACGCAAGGATGACGCACGAGATGGGACGACAGCGGGAATGAAGGTGGGGGCGGCACGTCGCGGGTGCGAGATTCGGCGATGTCAGACATTGGAGTGTGTTTGATCCCTTCGTTGCGCCAGCGTAGGGGCCCGGCTTGATTTTGTTTTAGCAGCGGGTGGTGCGGGGAGGGTTGTGGGTTGGCGGGAAGTGTCTGATTTTGGGGAGATTCGGCTGGTCGAAACTTGGGAACGGTTTCCGGCTCAGCCTTCCTCGGCCACACGGCAGCCTTGGTCGCGGAGGAGGGCCGCCGCGGTTTCCCAGGCGCTTTGCTCGACGTAGAAGAAGGCGCCGACGCGCTCGGAGACGAAGATCATGCCGCCGAGGTAGGTGTCGGTTTCGACGAGGTAGTCGATGCCGCGTTCGGTGAGCAGGGCCTCGATCCGTTTGGCCTCGCGGAGCTTTTTCGCGATGTAGAGGAGCCGGCGCTCGCGCCCGGCGAATTCCTCCGCGCTGAGACGCATGTGGCGGCTACTTCCGGGGACGGTTTACGAAGGCGCGCGTCCGTGCGCTGAATTTCTCGAAGCCGCCGGGTTGCACCTTTTCGATCCGGGCGATGCCGGCCTGGGCGACCTGCTCGACGTTTTTCATCACGAGCGGACTCATGGCGGCGCGCATGGCCGGGATGACGTCGCGCACGCGGTCCCAAGCGAGGATGAGTTCGTTGCCGCTTTCGAGGAACAGATCCTGGTTGAGCACGCCGCTGGTGATGAGGGAAGCGGTCATGTCCCAGTAGCTTGTCACCATGCGGAACCAGGTGTCTTCCTGGGAGCCCGGCGGACAGAGGGCCGAGTGTTCCTCGATGGTGGCGGCGTAGTAGTTGCGGACGAACCAGGCACGCGCCTCGCGGAGTTTTTCTTCGCGGCGGAGTTCATAGAGACGGAGGAGGAGGTTTGCGTCGTCGTAGGTGGCCTGTACGCCCATTGAGTGTTTATTGTAGCAGCGGGGTTGGCGGAGACCGGGCGGCGGCATCGGGCGCCGTGAGATTGGCTATGCCTCGTGAGAGGCGCAGGGTTGATTGACGATCCCCCGGGTCCCTAAGGCGCCGGGAGGGGGGCCGAGGAGGAGACTTCGCAGGGGAGGTCCGGGCTGGGCTTGGCGTCCCGGGGGCGGAGGTACCAGTCGAGGGCTTCGCCGGTGGAGAGGCCGGCGGGTTCGGCGTGGGCGTCGGGGTGTGTGGCGCGGAAGATGCGCAGCATTTCGGCGGAGAGCTGTTGGACGACGTCCGGGTGTTGGTTGGCGACGTTGTGGAATTCGGCGGGGTCGGATTGCTGGTCGTATAGCTCAACGTAGCGGCCGGGGAGGGGGTTGTCAGTGAGATAGCCGTCGCGGCGGAGGCGGCGGCCGGCGCAGTGGATCAGCTTCCAGCGGTCGGTCTTGACGCAGGCTTCTTCGTTTTCGAGATATTCGGTGAAGATGGACTGGCGGGGATTCGGGTCGCGGCCGGTTTTGAGATAGGTGGCCAGGCTGCGGCCGTGGTTGAGGGTGAAGGGTTCGGCGTTCAGGAGCTCGAGCAGGGTGGGCGGGACGTCGATGGATTCGGTGAACTCCCGGATGACCTGGCCGGAGGGGATGCGGCCGGGCCAGCGGAAGATGAGCGGGACGCGGAGAGCGGGTTCGTAGCAGACGTGCTTTTCGAAGCGGCCGTGCTGGCCGAGCGAGTAGCCGTGATCGGCCATGTAAATGACGAGGGTGTCGTTGTCGAGTCCGGCGGAGTGCAGGGCGTGGAGAACTTCGCCGATGTTGCGATCGAGGAACGCGACGGCGGTGTAGTAGGACGCGATGATGCCCTGTTTGTCGGCGGGTGTGAGATCGCGGAAGATGAGCGGGATCTGGTGAAAGTCGTTGGGACCGAGTTCGGGGACGGGGAAAGTGGCGGGGTCGTAGCGATGGCGGTCCTCGATGGGGAAGTCGAAGGGCGAGTGGGGGGAACGGAAGCTGACCCATAGGGCGAAGGGGTCGTCTTTGTGATCGCGGATGAATTGGGAGGCATGGCGGGCGATCCAGGTTCCTTCCATGTGTTCGTAGTCGCGATCGAAAGGAAGTTTGTCTGCGTCGAGCCAGATGCGCGCCGGGTCGCGGAAGGGGCGCCATTGCTTGGGCTTGGTGGGTATGCCGGGATAGCTGGGCCACGGACCGGTGGCCTTGGTCCAATCGCGGTGGACCACGTCTTCGGTGCAGGCGGTGGCGAAGCCATGCAGGCCCGGGCGGCCCGGCACGTTGAAGTGCATCTTGCCGAAGACGGCGGGCGCATAGCCGCTGGCGGCCATTTGCCGGGCGAGCGTGGGCTTGTCGTCCGCGAGAGGCGTTTCGAGCACGGTGACTCCGGCGGAGTGGGGCAACTGGCTGGTGAAGAACGACTGGCGCGAGGGGGTGCAGACGGGGGCGTTGCAGTAGTTTCGCGCGAAGCGGGTTCCTTCGGCGGCGAGGCGATCGATGTTTGGGGTCTGGGCGCGGGGATTGCCGTCGCAGCCTAAGACGTACCCGGCGTGGTCGTCGGCGAGGATGTAGAGGAGGTTGGGTTTGCGGTCGCGGGCGTAGGCGGGCCGCGAGGGGACGAAGGCGCCGGCGATGAGGCCGACGCCGGCTTGCAGGGCCTCGCGCCGGTTCACCATGGCGGTTAGTCTATGTCCGGGGTGTGCGGAGTGTCAATGCCGGGGGCGTTCCGCCTGAGAACTTCGACCAGCCCCGGCCACAGCCCTTGTGGAAACCGTGACTGTACTTGCGCCTACTCATGAAGAAGTTTTGCATTGGCTTGCGCTGCACCTGATGCCGGGGCTGGGCAAGCGCAAAGCGGTGCAACTGATCTCGACGTTTGGGTCGGCGGAGGCGGTGTTTCGAGCATCGCCTTCGGAGATCGAGGCGCAGGGCGTTGCCGGAGCGGTGGCGCGGAGCGTGGCGAGCGGGTGCACCTTCGAAGACGCGGCGGCGCAGCAGCAGAAGGCGCTTGAAATCGGCGTCGCGATCATCCCGATTTCGGATCCGCGGTACCCGGCGCGGCTGCGGGAGATCTTCGACCCGCCCTTGCTGCTTTATGGGCGGGGGCGCGTGGGGCTGCTCGGGGATCTGCCTTTCGGCGTTGTGGGCACGCGGCGGCCGACGCCGTACGGGCAGGCTGCGGCGGCGAAACTCGCCACGGACCTGGCGGTGGCCGGGCTTGTGATTGTGAGCGGGATGGCGCGTGGGATCGACACGGCGGCGCATCGGGCGACGCTTGACGCCGGCGGGGACACGATCGCGGTTTTTGGCTGCGGAGTCGACCACATCTACCCGGCGGAGAACCGCAAGCTGGCGGAAGAGATCGCGCAGAAGGGGTTGCTGCTCAGCGAGTTCCCGCTGGGCACGCCGGCGCATCCGCAGAATTTTCCGGTGCGGAACCGGATCATCAGCGGGGTTTCGATCGGCGTGCTGATTGTGGAAGGGGCGGAGTACAGCGGGTCGGCGATTACGGCGCGGATGGCGATGGAGCAGCAGCGCGAGGTCTTCGCGGTGCCCGGAAACATCACATCCAAAATGAGTTGGGGGCCGAATCTGCTTATTAAGCAGGGCGCCAAGCTGGTTCAGGAGTGGAACGACGTGGTCAGCGAACTCGACCCCGAGCACCGGCGGGCGCTGGCTCAAAAGGGGCGGCAACGGCTGTTGCCGGAAATGGCGGACAATTCCGCAGGCCGGGGAGAAGATTCTCAACCTTCTGAAATCACGCCACTTATGCGAGAAATCCTGAAAATCGTCCCGCTTGACCGGGCCATCGCGCTTGACGAAGTGATCGAAACTTTGGAACGCTATTCGTCATCAGAGCTAATTGCCGCGTTGTTTGAACTGGAGATGCTCGGACTCATCCGCCAGTACCCCGGCAAGAGCTTTATGAAGGTGTGGTAATCTCGCTTACACAGCTAGCCCACCCGAGAAAAGACGGGAATCATCATGACCAAATCGCTCGTCATCGTCGAATCACCGGCGAAGGCGAAAACAATCGGTAAATATCTTGGCAAGCAGTACGTCGTGAAGGCGTCGCTGGGCCATATTAAGGATCTTCCGAAGAAGGACCTCGCGGTCGCGGTGGACCGCGACTTCGAGCCCAAGTACGAAGTGATCGAAGGCAAGAAGAAGCTGATCAGCGAACTGAAGCAGGCGGCCAAGGGCGTGGACTCGATTTATCTGGCGGCCGACCCGGACCGCGAGGGGGAAGCGATCTGCTACCACCTGCAGGAAGAACTGACGCCGCGCACGGGGAAGGACAAAGCGCCGCAGATTTTCCGGGTGATGTTCAACGAGATTACGGCGAACGCGGTGCGGAAGGCGTTTGAGAAGCCGGCGGCGGTGAATGTGAATCTGGTGGAGGCGCAGCAGGCGCGGCGGATTCTGGACCGTTTGGTGGGCTACAAGATCTCCCCGCTGCTGTGGGACAAGGTGCGGCGGGGCCTTTCGGCGGGACGGGTGCAGACGGTGGCGCTGCGGCTGATCGTCGATAGGGAGCGGGAGATCCGGGCGTTTGTTCCGAGGGAATACTGGACGATTGACGTGGGGCTGGCGGCGAAAAAGCCGCCGGTGCTGACGGCGCGGCTGAATAAGCGGAACGGCGAGAATCTGGAGATTGGCGACGGGACGACTTCGCAAGCGATCGTCGAGGCTCTAGACGAGGCGAGCTATTTTGTCGATTCGGTCACCACGCGGGAGAAGAAGCGGAACCCGGTTCCGCCGTTCATCACTTCGACGCTGCAGCAGGAGGCGGCGCGGAAGCTTCGCTTCAGCGTAAAGCGGACGATGGCGCTGGCGCAGCGGCTGTACGAGGGCATCGAGATCGGTAAGGAAGGTTCGGTCGGCCTCATTACTTATATGCGTACGGACTCGACGCGCGTCAGCCAGGATGCGCTGAACGAAGTGCGCGAGATGATCACCGGCCGGTATGGGGAAGCGTTCCGGCCCGAGACGCCGAATATCTACAAGAGCAAGAAGGAGGCGCAGGACGCGCACGAGGCGATCCGGCCGACGTCGGCGATGCGCGCGCCCGAGGAGATTGCTTCGTTCCTGCAGGAAGACGAACTGAAGCTGTACCGGCTGATCTGGATGCGGTTCGTGGCCAGCCAGATGATGCCGGCGGTGTTCGACCAGACCACGATCGACGTGACGGCGAAGGGGAAAGACGGCAACGCGTACACATTCCGCGCGACGGGGAGCGTGCCGAAGTTCAAGGGGTTCCTGGAGGTTTACGAAGAGGGCAAGGACCAGAAGGACGACGAGGACGAAGAACTGAGGCACCGGCTGCCGCGGGTGGAAGCGGGGGAGGAGCTGAAGTTCAAGTCAATTCTTCCGGAGCAGCACTTCACGGAGCCGCCGCCGCGGTTCAACGAAGCGACGCTGGTGAAGGAGCTCGAGTCCGACGGGGTCGGGCGGCCGTCGACTTACGCATCGATTCTGTCGACGATTCAGGAGCGGGAGTATGTGAAGAAAGAGGGTGGCAAGTTCATCCCAACCGAGTTAGGGATGGTGGTAACCGACCTGTTACTGGAGAGTTTCAGCGACTTATTCGATGTAAGTTATACGGCCCGGATGGAGGAAGAACTCGACGAGATCGAGGAAGGAAAGATGGAGTGGCGGGCGGCGCTGGCCGAGTTTTACGACCGGTTCCAGAAGGACCTGGAGCATGCCGAGCGCCACATGACGGACATCAAGCGGATGGAGCGGCCCACCGACCTGGTGTGCGACAAGTGCGGGAAGCCGATGGTGATCAAGTGGGGGCGGCATGGGAGCTTCATCGCGTGCACGGGGTATCCGGAGTGCACGAACACGCGCGAGTTGACGGTGGACCTGCCGGATGTCGACAAGGCGTCGCTGACCGAGCAGGGCGAAGAGGAGTACTGCGAGAACTGCGGGCGGCCGATGGTGTTGAAGAAGGGGCGGTTCGGGCAGTTTTACGCGTGCTCGGGGTATCCGGACTGCAAGACGACGAAGCAGATCGGCGGATCGCAGAAGAAGCCGGACGAGCCGCTCGATGAGACGTGCCCGCAGTGCGGGAGCAAGCTGGTGCGTAAGTACGGGCGGTTCGGCGAGTTTGTGGCGTGCGGGAATTATCCGACGTGTAAGTACGTCAAGCAGAAGACGATCGGCGTGCGGTGCCCGAACTGCAGCGAAGGCGAGGTGGTAGAGCGGCGTTCCAAGCGCGGGAAGACGTTTTACGGATGCAGCCGGTATCCGGACTGCGACTTTGTGGCTTGGGGCAAGCCGATTGCGGAGAAGTGCCCGGAGTGCGGGTCGAGTTACTTGATTGAGAAGTATCTGAAGGCCGGGGCGGTGGCGCAGTGCCCGAATTCGGAGTGTAAGTACAAGCGGGCGTTGGAACCGGTTCCGGCTTCGGCTTGAGGGGGAGGCGGGATAAGGGCGGCCGGCGCTAGCGCACCGGATTACGCCGGCGATCGCCGCGGGAGGCCTTTGTCGTCGTAGAGCAGGTCGCCGTGATCGACGGACCGGAAGGGCTCGTTGATGTGGGCCGCGCACTCCTTGCCGATGCGAAGCAACTGGCGGGCGAGGTGCGGCTGGTCCGTGTGGCGTACGCGATCCGGCTGCTTGCGCGGGGCTGGTTTCTTTTTCATTGAGCGTCCTTACTGCCTGCGGGCCCGTGGCGGAAGCTAGTGGGAGTCGAACCCACCGCGGCGCTAGCGCGCCGCACGCTGGTTTTGAAGACCAGGCCCAGCACCGGCCAAGACTAGCTTCCAGGGCGATTGTATCATCCGATGCCGGAGGCGCCTGCGGTGTTGGCTGTGCCGGCGAGGCCAAGGTCATCGGCGCAGGATTGCATGGCTTCGATGCAGAAGGCGATGTGTTCGTCGAGGTCGACGCCCATGGCGGAGGCTCCGTTGAGGATGTCGTCGCGGCTGACGCTGCGGGCGAAGGCCTTATCCTTGAGTTTCTTACGGACGGATTTCACGTCCACTTCGTGGATGCTGCGGCCGGGTTTGACGTAGGAGCAGGCGGTGAGGAATCCGGCGAGTTCGTCGCAGGCGAAGAGGGTTTTTTCGAGCGGGGTTTCGCGCGGGACGCCGCTGTAGTTGGCGTGGGAGAGGATGGCGCGGCGGATGGCTGCATCGACGCCGCGTTCGGCGAGGATGGGTTCGCCTTTCATTGGATGATCGGGCGCCTCGGGGTGAATCTCGTAGTCGAAGTCATGCAGCAGGGCGGTGACGGACCACTGCTTTTCGTCTTCGCCGAACTTGCGCGCGTAGGCGGCCACGCAGGCCTCGACGGCGAGGGCGTGGCGGCGCAAGCTGTCGGACTTCGTGTACTCGCACAACAATTCCCAAGCCTGTTCGCGTTCCATCGCTTCATTATGGGAGATTTGCGGGGGCGGTTTGTTTCACGAGCGGCCTGGACGGTTTCGTGGAAAGGAATCGGTATGGGAAATTCTGGTGTGGCAGTTGGCAGCGCCGGCCCATTGGCTCAGGCGATTGCGGCTTTTCGTTCGAGTTTGCGTGGTTGGCTGACGGGCCTGGGCGATGCGGCGTATGACTCTGCCCGGCGCGTGTACAACGCGATGGTCGACCGGCGGGGACGGCTGATTGCGCGATGCGCGGGCGTGGCGGACGTGATGCACTGCGCGAACTTTGCGCGCGAGGAGGGGTTGCCGCCGGCGATCCGCGGGGGCAGCCACAGTGTGCCTGGGTTTGGAACGTGGGACAACGCGCTGGTGATCGACCTGGGAGGGATAAAAGGGATTCAGGTGGATCCGGCGCGGCGGGTGGCGCGCGTTCAGGCGGGGTGCACGTGGGGCGACTTCGACCACGCCACGCAGGCGTTCGGGCTGGCTACGCCCGGCGGCCTGATCTCGACGACGGGCGTGGCGGGGCTTACGCTGGGGGCGGTTTCGGCCACCTCACGCGGCGCTACGGGCTTGCGTGCGATAACCTGATCTCGGCCGATGTTGTCACGGTGGACGGGCGCTTCGTGGCCGCGTCGGAGAAGGAGAACGCAGGTTTGTTCTGGACGATCCGCGGCGGCGGCGGCAACTTCGGGGTTGTCACGTCGTTCGAGTTCCGGCTGTATCCGGTGAGCATGGTGTATGTGGAGCCGATTCGCTATCCGGTCGAGCGAGGGGCGGAGGTGCTGAAATTCTTCGGGGATTTCATGGCGGAGGCGCTGCATGGAAAGACGGTATGCGGGATTGTCAGCGTGTGTTCGGGTCCGGAGGCGGGCGCGAATCTGGTGCGCCGCCGGTATTCTCGATCGGTCATCCGGCGCCGCATCCGGCGGTGCAAGCGATGTTCGACGGACTGGCGCCGCATGGTCTGCATGACTACTGGAAGGCGGACATGGTGAATCCGCTGAAGGAACCGGCGATTGCGGCGCACGCGCAGTACGGCCCGCAGATTCCGACGGTGAACCCGGTGATGCACATTTATCCGCTAAACGGAGCGGTGCACGACGTGGCGGCGGATGCGACGGCGTTCGCCTACCGGGATACGCAGCTTACGCACATTATCGGCGCGGTGAGCCCGGACCCGGCGCCGATGCCAGAGTACCGGGAGTGGGTTCGCGATTATTGGGGCGCGCTGCATCCGCATTCGGCGGGCGGGTCCTACGTGAACTTTTTGATGGAGGAAGGAGGCGAGCGGATCGCCACGAGCTATCGGGGAGACTTCGCGCGGCTCGCACAGATTAAGCGGAAGTACGACCGGGACAATCTTTTCCGCGTGAACCAGAACATCGCGCCGGAGGCGGACTGAGGAGGCGCGGGAAGGCTACTCGCCGGCGCCGATGCGGCCGGCGAGCGGTTGTGTTCGCGACTGGCGCGGCCGGAAACTGGCGAAGTTCCACCGGCAGGTGTTACAGAAGCACGGCTGCGCACCGATGAGCATCTTGAAGCGGCGCCAGCGGCCGGGTCTGACGAACTTCTCGTTGTAGGGGCTGAGGTCGGTGCCCCAGCACCTCGGGCAACGGGTGTAGAACCAGTTGGCCCAATGAAATTGGCCGACGGCGAACCGGCGGTCGCATCGGCGGCAGCGGTACATGGTGACGCCGGCGAACTGGAGCAGGAGCTCACGCAGTCCCTGGCGCCGCGACAGGCTGATTCGGAGGCTTCCGCAAAACGGGCAGGCTCCGGAGGCGACGGGCATAGAGGCTCTCAACCGGCGGCGCGCACGGCGTGTTCTTCGACCCACTGACGGCGGAGTCTTTTCAACTCCTCGCCGAGGGCGCGGGCTACGGTGAAGGATTGTCCGATGTGGAGGCCGTCGATGGAGGAGACGGGCATGACATCGCGGGTGGAGGAAGTGAGGAAGACGCCGCCGGCGCGTTCGAGGTCTTCGAGGCGGAGGGTTCGCTCTTCGACGCGAATGCCGGGGACGCGTGCTTCTTCGAGCAGGAGGGCGCGCGTGACGCCGGGCAGGCATCCGGAGCCGAGCGGGGGTGTGGCGGCGACATCGCCGAAGACGGCGAACAGATTCGCGGAGGTACATTCGCTGACTTCGCCGCGTTCGTTCAGCAGAACGACTTCGTCGAAGCCGCGGTTGTGGGCTTCTTCGTACCAGGTGAGGTTAAAGGCCCAGGAGCAGACTTTGACGCCCGAGAATTCGTTGGCGGCGTGGCGGGCGTTATGTTTGACGCCGAGGCGGGCGGTGGCGGCCCATTCGGCGAGGGGCGCGAGGAAGGCGAACCAATCGAAGTCGCGTTCGATGAGGGGACCTTCGAACAAGCCGCCGCGATTGCGGACGACGACGAGGCGGAGGGTGGCGTCGGGCGCCTGATTGGCTTCGATGAGGGAGTGAAGCGCGGCGAGCACGGCGGTTTCGTTGGCCGGGAAGGGGACGTGGAGGAGGGCGGCGTCGCGCCGCATGCGCGCCCAGTGGCGCGGCCAAGCGAAGAGCGTGCCTTCGCAGACGCGGATGGTCGAGAAAACGCCCCAGCCGTTCATGAGGCCGGTCTGGCCGGCCGACAGGCTTCGATCGCAGGCTTCCTGCACCCGCCCGTTGTGGAGCAGATATCGATACATCGCCTAATTATGAAACGAAACGAGATGGTTTGGTTGCGCGGGTAAGCCGGGGCTTTGCTAGATTGAAGGGTGATTCCAGCAAAACCCATCACGATAGCGGGCGCCGGTCTGATCGGCGCCTCGATTGCGTGGCGCCTGGCGCAGGCCGGGGCCACGGTGCGGCTTTTTGATTCCGGACGGGTAGGAGGCGAGGCCAGTTGGGCGGGGGCGGGCATGCTGGCTCCCGGGAGCGAGTTTCTCCGGCAGTCGCAGTGGACGGAACTGGCTTTGGAGAGCCTTGACCTGTACCCAGGGTATGTGGAGGAGTTGCGCCAGGAGAGCGGGCTCGATATCGACTACATCGGCTGCGGCGCGATTGAGTATCCGGCGGCGCCGGAGGACTGGCCGGCGATGCGGGAGCGGGGCGAGAGCCAGCGCGCGTACGGCCTTGCGTGCGAGGTGGGAGAGAACGAACTGCGGTACCCTCGGGACGCGGCCGTGGATCCGCGGCAGGTGATGGACGCGCTAGCGGAAGCCTGCCGGAGGCGGGGCGTGGAGATTCACGAGGGCGCGCCGGTGAACCACTACGACACACAGGGAGCGCCGCTGGTGATTGCGGCCGGTGCGTGGTCCGGGAGGCTGGTGGTAACCGAGCGGGGCAAGAAGGTTGCGCTGCCGGAGACGGTTCCGGTGAAGGGGCATCTGCTGGGATATCGTCTGGAACCCGGGACGCTGAAGACGATTCTGCGGCGGGGGCACACGTATGTGCTACAGCGGAGCAACGGGTATACGCTTGCAGGGTCGAATGAAGAGCGGATCGGCTTCGACCGCGAGATCAATGCGAAGGTTGTGGCCGACATCGCGGAGCGGGCGGGGAGACTGTGCCCGTTACTCGAAGGGCGCGCCCACGAAGACGCCTGGTGCGGCTTCCGCCCGCAGACGAAGACAGCCGCGCTCGCGCTGGGGCGCGTGGAAGGCACGAGCGTGTGGCTGGCTTACGGGCATTACCGGAACGGGATTCTGCTGGCGCCTTCGACGGCGCGGCGGATCGCCGGAGAGCTTGTTGCCGGTTAGGGGCGGCCCCAGGCGGGAAAAGGATTCTTGCGGTCCGCGGCGGTGGCGGCGATGAGGTCGGGGACCCGGCGGCGGCGGCGCATGAGGCGGTCAAGGAGTTCGTCGAGCGAGTCTTCATCGCCATCGATCCATTGGGGCGGGATGCCGCGGCGCGCGCGGTCGACGACGCTCTCGGGAAATTCGACGATGCGCTGGAGCCAGGGTTCGAAGGCGGCGAGGCCGCGGACATCGGCGTAGACCTGGCGGCGGAAGTAGAGACCGAGGAGGGGGGAGTCGACGAGGGTCCAATCGGGTCCGCTGAAGACGAAGCCGTTGTCGATAACCTGGGTGAGGAAGCCGGCTTTGAGGGGATGTTCGGACGAGTCAGGCAGCCAGTCGCGGAGGCGGGCACGGAAGAATACGGATTGGCGGGCGTCGGCGTTGCCCATCCATTTGTCGAAGGCGAAGGCGCCGAGGAAGTCGGCGCGGTTGGCGACCTTGTCGAGCAGAGGGTCGGGAAGGAAGTCGTAGACGGCGAGTTTGGCCGGGTCACCGGGGTAGCGGGAGGCGAAGTGCCAGCCGGGGTCGACGCTGATGCGGCGGTTGCCGAGTTGGAAATGAACGCCGGGATTGGCCGAGAGGAACTCGGGGGAGACGTCGACGATTTCGCAGGCGGGCGCGGAGATGCGCAGGTAGTCGAGGAAGACGGAAGAGATCCACTCGTTGGCGAGGATGCGGCGGTGCTGG
This sequence comes from Bryobacterales bacterium, assembly GCA_027459465.1. Lineage (GTDB taxonomy): Bacteria > Acidobacteriota > Terriglobia > Bryobacterales > Bryobacteraceae > JAJYKC01. Next base: position 19,256 of record DAIDIH010000169.1, on the reverse strand, counting down.
GGGTTGTTGAGGAACTTGACGACATAGAAGTGGCCGTCGTCGCAGGCGAGCAGGTGAGCCTGCGCCCCGCCGCGCATTTTACGGACGAGGCGGAGGGGACGGATGGGCATGGGAGGGGAGGGTGGGGTCTTGGAGTTAGAGTAGCAAGGAGGAAGGAGCGGGGAGCAAGGAGCCGGAGATGGGGTAACCTAGAGGCTTAACGCAGGTTCAGGGAGAGATTACGATGGCTGAAGAGAAGACTAGCGGGGCTGGCGAGGCGAAGGGCCGAGACGAGGTGGCGCTGGAGCTGATGAAGTTCGTCGCGGTGACGACGGGATATGGCAAGGGGAGTGGCGGGGCAGGCTTTACGGGCAAAGCGATGCGCACTCCGGAGGAGCACGCCGAGTCGCTGCTCGAGTTATTCCAGCGCTGCCGCGCCATCCTTGCTTCGGCGCCGGGCGACGCTAGCCGCGGGGCGGCTTAGCGCTTCTTCGCAGCCTTTTTTGGCGCGGCTTTCTTTGGCGCGGCCTTCTTTGGCGCGGCCTTTTTGGGCGCGGCTTTCTTCGGCGCGGCTTTCTTAGCGGCCTTGGCCGGAGCGGCCTTTTTCACGGCGACTTTTTTGGCGGGCGCTTTTTTGGCTGCCTTCTTCGGCGCGGCTTTTGGGGCCGCCGCTTTTTTGGCAGGGGCTTTTTTGGCGGCGGCCTTCTTGGCGGGGGCCTTCTTGGCCGGCGCTTTTTTCGGCGCCGCGGTTGCGGCCTTTTTCACAGGTTTCTTCTTCACCGACTCGGCTGCCGGCGCCGCAGCGGCCGCGGGTTCGGGTGTCGCCGGTGTGACGATCACTTCTTCGACGATGACCTCCGAGATCGCATCCTCGCCGTCGTCTTCTTCGGCCGCACCGTACTCGCCGATTTCTGGCTCCATGGCAGAGCCTTCCTCTTCGTAGTCGAACTCATCCACTTCATCGTCGCCCGCGGCGAACCGATGGTCTTCAAACATTTTCAGGGCCTCCCGTGTTTGTCAAAAAACCACACCTTAGCATACCTCGTTTTCCGGACAAGGCAAGCGTAAAACGCGCGATGGGCGGCAGGAGCTAGCGGCTGACGGTGGCGGAGCGGCGGTGAGGGGAGTGGAGGCTTGCGGTGTAGGCGGAGTGAGTATGGGCGGTGGAGCGGCGGTGGGCGGTGGTAGCGGAATGTTTGGGGCGGCGCGTGGTGTGTTTCCGGGAGGCGGCGAGGCGGCGTGTGACGGGTTCGGGGCGCGAGGCGAGGGGCACGGCGACGAGGGCGCCTGGGCGCGGGTCGAGTTCGATGCCGGTGTTGGCGGCCTGGAGGGCGCGGACGGAGGAGCCTGTACGGTGGGCGATGGAGGCGAAAGTTTCGCCGGGTTCGACGCGGTGGAGGCGCCAAGCGGCGCGGTGTTCGACGGGGACTTGGGCTAGAGCGGAAGCGAGATCGTCTGCGCGGCCTGGGGGGATCTTAAGCACATATCCGTCGGGGGCGACGCTGCGGATGAGGGCGGGGTTGAGGTCCTGGAGTTCTGCGACGGTGACGCCGAGGGCGTCGGCGACGAGTGGAAGGCTGGTGGCGCCCTGCATCGGGACGGTGTCGAAGGTTTCGGCGGGGTCGGGGATGACGCCGTCGAGGCCGTAGTCTTTCGGGTTCTTAGCCATGATGGTCATGGCGAGGATGAGGGGGACGTAGTTGGAAGTTTCCTTGGGCAGGACGTTGAGGCGTTGGAGTTCCCAGAAATCGGCGTATCCGGTGCGTTCGACAGCGTGGTCGACGCAGCCCGGACCGCAGTCGTAGGCGGCCATGGCGAGGTACCAGTCGCCGAAGTGTTTGTAGAGGTCATGGAGGTGGCGGGCGGCTGCGTGCGTGGCCTTGACCGGGTCCATGCGCTCGTCGTAGTAGGTCGTCTGGTTGAGGCCGTATTCGCGGCCGCGGAAGGAAGCGAACTGCCAGAGGCCGACGCATGCCTTATAAGAGCGTGCGCGGGGGAGGAAGCCGGACTCGTCCTGGGCGAGGTAGATGAGTTCCTTGGGGATGCCTTCGTGGGCGAGGGTCTGTTCGATCATGCCACGGTAGCGGCCGGCGCGGCGTAGGCCGGCTTCGAGGATCTTGTGGCCGCGATCGGTGGAGAAGTAATGGATGAAGCTGAGGACGGGGTCGCGGAGTTCGAGAGGGAGTTGGGAAGCGGTGCCGCCGAGTTCGCCGGCGACCTTGGGCTTGAGGGAGGGGTCGACCGGAAAGGTCATGTCGAGGATGCCCTCGAGCGGGGGCTTATCGTAGACGATCTCGTCGGCGGGCTGGCTGGCGCCGAGGCCCTCGGTGTCGAGGCGATAGATGGCTTCGGTGAGCTGATCTGTTTTGCGTTCGATGCGCTGGCGATCGACGGGGTCGGCGGGAGAGGTGAGGAGGACTTCGACGGCGCGGTCGAACTCGGCGCGGGCGTTGGTGGGATCGCCTGCGTCATAGAAATCGCGGCCGCGGCGGTAGTGCAGGTCGGCTTCGCGGAGGCGCTGGTCGGTGATGCTGGGGAGGGGCGCCAAGGCGGCGAGAAGGGTTACGGGCTCATGGGCGTAGAGGCCGCTGGGAGCGGGAAGAGCGGTGGGGGCGGGGGCGGGATCCGACGCAGGGGCAGAGGGGGCGGCGGGGAGGAAGGCGCTGGCGAATTTTGTATACGACGCGGAGTGAGTAGAAGCGCAACCGCCCAGCATCAGGGCCAGGGCGACGGGGGGCGTCAAGGTCACGAGTCGGTGGTTAAAGATCATGACTTTTGGGTTACATGGGTGCTAAGCCACAGGAAATTAAAACTTTACAACAACAGCGTAGGGCGCGTCAATCAGCGGCTGGCGTTCTGGTGATAATGTAGGCAGATTGCCGGGCGGCCGTACGGTGTCGCGCTTGCCGTTCCGGCACGGATTCTGTTATGAGTGACGCCCCCCCAACGACCCCGCGGCGAGCGATGAGCTTAAAGTGGCTGTTCCCGGGAGTGCGGCCGGTCGACTGGACACGCGTCCCGAAGGAAGTGCTCGCCGGGGTGACGCTGGCGGCGATGAATATCCCGCAGGTGCTGGGCTACACGCGCATCGCTGGCACGCCGGTGGTGACCGGGCTGTATACACTGCTGCTGCCGCTGGTCGCGTTTGCGGCGTTCGGCTCGTCGCGGTACCTGGTAGTGGCGGCCGACTCGGCGACGGCGGCGATTCTGGCGGGCGGGCTGGCGGGCATGGCGCCGCCGGGAAGCGAAAGATATGTCGCGCTGGCGGGGCTGGTGGCGTTGCTCAGCGGCGCTCTGCTCTTGGTGGCGCGTCTGCTGAAATTGGGCTTTATCGCCGATTTCCTTTCGCAGACCGTGCTGGTAGGCTTTCTCACCGGAGTGGGCTTTCAGGTCGGCATTGCGGTGCTCGGCGAGATGCTCGGTGTGCGGATTCAGAGCCGGAGAACGGTGGGGCAGTTGCTGGAGGCGATCCGCGATCTTCCCAGCGTCAACCTGGCGACGCTGGGACTTTCGGCCGCAGTGGTGGTGTCGATTCTCGCCTTCCGGCGTTTCGCGCCGGTGCTGCCCGGCCCGCTGCTGGTGGTGGTGGGCGCGATCGCGGCGAGCGAAATGTTCGACTTTGCCCATCACGGGATCCTGCTTGTCGGCGCGGTGGCTGGCGGCCTTCCAGTCCCCCATCTTCCCGATATGAGCCTGGAGGACGCAGGGAAGCTGATGCCGGTAGCAGGTTCTTGCGTCGTGATGATCGTGGCGCAGAGCGCAGCCACGGCGCGCGCCTATGCGGTTCGGCATGAGCAGGTGCTCGATGAAAACGCGGACCTGCTGGGCCTGGCCGCGGCGAACGCGGGCGCCGCGTTAACCGGAACCTTCGTCGTGGATGGGAGCCCGACGCAAACCGCGATGGTGGAGCGATCCGGAGGGCGGAGCCAGGTGGCTCACCTGGCCGCAGCCGGCGTGGTGGCATTGGTGTTACTGTTCTTCACCCACCCGCTGCAATTTCTGCCGCAGTGCGTGCTGGGCGCCGTGGTGTTTACGATCGCCATGGGCCTGATCCATCTCCGGGCGCTGTGGGACATCCGGCGCGAGAGCCCCGGCGAGTTCGCGTTGGCGTTGGGAACGGCGGCGACGGTCGTCCTGGTAGGTGTCGAAGAGGGCATTATTCTGGCGATGACGTTCTCTTTGTTGCGGATCGTGCACCACAGTTACAGGCCGCACACCGCGGTGATGGTGAAGGACGCCAAGGGCGAGTGGAGGGGGGAGCCGGTTGTCCCCGGAGCGCTGTCGGAGCCGGGCGTCGTGATTTACCGCTTCGGCGCGCCGCTGTTCTACGCCAACGCCAACCGCTTTTCCGAAGAGATCCGGGGGCTACTCGGCCATGGGGGCGGCGACCCGCCGTGGTTCATCATAGACGCCGGCCCCATTACGCGTCTGGACTACACGGCCGCGCGCTACGTGAACAATCTTCACAGCGAACTGGCGCGGAGGAACGTGAAGCTTGCCTTCGCACATGTGGGGTCGGATCTACGGGAGGACCTCGACCGGCACAACCTCACGGACGTGATCGGGCGGGAGTGCCTGTTCGACACGCTGCGCGAGGCGATGGCGAAAATCCACGGAAACCATTAACCGGGTTGGCGCGCTATCCTTCCTCTGATGCCCCAGTTTGATGTGATCGGGATCGGCCTGAACGCGACCGACACCCTGATCCTGCTTCCGAAATTTCCCGCATACGCCGGCAAGGCGCCCTTTGAGAGCGAGATGTTCAGCCCCGGAGGCCAAGTGGCCAGTGCCATGGTTACCTGCGCGAGACTTGGCCTGCGAGTGAAATACATAGGGACGGTGGGGGACGACGAGCGCGGCCGCATCCAACTGGAAAGCCTGCGCGACACAGGCATCGACCTGTCCGACGTCGAGGTCCGGAGCAATTGCCCGAACCAAACGGCCTACATCCTGATCGACCAGAGCACGGGCGAGCGGACGGTGCTTTGGCAGAGGGACGACTGCCTGCGGCTGACGGCGGAGTCGATTACCGAAACCAAGATTTCGTGCGGCCGGCTGCTGCATCTGGACGCACACGACACCGACGCGATGGCCCAGGCGGCCGCGATCGCCCGGCGCCTGGGCATCCCAGTCACGCTGGATGTGGACACGATCTACCACGGGTTCGATCGCGTGCTTCCGAACGTCGATTACCTCGTCGCTAGTTCGGAATTTCCTTCGCAGTGGACCGGAGAACGCGATCCGTTAAAAGCACTGGAGACGATCCAGGAAGAATACGGGATGCGCGTGGCGGGTATGACGCTGGGTGCGCATGGAGCGCTGGTGCGCTCCGGCGGACGCTTCTATTACTCCCCCGCGTTTGTCGTAGATTGCCTTGATACGACCGGCGCAGGCGACGTGTTTCACGGAGCCTTTTGTTATGCTGTGCTTCAGGAGATGCCGCTCGCGGAAGCACTCGATTTTTCCAACGCCATGGCCGCTCTGAACTGCACGAAAATCGGCGCGCGAGGCGGCATCGCGACACTTGAGGAGGCACGATCCCTGATGAGCCGAGCGCCGCGCCGCGCGCTCAAGGATCTCGAGTCGCGTTTCGGCTTGAGCGCCGGTTCATGATTCCTCTCCGCTCCTCCGAGCGTACGTATTCGACGCCCTCGGTCACGCTCGGTATCATCGCGGTTAACGTGCTGGTGTTCCTCTTTGAGCTGACGATGCCGCCTTGGACGCTCAACCGGTTCATCGCCTACTACGGGATCGTGCCCGATCATCTGCGCGCTTCATCCCTCATCACGTCGATGTTCCTTCACGGCGGGTGGTTGCACATTCTGGGCAATATGTGGTTTTTCTGGATCTTCGGCAAGGGCGTTGAGGATCTGGTCGGACATGCCCGGTTTTTCTTTTTCTATTTCGTTTGCGGGCTGGCGGCGGGGTTGACGCACGTGCTGCTCAACGCTGATTCGCCGATTCCTACGATCGGCGCGAGCGGAGCGATTGCCGGAGTGATGGGCGCGTACCTGATCAAGTTTCCGCGCGCGCGTATCGTGACTCTGGTGCCGATCTTCATTTTCCTGACAACCATCGATATTCCCGCTGCGTTTTTGCTCTTGTATTGGTTTTTTATTCAGTTCGCCGGGGGCTATATGGGGCAGATCGCCCACAACGTGTATGGCGGCGACAGCACGGCTTGGTTTGCGCACGTGGGAGGGTTCCTCGCCGGGATGGGGCTCATTCTAGTTTTGCCGACACAGCAGCGGTGGCGGCGCTGGAGCGACTACTAGATGTGGTCCGTTGAAATGGCCTCAGCCGGCATCACCGAACCGCTCGACATTCTTGCGATTGCGGCTCATCCGGACGATGTCGAGCAGACTTGTGGCGGGACGCTTCTGCGGATGGCCGCCGCCGGATACCGGACGGGCGTGCTCGACTTGACCGCGGGCGACATGGGAAGCCGGGGTACGCCCGAACTCCGCATTCGGGAATCAAAGGCGGCGGCCGCACTGCTGCGTCTGTTCTGGCGGGGGAACCTGCGGTGGCCGGACGCACGGCTGGAGAACACGATCACGGCACGAATGACGCTCGCCGCCGAGATCCGCCACCTGCGGCCGCGTGTGGTGATTCTGCCGTATTGGGAAGGGCGCCACCCGGATCACTACCGGGCGGCCGAGATTGGGTACGAGTCCTGCTTTCTGGCCGGGTTAAAAAAGCTGGATGAGGAGACGCAGCCGCACCGGCCCGCGCAGATCATCTACTCCTCGCTTTATGCCAACGTGAAGCCGTCGTTCGTGGTGGACATCAGCGGGCAGTTTGAGCGGCGGATGGAGTCGTTATTCGCCTACGAATCGCAGTATGACGACGATGGGGGCGAGGCGGGGGGATTTCCCAAGAAGGGGGAGATTCACGAGCGCCTGGCTGCGATCGCGCGCTTTTACGGGAACCTGATCGGCGTGCGGTACGGTGAGCCGTTTGTGGTAAAGGAAACGCTGCGCGTGGACGACATCACAACGCTTGGTGTGCGCAGTTTGTAGGGATCAGGGCGCCTCTTCCCGCCCCGCACCGTCATTAGGCCGGGCCTTCAGCTCCGATAACAGCCATGCCCGGGCCACGCGTAGATCCCGCTTCACGGTGACTTCGGCGATGCCGAGCGCCTCGCCCACCTCGGCGTAGCTCATTCCCCCGAAGTATGTCATCTCGACGATCTTTGCCTTGCGGGGGTCGAATTTTTCCAGGCGATCCAAGGCTTCATCGATCTCGATGAGGGCGGGATCGGGCTCGGGCCCAAAGACGAGCGCTTCGTCGAATACAGTCTGGCGCATTTCGCCTCCCCGCCGTTGCCGGCCCCGGTGCTTGGCGTGGTCGACGAGCACGCGGCGCATGGCGGTGGAAGCGACTGCGAAGAAATGCGAGCGGTCCTGCCAGTCAATTTGGGAGCCTGCCAGCTTCAGGTATGCCTCATGGACGAGCGCGGTGGCTCCGAGGGTGTGTCCGGGCCGTTCGCCCCGCAGATGATGGCCGGCGAGTTTTCGCAGGCGGTCGTAAACCAAGGGCACGAGATCGTCTTGGGCCGCTGCATCCCCCATGCGCCAGGAATGCAGCAGGCGGGTAATCGCCGGATCCTCCGTTTCCAAGTTTCCTCCTTAGGCTCTACCACACAGCCTACAAGAAAAGTCCTGGCCCCATGACCCGCCGCGGGACAAAGTGTCGCTGTCCGCGGTGCAAGCAGTTGATTTCGACAAAAGAGAGGATTTAGACCATGGCATGCGCCTTCCTTTCCCGGATTCTTTCTCGTATTACTGCCATCTCTATGTTGCCTGCAGCTATCTTTTTCCTTCCAGACGCGCCGGCTCAGATCGCGCCACAGCCGCAGACCGATGTAACATTCGTTTTCACGGCTGACACGCACGTCTCTTTTAACGGTATTAACGACGTCTCCGGCATACTCTCCGATGGCGCGAACCCGCTGCTGGCGGTGAATGAGAACATGGCGAACGCGTACGGGACCCTCGCTCACAACGGTTGCATCGTTCCGAACCTGTTTTGGGGGACGAAAGACCTGTGCAATCAGGTGCAACTCGTCGGAAAAATCAACGCGCTGCCGTCGAACAACTGGATCGGCACCCCGTTTGAAGAGGGAGGACACACGCGGATGCTAACCGTCGGCGGGCCCATTGCGCCTCCGGAGGCTGTGCTGATCGGAGGAGATCTGACGGACTGCGGGGGCGGCGTCGAGGATAGTTGCGGCGGTGAGCCGTATGGGAATGTGACAAACGGCGCTCAGTTGAACGCCTTCGAGGCCTTGTTCGACCGAAGCGCGAATGCGTCGCTTGCCCTGAACGGGATGCCATTCCTCCCGATGCCGATCATTCCGGGCTACCCGTTGAATTTTCCCATGTACCCTGGGCTCGGAAATCACGACTTGCAGCACCCGGGATCCTATATGACAGATTATCTGCGGAGCTTTATTTTGAATCATGCCGGTTCGCTTACGAACATCGATCCGATCCATCTGTCGTATTCATTCAACCTGGGCAACGTTCACGTCATCTGCGCCAACGTCTATCCGGGCTCGGATATCGACGGAAACATGAGCTTCAGCCAGGACAGCATGAACTGGTTCAAAGCCGATCTGGCAAAGTTCGCTTCCGACGGGCGCCCGGTGATCATCTTTGCCCATTTTGGTTTCGATTCCTTCTCGCTCAAAAGCGGCTGGTGGACGGACACGACTTTCAACCGCGTGGAAGGATTAAATCAACTGTGGGGCGCGATGAAGAACTATGACATCATCGGTTACTTCCAGGGACACGAACACGCCCCGGATCCGTGGTACACCTACCCGTTCGACTATTCGCTGCGCTACGACGTATTCCGGCCGGGCGCCGGCTACCGCCAGGACTTTGACGTCGTTCACCTGACGAACACCAGCATGGACGTAATGACGACGCCGGATGAAGCCGACTTCGCCGACGGGCAAACCGATGTCGCACTGTCGCCAACATTCACCAAGCAACTCGTGCCGGCGCCCACGACGGTAACGGCGCTTGCGCCGGCGCCTCCAAATGCCGCCGTCGTGTCTTCCGTTCAGGTCAACGGAATTACGTATCTGCTTACGATCGGCGGCGGTGGCGAATACACCTTGAGCGTGGTATCGCCGGCTGGTTCGATCTCCCCGGTAGACGCAAATTCCGTTCCTGGCCTTCCGCAAGCGGCGACCGGCTACACGTTGAATCACCAAGCGCACTTTGCCATGTTGATGAACGGCACGCTGGCCGATTACGTCATCGGATCCAACAATCGGATGACCGCGGACTGGACGCAACCCGGAGTGAGCGGCGACGCCGCGATCTTGTTTGAACCCGAGGGGGACTCGGGCGTGCGCTACCTGGCGGTTGACAACTCGATGGACGCGTCTGTGATGGACATCTACCAGATCAACGCCTCGTCGGCAAGCCTGGAGGCCAGCCTTCCGGCGAGGGCGATCGCCGCACCGGTGCTGATGCCTTACTCCTTTGGTCCCGGCGGGTTCGGACTGTTGCGCATGCAACCCTCGATCGGCGCAGTCGAGTACGATGTGCTCACCCTTTCACCTACGAACTTCAGCCTGACCAACTATGGCGAGGAGTACTGGCCGAAGAGCTTTCAGGCCGTGTCCGCGCCGATGGCGAACGGGAGCACTCAGATTTTCATTGCGTCGGCGCCGTGCTCGCAATACGACGGCGCGGGCGTCTGTGTGACACTGAGCAACGACAGCCCGTTCTACATCCGGACGGTACTGCCCGACAATAGTGGCACGGATATCTCGTGGCGTGGACTGCCGGCGACGATGCCGCTCGTGGCGCCGAGCACGATGGTTCCCCTCGGTACGATGAATGGACTTCCGGCCGTCGGGCTGTATTTCCGGACTGGGCTCTTCTACGAAGTCGTCCTGACGCCCGGCGCACCACGGCACTGAGGGAAACAGGGGCGGCGTTATTCGGGCTCGACTTCGATCTCGCCCTTTCCCCAGACCGCCTGGCGTCCAACCCCGGTATACTGGGCGGCGCGAAGGAAGGGTAGGAATTCGGCAAGATCGCCTTCGTAAGTGGCCTCGCCGGTGAAGCCGCCGAGCGGGTGAATCTCGCCCGTGCGGCTGCTGCGGCGCGTGTCAGTAACGTGTTCGAGGCGGCTTGCGATGAGACGGATATCCGCAGCGCGGCGGCCGAGCGCGCCGAAGTCGATGTCGAGGGGTCCGGGACCGTAAAGTGCGCTCAAGTTTGAGATGCGGTCCCGAATACGGGCGAAGAGTTGCGCGAAGTTTGGTACGGGCGAGAGTTGGCCGCCGGCCTTCAACTCGGTGTTTGAGAGGAAGCGGATGCGGACCTGGGAGGCAGGTTCTGCAGCGCTAAGGTCCACCAAACAGGCGGATGAGACGACAGCGAGGAGATCGGAGCGGGCGCGGCCGGCGCCAAATCCCTCCCCGGCCATGCGATAGACCGCGAAAACGATCGAATCAACGATGGTTTGATTTGTTTCAAACACATTCATGCCGAAGTGCCAAGGCTCGCCGGAGACGGCTCCCTGCGCGCAGCCGCGGGCGCGGAGGACGAACGGACGAGGCGGGTGACGGAGTCCGCTGGGCCCGGCCGGGCGGGGTTCGAAGATGCGCTGGTAGATCTCCGAGGCCGCTGTCCGGCGTAGCGCGAGGCCGAACGCTCCCCGAAGGACGTTCGCCGCGCCGGAGGCAGGAAAGCGGAGCTCGCCGCGGGCGCGGAATTCGAAGCGGAGGCGGTAGAAGCGGAAGTCCAACGCCTGCAGTATAGCGGGAGCGCGGGCTAGGCGCGCTGCAGAGCTTCGGCGGGCAAGCGGGCATCGTTGAAGCTGTAGCCGAAGCCGCGGACCGAGCGGATGAGGCGTGGGTTGGCCGGATCCGACTCAAGTTTCTGGCGGAGGCGGAGAACGTAGACGTCAACGGTGCGGCCCGTGACGGCGCGGTCACTGCCCCAAACGGCGTCAAGGAGTTGTTCGCGGCTGAAGACGATGCCGGCGCGGCCCATGAGGAATTCGAGAAGACGAAGTTCGGTGGCCGTGAGTTGCACCTCGCTGCCCTCGAGCAGGACCCGGCAGCGGGCGCGGTCAAGTTCGATGCCCGAGACGCTGAGCACCTCCGCCCGATCGCGGGGACTACGGAACTGAACCTTAACGCGGGCGATGACTTCGCGGAGGAAGAACGGTTTGACGATGTAATCATTGGCGCCTAATTCGAGGCCGACGATGCGGTCGGTTTCCGAGGCGCGCGCGGTGAGGAACATCAGGGGAGTTTCCACGAATTCCGATTGCTTGCGGAGACAGCGGCAGATCTCGAGACCGTCGGAATCCGGCAGCATGATATCCAGGATGATCAGGTCGGGCTTCTCGCGCAGACAGAGGTCGACCGCGCCATGACCGGTGTGCGCGCCGGCGACGGCGAAGCCTTCCTTCTCGAGGTTGTATTTCAGTAGGGAGAACAGGTCCCTGTCATCCTCGATGAGAACGATTTTCTTCATGGGGTGACCTCTCAGGGGCATGATGATAGGCCCTGCCTGAAGATAGCCTCACGCGTGTCACGGCACGATTACAGATGAATGACGGTTCGGCAAATTCCCGGCGGAGGCTCAGGATTCGGCGCTTGTCGGCGCGCTTTCGAGCAGGTCTTCCCGCCGGTGGCGAACGTCGATGCCGCTGCGGAGGAAAATGATGTCCTCGGCGATGTTGGTGGCGTGGTCCGCAATGCGCTCGAGGTTGCGGGCGATGAACATCGTGGCCAGAGCGCGGCGGACCTTGGAAGGATCGCGCTCCATGACTTTGGTAAGGGTTTCGTAGATTTCGTTGCGGGTATTGTCGACGACATCGTCGGACAGGAGTACGCCGCGCGCGAGTTCGGTGTCTTCCTTCACGAAGGCGTCGAGGCAGCGGAGCACCATGTTTTCGACCTGGGCGCCCATGCCTTCGATGTTGACGGTGACGTCGAGGTCGGGCTGATGAATGAGAGTGAGCGCGCGGGCAACGATATTGACCGCGAGGTCGCCCATACGTTCGAGGTCCGTGCTGATTTTGAGCGCGACGACGAGCATGCGCATGTCGCGGGCCACGGGCTGGTTGAGCGTGAGCAGCGTGGTGGTGATATCGTCGATCTGCATCTCCATCTGGTTGATCATCGACTCGTTGCGCAGCACCTGTTGGCCGTGATCTTCGTTGTGCTGCGTCAGGCAGAGGACACTTTTATGGATGGAGGAGGCGACCAGCGCGCCCATCTCACGCAAGCGTTCATGCAGGTCGCGGAGTTCTTGTTGGAAGTGGACCATGTGGCGAGCCTCAGCCGAACCGGCCGGTGATGTAGTCTTCGGTCTCTTTCCGCGCCGGCGTGCGGAAGATGACCCCGGTCTTGTTAAATTCGATGAGCTTGCCGAGAAGGAAGAACCCGGTGTAGTCGGAAACGCGGGCGGCTTGCTGCATGTTGTGCGTGACGATGACTATGGTGCACTGGTCTTTCAATGTAAAGAGCAGGTCTTCGATTTTTCCGGTCGCGATGGGGTCGAGCGCCGAACACGGTTCGTCGAGGAGCAGCACCTGGGGATCTACAGCGAGCGCTCGCGCAATACAAAGGCGCTGCTGCTGGCCGCCGGACAGAGCGTAGGCGGACTTGTGAAGTTTGTCTTTGACTTCGTCCCATAGCGCGGCGCGGCGGAGGCTGTTTTCAACCTTATCTTCGATAGCGCGTTTTCCGCGGGCAAGGCCGTTGACCCTCACTCCGTAAGCAGCATTATCGAAAATCGATTTCGGAAACGGATTCGGACGTTGGAACACCATGCCGACACGGCGGCGAAGCTGGGTGACATCGATGTCGCGGATGTTCTCCCCGTCGAGCAGGATCTCGCCTTCGCAGCGAGCGCCGCTTATCGTCTCGTTGATGCGGTTCAGATTCCGGATAAACGTCGATTTTCCGCAGCCGGAAGGCCCGATCAGCGCGGTAATGCGATTTTCGAAGAAGTCGATCGAAACATCATGCAGGGCCTGGAAGGCTCCGTAATAGAAGTTGATTCCCGTTGCTTTCAGCTTGATGGCCCGGGAGTCGGTCTGCCCGCCGTCAATGGCCTGCGGCAGCGTTTGGGCCGGAATGGCGGATCTCAATCTGCTCTCCGGTGTTGCGCTCATGAATTCCTCGGATTAGCCGCGCTGCGCATGGGCTCCTCGCGAAAGAATGAAGCGTGCGGCGATGTTTGCGACCAGCACGAGCGCCAGAAGAACGAGTCCGGCGGCCCATGCCTGACGATGCCAGTCCTCATACGGGGAGATAGCATGAGTATAAATCATTACGGGGAGTGACGCGATTGGGTCCGTCCATCCTTTCGCCCAAAATTGATTGTTGAGCGCGGTGAAAAGCAGCGGCGCTGTTTCACCGGCGATGCGGGCGACGCCCAGGATCAGACCGGTGAGAATGCCGGTGGAAGCCGCGGGAACAACGACAGTAGCAACGGCCCGCCATTTGCTCGCCCCTAGGGCAAGAGCGCCCTCGCGCATCGGGAGCGGAACGTCCTTCAGAAATTGTTCTGTCGTCCGTACGGTGATGGGAATGAGCATCATGGCGAGAGCAAGGCCGCCGGAAAACGCCGAGAAGCGCTTCATCGGGACGACGACGACGCTCCAGGCAAAGATTCCGACGACGATGGAAGGCACGCCGTTGAGGAGGTCCGCCGTGTAGCGGACGAGGAAGGAGAAGACGCTATTCGGGCTGAATTCGGAAAGATAAATGCCGGCGGCGACGCCGACGGGGACACCAACTGCGGCGGCGAGCAGGAGGATCTGGAACGACCCGACGATGGCGTTGGCCATCCCGCCACCGGTTTCCCCGGGGCTGAGCGGTAGTTTGGTGAAGAAGTTCCAGTCAAGCGCGCTTCCCCCGTTCCAGACCAGATAGCCGAGGACAACAAACAGCGTGGAACAGGTAATCAGCGTGCAGAGGGCGGTGAGCGCAAGCATCACGCCGTTGACGATCTTCCGGCGCAGGAGGCGGACGTTCATTTGGCGCTCCCTTGGCGCGTGGTGGCGAGGATGAGCAGCCTGGCGCCGGCGTTGATGACGATGGTAATGAGAAAGAGAACGAGGCCCAGCAGGATGAGGGACGCAAGATGCAGGTTGCTGGTCGCCTCCGTGAATTCGTTGGCAATGACCGACGCGATGGTGTAGCCGGGCGCCAGAAGCGACGACGCAATCTTCGGGTCGTTGCCGATGACCATCGTGACGGCCATTGTTTCGCCAAGAGCGCGCGCGAGGCTGAGGAAGATCGAGCCGAGGATGCCGAGGCGGGCGAAAGGAATTACCGCATCCCACGTCGCTTCCCACTTCGTGGCGCCGAGAGCAAGAGCGGCTTCGCGTTGTTCGCGTGGGACGGCAAGTAACGCCTCGCGGGAAATTGAAATGACATAAGGGAACGTCATAACGGCAAGGATAAGGCCCGCCGTGAGAACACCGACGCCGTATGAAGGCCCGGCGAAGAACGGAATGACATCGGAGATTTTATCGAGCGCGGGGCCAATGACGTCGCGCACGAGGGGAACCAGCATAAAGATGGCCAGCAGGCCGAAGATGACACTAGGTACTGCGGCAAGAAGTTCCACCAGAAAAGTCAGAACCAAGGAGAGTTTCGGCGGAGCCAGTTCGGAGAGAAAGACCGCGGCGCCGACGCCGAGCGGCACGCTGATGAAAAGCGCGAGACCGGAAGTTACGAGCGTCCCGAAAATAAACGGCAGAGCGCCGAACGTTCCGGCGTTTGGATCCCATGCGCTCGACCAGAGAAATCCAAATCCGAAAGCGTGGCGCGCCACCGCCGATTGCATCCAAAGCTCGGCAACCAGCCAGATGGTCAACAGCAAAACGCTGGCGGCGGCGAGCCAGGTAATGGCGTGTGCGAACGGGTCGCCGCTCTTGAGCCGCTGCAGAAACACGCCCTCGCGCTTCCCGGCGGTCACTCCGATGCTGGCTGGCGCGGACATAAAAGGGCGAGATCAGTGAATCTCGTCGATCAGCTTCATCTCTTTGGCGACGACCTGTCTGGGCAGCGGGGCATAGGCGAGTGCAGCGCAGGAGCCCTGCCCCGAAGTAAGCATCCAGCGCAGGAAACTCTTCAGGTCCGCCCGCTTGGCTGGGTTGGGAATCGAATCCGGAACGAGCAGCCAGGTAAAGCTGGCGATCGGATAAGAATCCTTGCCCGGGGGATTCGTAATCGAGACGCGGAAGTCGGCAGGCATGTTATTCGCCGCGCCTGCCGCGGCGGCCGTCACGCTGGCCAGATTCGCATTTACATAGTCGCCAGCGGAATTGCGAACCAGCCCGTAGCCCATGTGATTTTGAATCGCGAAGATCAATTCCACATATCCGATCGAGTTCGGAGTCTGTTTGATCAGGCCGGCTACGCCCTCATTCCCTTTGGCGCCCAACCCAACCGGCCAGTTTACCGAAGTGTTCGCACCCACACGGCTCTTCCATTCCGAACTCACCTTCGACAGATAGTCGGTCCAGACGAAGGTCGTGCCGCTGCCGTCAGAGCGATGGATCACCATGATGGCGGCCGGCGGAAGATTGACGCCGGGATTTTCCCTTTTGATCCGGTCGTCATTCCAGCGGGTGATTTTGCCAAGGAAAATGCCGGCGAGCGTCTCCGGGCTGAATTTGAGCTGCTGTTTGACGCCGGCGACGTTATAGCTCGGCACATCCGCGCCAAGCACGGTCGGAAAATGCAGAACCTTCGCGTTCTTCACCTGGGACATCTGCTCGTTGGTCATCGGCATGTCGGTCGCGCCGAAGTCGACGGTCCCGGAGATTAACTGACGGATGCCGCCCCCAGAACCGATCGATTGATAGTTGATCTGAATCGACGGGTGCGAGGCTTTGAATTGTTCGGCCCATTTTTGATAGATCGGCGCGCCGAAGGTCGAACCCGCGCCGTTGAGGTCTGTCCCCGAAGCGGCCCCCCCGGCAAGCGCAGCTAGCG
Organism: Bryobacterales bacterium; assembly: GCA_027459465.1. Lineage (GTDB taxonomy): Bacteria > Acidobacteriota > Terriglobia > Bryobacterales > Bryobacteraceae > JAJYKC01. The sequence goes on along the minus strand of DAIDIH010000169.1, from coordinate 3,280 downwards.
CCAGAAACCCTGTGATGATGTTTTTCAAACGTTTCTCCTCGTTTCGCGTCCCTCTGTGCGGTTCCATCCGCCAGATGACCGGCTTGCGTCTGCGGCCGGAATCCGGCCCGGCCACCTCAGAGGATACCCACGAGCGAATGAGTCTTTGATGACTAGAATGTTAACAATCGATGAAACGGTTCTGAACTAACTCAAATCACTCCTATTTTGGCACATCGCCGTGCGCGAAGTCCGGCACGCGCGTCGCGCGGCGTAAAGGAATGAGAACGCGAAGGCGCTCCTCGCGCAGGAAGAGACCGAGCCACACGAGCACTCCGAAGAAGATAGGGAAGCTCGTGTTGAACACCGGGCTGAGCACGCGAATACTTGCGCCGGCGGCCCCACCGAGATAGCCCGTGATCAGGATGGCGCCCAGGACCGAAGTACGCGGAATCACATGGATCATGGTCGAGATGAGAAGCGCTATACCGATGCCGGTAATCGTGGTTTCGGGAACTCCGAGGCGGGCGGAGGCTTGAATAACCTGAGGCACTTTCATGAGTTTCGTGACGCCGTCGAACACCAGGAACAGGACGACGAGAGTGGTTATCACCCGCCCAGTCCAGAGCCCGGCGTTCGAGGCAGCGGGAGAAGATGTCATACGACTTCCCCTAGAAACTCCGCAAAGCGGTCAAGCTGCTGGTTCCACCCGATCGGCGCGCCGCGAGTTGCGTCGGAGACGAACGTATACCACTGGCGCACGTTCACTTCGGTTCGGCCTGCGTGGTCGCTGAAAATGACTTCCGTCCACACGCGTTGGTCAGGCGAGGCATGGATGAACCCGTCGAAAACAAGCCGCTCAGGCTCGTTGATCTCGATGTATATGCCGTCGTAGGGATACTGGTTTCCGTCCGGGGCGTACATCACGTAGCGCCAGGCGCCGCCGGGGCGGACGTCCATCTCTTGAATTACGGTGGTGCAACCGCGCGGCCCCCACCATTGCGCCAACTGATCCGGGTCTGTCCAAGCGCGAAACACCATATCGCGCGGGGCGTTAAAGATGCGCGAAGGGCTCAATTGAGCTTCGGGCGCGAAGGGAGGCTCATACGTTCTTCCTCCTGCTGGAATTGCGGGCATGGAGTTTCTCCTTGGTGTTGATTTCGTCCAGGTATTCATCCAGACGGTCGAAGCTTTGGGTCCAGAAACCGCGGTAGTGTCCGAGCCAATCGAAAGCGTTTTTGAGCGGGCGGCCGTCGAGAGGGCACGGGCGCCACTGTGCGTCCCGGGCGCGCGTGATCAGACCGGCGCGCTCGAGAACCTTCAAATGCTTGGAAACCGCGGGAAGACTGATGTCGAAAGGCTCGGCGAGTTCGGTGACGGACGCCGCGCCGGAAGCAAGTCGCCCGAGAATCGCGCGGCGGGTGGGATCGGCCAGGGCGGCGAACGTGGCGGATAGGAGGTCGTTCGGCACGTATATTTAACCTACTGGTAAAATACAGGTCTTCCCCCCGTTGTCAACCGCGTTCTCGGCATAAGACAAGGTGTCAGAGGAAGGTATGGCGCGGTACAATGACGCTAATGGTTTCAACCGTGCTCCCGTCCGGCCGGCAATCCACGGCGGCGGCCTCGTATTTTGCGCTGACGAAGCCGCGCATTACGTGGCTGATCCTGATGACGACCGGAGTGGGGTATTATTTCGGCGCCCGTGGCGTGAGCATCGCGTGGCTCAGCCTGTTTCACACGATTTTGGGGACGGCGCTGATCGCCAGCGGCACCGCTGCCTTGAACCAGGTTTGGGAGCGCGAAGCCGACGCCAAGATGCGGCGCACGCAGGCGCGGCCGCTGCCCGCCGGCCGGTTGAGCGCGCGGAGTGCGGTAATCTTCGCGGTAGCGATTTCGGTGCTGGGATTTGTTGAACTCACCTTTGGCGTGAACTTCCTGGCTGGGGCGATCGGACTTTTCACGCTGTTGAGTTACCTGTTTGTCTACACGCCGCTGAAGAGCCGGTCGTTTCATTCGACGACAATCGGCGCAGTGCCGGGCGCCATGCCGCCCCTAATCGGTTACGCGGCCGCGCATGGGACGGTGACTCCCGAGGCGTGGATTCTTTTCCTGATTCTTTTCCTTTGGCAGTTCCCGCACTTCTATGCTATTGCGTGGATGTACCGGGAAGACTACCAGCGCGCGGGCATCCGCATGCTTCCCGTGATTGATGGTGACGGAGAGGCGACGGCCTGGCACATTCTGCTCTTCGCCGGCGTGTTGATTCCGGTGAGCCTGCTTCCGAAGTTCTGGATGATGGCCGGAGACATGTATGTCCTTGGAGCAGCCGTGTTTGGTTCCCTGTTTTTTTACTCAAGCGTCCGGGCGGCGTTGCACCGCACGCGCCAAAGCGCCCGGCAGGTGTTGCTTGCCTCCGTGCTGTATCTTCCCGCGCTTCTCGTCCTGATGATGCTTGACCGTCCGGCATGAGACGTACTTTCTTCTTCGCACTGATTCTGCCGCTGGCGGCCTGTCAGAAGTCCGCCCCTGCGTTCGATGATTTCGGCCTCGTTCCTCCTTTCGTACTCACCGGGCAGGATGGGCGCCCCTTTGACGCCACTCGACTTGATGGCCATGTTTGGGTAGCGGACTTTATCTACACATCCTGCGGCGGGGTTTGCCCGCGAATGACGAGCCAGATGCACGAAGTGCAGACGGCGCTGAAGCAGCAGTCCGACGTGCAACTGGTATCCTTCACCGTCGATCCCGCCAACGACACGCCGCCGCGGCTTGCCGAGTACGCGCGCGAGCATGACGCCAATACGGCCGTGTGGCACTTTCTTACCGGACCGCAACCGGCGTTGCAGAAGCTCGACCGCGATGTGTTTAAGCTGGGCAACGTGGACGGGAGCATGCAGCACAGCTCGCGTTTCGTGCTTTGTGATCGGCACCGCCACATTCGCGGATACTATGACACGTCGGAGAGTGATTCCATCACCCGCCTTCTCGTCGACATCCAGCGTTTGGAAGGATCGAAGGGTTGATGGCGGCTCCCGCACTGGCGACAGTAAACGCGACATTGAACGCGACGGCGACGGTGCTCCTGCTGCGTGGCTACTCCCTCATCCGGCAGAAACGGCGCGAACAGCACCGGACGACGATGCTGGCGGCTTTCGGCGTTTCGATCGCCTTTCTGATCTGCTACGTCATTTATCACCTGCGCGCCGGGACCGTGTATTATCACGGCGCCTTCCCTGCCCTGTATTTTCCGATCCTGATCACGCACGTCGTGCTCGCGGCGGCCGTGCCGGTGCTGGCG
>DAIDIH010000168.1 GCA_027459465.1 Bryobacterales bacterium | reverse complement strand
GTACCGTCTTCTGCCCGCTTGGATGAGCCGCGCGGAGCCTGCTTCCAACCCAGTTCAAACTGTTGCCCGCGGGGGACGAGTGTCGAGACGCGGAGAAGGTAAACGCGGAAAGAGCTTGTGGGGACCGGCGAGGAGTCGGAGGCGGAGACCAGCCGCATGGTGTTCGCTCCGCCCTGGCCGAGCGCCACGTCCTCGGCGGCGGCCCAGGCGCGGCGGCTGGTCCGAGGGTCGGAGTCGGAGGTCTGCGCGGCCACGCCCGCCATCCCGCGTGCGGCCCACTGGGCATGAACGGCGCCCGTGCGGAGCGCACCTTTGATGGCGCTGCCGGGAAGGAAGGGGCCGGCGGGACTGGTGGCGAAGGTCGGGATGAAAAGATTCTCCGCGTGGGCGCGTTCCCAGCAGCCGGCCATCGAAGCATGTTCGAACGGGATGCGGCGGCCGGCGAAGTTCTGCGCAAAGCCGCCCCAGGAAGCAAAGTCGAGGCGTTCGGATTTCTTCAGTTGACTGAGATATCCGTCGAGCCGAGGTCCTTTGGCGAGCAGGCGGAAGATGCGGCGCTGATCGAGGACGTTTACCTGGTCCTTCCAGACCATGTAGTCGATCGGCGAGAGCCGCTGCCCGTCGCCCACGAGCGTCGGAGTCAGACATGTGACGCGATAATTCATGCGGAGGCCCGCCAGGGAATGGGAATCGAGAGGGCAAAGCCGGAGCGGTAGACCGGATGCGGAAAGCCTGGAGGCGCGATGTCGCGCGCAGAGCCGCGCGGCTCCGATGGCGCCACAACGACGCTCCCTTCGGCGATCATCGGCAATGGGGACTTCAACCCGCCCCAGTTCGCATTGCTTTCCATGCGGCCCGAACGTGTAATCGTCGTATAGCTGCCGCGGCGCCAATCCACTTCATCGGTTTCGGCGGGGGTAAACAGCGAAAGCAGCCACCAGGCGTGCTCGGAGGCGGTGGAGTCCTCCTTGGGAGACCAGATCAGGCCAGGCAGCGTGCCTTCTGTGATCTCGGGCATCTGAGCGCGGCCCCAACCGAGAGACCTCCGGCCGCCGATTCCGCTGTCGGCGAGCAAGCGCAGCGCCGCGCGGACGGGCGGGCCCCAGCGCTGGCGGGCTTCTTCGTTTTGAAATTCCACAGCCAGCCAAAGTCCCGCGCCCTCGGCGAACTCGAGACAGGCGGTCGAGTGGATGTGTACCGCCCCGGCTGTGAGACGGTCGACCGCGGCGTGCGAGCGTACGGCTATGCGGAACGGCCCGGCGCCAGGACCTTTGCCCGACGGCAACAGGCACCCGCTCGGCCCGTCGATCAGCCAGCGGTCTTCATCTACCGGCTGATCGGAGAACAGCCCTTCAATGAAAGAGAGCGGGACGAAGCGCACGCTCTGGTAGTGCAGTTTCGCCGACGGGGGCGGCGGCCAAACGCCGCGCGGGGGCACAACCAGCAGCGTGTCGCGATGGAACGGATAACACGAGCTGAAGCACACTTCGGCTCCGCCGGGACTGGCGGCCGTCGCGGCGACCCAGGCATCGAGCTCACCCAGGCGCGCCATCGCTTGCGTCAGGGCGGAATAGACGGCGTCGCTGTGCAGGATCTGACCGGTGCGGTGCGCGTCCCCGGTGTCGGGACCGATCCGCCACGGCCCATCGGGCTTCAATTTGACGAGAAAACCCGGGCTCATGGTCGTCAGGCGAGCGCCGCGGCAAACTCGCCGCCTGTCACGAGCGCCTGCAGAGCCGAAAGATCGCCGGAGGCGAGCAGCTCTTTCTCCTCGGCTCCGGCGGCGTAGAAGTCGCGGCCGCGCCACACCAGGCGCAGGCCGGAAAAGGCCACGCGTCCGCTGCCGCGGGAGCCTCCGCCGCCGAGCGTGTCGTCTTCGAGCAGGCGCAGTCCTTCCACCACGCGCGCCAGCAGCGGCCGGTCCTCCTCGCAAAGGACGTCGAGCACGAGGCGGAAATGGAACCGGGCGCCGGCGGGCACGCGTTCAAGCGTGCGGGGATTGGCTTGCGAGGTGATGCGGTCGATCGCGTTCTCGCTCTTGACTTCAGTCAACTCGTCGTCGAGGTTCTCCCGCATCTGGGCGGTGATGCTTTCGGGAACCAGCGGGGCGTCGTAGACGGTGAGCCGCGCCGGGCTGGCCGAGGCTCCTTCGATCGGTTCGCCGCCGGTGACGCGATCCAGACGTCCCGGGCTCCGGCCGAAGAGGATGCAGACGTCGTCATCGGGCCGGTCGCTTTGGTGAATGCGAACCTCCTGGCCTTTGCGGCGGGAAAGATAGACCAGCTCCGATGGCACGGCGAGGCCGCTGGCCTGCTCGAGCAGCGAGCGCAGACGTCCGCGCAGCGTACTGCCCGGCACGTAGGGCAGTCCGAAGGCGTCCTTGACTACGGGGTTATCGGCGCCGCCGATTTCGAGCGACCCCTTCCCTGCCCCGATGTGCAGTCCGGTCCGGCAATCCAGGTCGCCTTCCAGTATCAGTTTTCCGATGAGCTTCAGCTCAGTTTGTGCGGTATGCGAACTCATGAACGTCCCTTCGGCAGTGAACGGCTATTCGTTGTAAGCGACGATGGCCTCGAACAGATCCTTAAAACGCTCGTAGCCGCGCGGCTCGTTTTTCCGCGTGACGTTGAGCAGCAGGCGCTCCAGTGTGTCGAGGCTGCGCAGCGAATGGCGCGCGATGGTATAGGCCAGGCGCGCGCGCAGCATGACGAACTGGTGTTGCCGCTCGTTTTCCGGAGCGCGGCAGGCGCGGCGGACGGCGTTATAGAGGCGCCGCAACTGGCTCTTGGTGCCCGAGTCCATATCGCGCATGCGGCTTACGATGGCGTGGGCCTGATTATCGAGATACAGGCTGTCGGCCACCAGTTTGTCCAGATCGATTTCCGGTGGGCCTTCCGGCCGGCCGCGCTGTCCGCCTTCGCGGCCCTCTCTGCGGTCATCCCGGCGTTCGTCGCCTCGCCCCCGCTGGCCTTCTCGAAGGGGACGGTTCTCCCGGGGCTTCGCCTGCTGGCCTTGTGGGCGCGCCTGCGTTTCGTTGGTTTGTTCAGTCTGGCCTTCCGCCATATGCTTCTCCGTTTGTAGATCGTTCTAAGCGCCTACCGCCAGCCGCGCCCATTCGAGCGCCACACGGCCCGAGGGCCGAAGTTTGAAACTGGCGGCGTTACGTCCCACCAGGCTGGCGATCAGCGCATTGCGCGCCTTCTGAAAATCACGCGACCGGGAACCGGTCAACACGCGCAGCAGCCGGCGATGGAAGCGCCAGGGCCGCTCCGGACGGCGAACCCGTCCGCCGCGCCGCGTCTCGCGGTAGATCGCGCAGAGGTCGAGCAAATACTCCGGCGTCATTCCAAATTCACTCACCATGCTCGAGAGGTCGTCCTTCAACTCGGCCGCGTCGGCAAGTTCTTTCCACTCGAGTGTCCGGCCCAGCAGGTGACAGCAGTCCTTGTCCGAACATTTCGCTGCTTCCAGTCTCTCACCTGCGGACTGGAATACCTCGGCCAGCGGCGCGTCATCGTCCGGCGCCAAGGCGATCGCCATACTGATGGTCTTGCCTTCGGGGCCGGGAAACTCTTGCAGGTTTTCCTGGGCAAACCGTTCGAAGACGCGATGGGCCTCGCGCGCGAGCAGAATGAGCGCGTCCCAGGCGCCATAGACGGCGAAGTCGTCGCCGCCGGAATAAAACAGCGTGAC
>DAIDIH010000167.1 GCA_027459465.1 Bryobacterales bacterium | reverse complement strand
TTGTTTATCGCCGGGGACTCTGGGGCCAGGAACGCTTCGCCGGGCGCAAGCGGTCGTTGAACGGCGTCTTCGAGATTGCCGAGCGCCGGCTGCGAGCGGGCCAATGCGTCGAGCCGCGCCCGCGCTAGTACTGAGAGCTGAATTTCGACCGCATCGAGGCTTAATCGATAATCGCGCCAGCCCGGAGATGTCCGCTGAACGGACTCTGGTTGAGATCGCTGAAGCTCATATAATGACTCGGCCGCGGATACTTCCTTCAAGGCCGCCGTGTAGACGGCGAACGCCCGCTCGCTTTTTCTCGATCACCTGTGCCTGTGTCTGCAGGAACCGGCTGCCGTATCCGGGGCCGATGTTGAAGTTTGGGTATTGCTTGGCCATTTCGGACCGGAGGTTCCCCTCTGCGGCGCCATAACGGGCAAGCGACCGCCGGATATCCGGGCGATTGATCACGCCGTCCCGCCGGACCTGGTTCACGGAAAGCGATTCAGGAGCCGAAGGCACTTCCATCTGGGGCCAGGAGAAAGCGACGCCGTTGACTGCCGCGAGCGGAAGGCCAATGGCCGCCGCCAGTGCAGCCGTCGCCTCGGTAAGCTTGCTCCATCCCCGGCGTTTGGCGTTAGGCAGTGTTGGAGCGAGCCGCCATTAGTTGCGCTAAGCACAGCGCTTGCCTTGGGGACCTAACAGGGATCGTGGTATGCTTCAGACAAGGATTGGGATGCTGCGCGTAAAGCTTGGTATATTGGTTGCACTGGCCTCGCTATTTGCCCAGGTTCAGTGCGCCGCCGAGTGCGCCACCCGTTTGTGTGGCGCAGATTCCGCTCCAACCTCGTCCGTCCCACCTTGCCACAGGCACCACGGCCATTCCCATGATCAGATCCCGGACTCTTGCCCTCACCAGGCCATCAGGCTAGCAGTCTCAACTCAGATGCAGCATGTGGAGATTTCGCTGGTATCTGTACCCGGGCTGCCGGCAACCGCGTCCACCGTTCTTCCGGCCAGCTTGTGGCATCGGGAACTTGTTTTTTCCGCTTTCTCCCCACCTGGTGTAAGAGTTCTCTTTTCAACTGTTCGCCGGATCTAGATTCCTTCGCTTCCCCTTTCCTCGATTTGATCTGTTGTGCGTTGGAGCGCGGCACCCCATTGGTTGCGTGCCCCAAAAGTCGATTCGCCGCGAAACAAGAGAAGAAGGAGGTTTGCCTTGAATCCACGACGAGATTTTTTCAAGAGCCTTTTCGGACTGGGGGCTGGCGCAGCAACCCTGGTGCAGGCCGCGAGAGCTCAGCAGGTACACGAAATGAGGAACACGCAGTCCGTGCCGGTTGTCACGCCAGACATCGCCGACCTGCCGTTCACCATAGACAACGGCGTGAAAGTCTTTCATCTGGTTGCGGAACCAGTGAAGCAGACGGTGGTCCCAGGCCGGACTTTCGATCTGTGGGGGTTTAACGGAAGTGCGCCAGGACCGACCATCCAAGCCAATGAAGGAGACCGTGTCCGCATTGTTTTCGAAAACCACCTGCCTGAACCCACGGGCATTCATTGGCATGGCCTTGAACTACCGAATGATATGGACGGCGTCCCCGGAATTACGCAGAAGCTTGTTATGCCTGGCGAGCGCTTCATCTACGAGTTTCCACTCCATCAGAACGGGACCTTCTTTTACCACCCGCACATGGCCATGCAGGAAATGGTAGGAATGCTCGGAGGCTTCATTATCCATCCGAAGGCGGCATATACCCCGCGAGTGGACAAAGACTACCTGATTGCACTCCAGGAATATGCGGTGCTTCCAAACCGCACCATGCCCAACAGCATGAACATGGAGTTCAACTGGCTGACGTTCAACGGGAAGGCGGGGCCGGCGACGACGCCGCTGATCGCCAGGCTGGGGGAACGCGTGCGCATCCGGATCATCAACCTCGGTATGGACCACCATCCGATTCATCTCCATGGCTTCACTTTTTGGGAAACCGGGCGGGAGGGCGGCAGGATACCCGAAGCGATCTGGCAGCGTGGGAATACAACATTGGTTGGAGTGGCGCAGGCTAAGGACGTCGAGTTCGTCGCCGATCGCGCCGGAGAGTGGATGTTCCATTGTCATCTGCCGCACCACATGATGAACCAAATGTCGTCGAATGTCGGACCCATGACTCGTGTGGGACAGGGGATGCAAGCCGGGGCGAGCATGGAAGAGGCAATGGGCATGCTGCGGGATGGCAACGCCACGGCGGAGAATAAGGCTCCCAGCTTGGGGCGCGGCCTCGGCGTCGGGTCCACGACCGAGATGGCCAGCGCAAATGGTCCGTTGTCCCAGAGCCAGGCCGACAAGGCGATGGCCAGTATGCCGGGAATGAGCCACGGCGGCATGCAGGGAATGCTGATGCCCGAGCTTCCGAAGAATGCGGGGCAGGTGCCGCTGTTTCCGCAGGATGCCTTCATGGAAGGTCCCATGATGGCGATGGACAAGGAAGTGGAGAAACCCGAGACATATGGGCTGCCGGCGGGTTGGAGCGGATTCATCGGAGGCATGATGACCTTGGTTCGGGTTCTGCCTGCCGAAGAGTACCAAAAGATCATGGATCTCAAAGCCAAGCAGCAAGACGAGCACGTAAAGGAGAACAGCGCCAAATGAAGTGTATTTGCAGAAGCAGGAACGTAGCGGCGCTAAGTGCGCTGGTTTGTTTGGCCGTGTTCCCCCTCTCCGCCCAGCAGAACGGCAAGAAGTCCTTTACGTTCCGCGGCAAGGTCGAGGCAGTCGACACGGCAGCCAAGCGGCTTACCGTCACCAACGAACCGATCGAGGGGTGGATGGGGGCCATGACCATGGGGTACTCGGTCGACAAAGAGGACGTGCTCAATCGCGTGAAGCCCGGCGATCGGATCACCGCGAAGGTTTACGAAGGCGATTTCAAGTTGTACGACGTCCAGGTGGTTCCTGAAGCGAATGCGCCTGCCGCAAAGAAGGCGGGCCTGCGGTTACCGGATCTGGAAGAGATGGCGATGGCAAACAACCCGACCATGGCCCAGGTGCAGGCTAATCTGCAGGTAGCCACTGGTCTGGTTCGGCAGGCGGGCCTATATCCCAACCCGACCGTCGGCTATTACGGTGACGAAATTCGCGGCGGCTACATGGGCGGCGGCAAACAGGGCGGTTTCGTCAGCCAGACCATTGTGCTGGGCGGGAAGCTCGGGGCGGCCCGCCGCGTGGCCGAACTACAGGCTAAAGAAATAGAGACAGTCGGACAGGCCCAACGTGTACGCATCCTGAACAACGTGCGGTCCTTGTTTTATCAGGTTCTGGCGGCACAGAGGCTGGTGGAGGTCCGGCAGAGTCTGCTCAAGCTGGCCGGGGATGCGGTGCAAACCTCATATCAGCTGGGAAACGTCGGTCAAGCTGATCGGCCGGATATCTTACAGGCCGAAGTTGAACAACAACAGGCAAAGGTGAGCCTCCGCGTTGCTCAGCAGAACTTGCAGGCTTCCTGGAGGATATTAGCAGCCGTGGTGGGGAAACCCGGCTTGCCGGTTACGAACCTGGAAGGCGATCTGGAGGCGATTCCAGACCTCAACTATGAGGAATCGCTGGCCGCGGCCGTGCGGGAGAGCCCTGAAATCAAGGTGGCTCAGCAGGCCGTTGAACACGCCGAAGCCACACTGGTCCAAGCCAGGAAAGCACCAATCCCCGATTTGCAACTCACTGGAATCTTGACGCAGAACTATGAGCCTCTCGACCCCACAAGAAAGCCGACAGGATTGATGGGCGGCGCGCAGGTCGGCATTGAATTGCCGATCTTCAATCGCAATCAAGGCAATATCGCAGCTGCAAAAGGGGAAATCGAGAGCGCGAAGCAGGAACTGGTCCGGGTGAAACTCGAGCTGGAGCGTAACCTGGCGGGCATATTTCGTGACTACGATTCGGCCCGCGTGACGGTCCAACAGTACAAGACCGAAATGTTGCCGCGGGCAGAGCAGGCCTACAAACTGTATCAGACGAATTATCAAAATATGGCCGGGGCATATCCGCAAGTTCTGATTTCCCAGCGCACGCTGTTCCAGTTGGAGGCTGATTATATCCAGTCGTTAGAAACTGCCTGGCAGAGCGCGCTTCTGATTCGGGGATTCGGGTTGACCGACGGGCTCTCGGCCCCCGGGGGTGTGTCGGTGCCGGCCTCCGGAGAGATGGGATCGCGCAGTGGCACACGGATTCAATAGGTTCGCGGAAAGAGGTGCGACGTATGCGCAGGCTGGTCTGGTTCCTGGCGGGAGTGGTTGCGTTGCTCATCGTGCTCAGCGGCGCCGCTTTCGTCTATGCGAAGATATGGGCGGAAGGGTTTAGCGCCCGTGAACAGCCGAGTGCTGTTGAACGTTGGGGCGCGCGGGAGGCCCGTGCCCTCGCCATGCCTGCCGGCGCCAGAGAACGAAAAAACCCTGTGCCAAACTCGCCGGCAATCCTCTCGGAAGCGCGCGCGCATTGGGCCGACCATTGCGCCTTGTGCCACGCCAACGACGGAAGCGGCGACACCGAGATGGGAAAGCACATGTATCCACCGGCGCCTGACATGCGAAAGGCGGACACGCAAAACCTGAGCGACGGCGAGTTGTTCTACATCATCCAGAATGGAATCCGCCTGACTGGGATGCCCGCCTGGGGCGGCTCCGAGCACGATGCCGAAGATTCCTGGAAGCTGGCACATTTCATTCGGCACCTGCCGCACCTGACGGTGGAGGAGCGCATGGAAATGGAGAAACTGAATCCGAGGGGTCCCGCAGAGTGGAAGGAAGAAGAGGAAGAGGAGAAATTCTTAAAAGAAGAGCGTACCAATGAACCACAAGAACACCATCATCACTAGATTCGACAGGCAGGTAGGGCTCTGGCTCAGTCTCATCCTGCTGGTAATTGCGGCGCAGCTCAGTGCCCACGGCGGCTTCGAACATGTCATGGGCACCGTGGTCAAAGTCGAGAAGGGTGTACTAACCGTGAAGACCGCCAAAGGCAATGTTGACGTTCGCCTGAACGACAAGACGGAAATCACCCGGAATGACCAGAAGGCTCAGATCGCCGACCTGAAGCCCGGAACCAGGGTAGTCGTGGACGTGCCGGAGGGGAGCAAAGATAGAGTCGCGCACTCTGTGAAGGTTGGAGTCACCGGAGCCGCGCCTCACGCGACACCCAAATGAGTCCGCACGTTCTTGATAGAGCGGATCACCAACGAACGCCCACGCGCGGTAACGTTAGAACGTGAATGGGGATTTTGCCTGAGAGCAAGCATAAACGCCGCAGCGGACAGCAGCTTTGATTCTTTCTCGATTGTGGCCATATTCGAACATGAGAGGACATGGCTTTCAAAAAGTGATGGATCCAATGCAGACTGATGACGCAGCCCAATACAGCGCTCTCTTCCAGTCTCCTGAGAGGGCGTAGCCAATGGCAGAGCCGATGTTTCCCAGCAGCAACAGCATGGGAAAGATGGTTGTGATACTGATCTTGTTCACGATTGTGGTCTGAAAGGTGGGGCGCTGTACTGCGCGGGCGCTAACCAGAGCGCTTCTGGAGAAGTTGCGCATTTCCGCCGAATACTGCAGTTCAACTGCCAACCGGATTCGTTGGTCGCGCTTTCTGGTGCGGCCCGCTGAATGTTTCCAATGCCGATCATTTTGCGGAACCGGGTCACGTTGGCCGAGTTGCGGCAAGACCACCGAGACTCTTGGCCGAAATGCGGCAATAGGAATACTGAACTGCTCGCGCGTAGGCTAAAGTTCTGATTCCCCCGAGCACCAAAAAGCTGTCCTGCGGCCCGGTGCGGTTGCCAATTGCATTCTGGAACAATCCGATTCGCCAAGCCCGGGCTGTTGACAACGACCCTACCGCCCACCACATCCCGAGTGGCCGTTGATGTACGTTGGTTGCGGAGTGGACCACGATTTCCACGCCGAATTCGCGGGGCCGCTGGAAGCATGGCGACAGGAACGTGTTATCGCAGATTGCCAGCACATCGTAGCGATGTGCGAACGCGCCGACTGCTTCCACGTCTACCCGTCTACCAGCTTCATTCGTCACCCTATTTTCATCTCGCCTCCGGCGCCATTTCTTGGTGCGCCACTGCCATCTCACGCAACGCTTTCGCCATTTCACGATCAGACTTTGCAAAGAATTCGCAGTGCTCGATTGTTCCCACACCGCCCGGCATTTTGCTGGCCTGTGGGTTGGGTGTCTTGCGATATATCTCGATCATGTCGTCATGATCTTTGGCCTCAGCGTCGTACCGGTCAGCTCGCTGGCTGAAGTACAGGGCCAGTTTCAGGTGATCCTTGGGGGTCTTCGCAGTCGCGACCAGCGATTTTGCTTCCTTGGCCGTCAAAATGGGCCCATCCTTCATCATGTGGCTGTCGCCTGCCCACGCGGAGGTTGATAAGCCCGCTAATAGAGCAACCGTGGCCGAAAGCAGGGCCAATCTCATTAATTGTGAGTTCATGTGTCTCTCCTTGCTCATCGGGATTCCGTTGTTCTCAGTCTCGGCTCATCTCGTTGCACGCTAGCAACCAACGCGGTCAAATCACCTATCCTCAGGATGGCCAATGGTTCCGACGACGGCGTGGTGTAGCGGAGCCTACTTACTTGGCGGATATCAGGCAGCCGTATCTGGAATAGGGCAGTTAAGGCCAGCAGTGGAACGTTGACCCGTTGACCGGCGAGAGTGGCTGTTTGAGCCGAATTCCGTAGTGGAGTACACTTTACAGAAACGCGGCAGTTGGGGAATCGTCTACCCCGTGCCATCCTCCGCGAACCGAATTCGTCTACGCTTCGCCCAGCGCACCGTCCAGATCCATGATCAGATCGTCCGCATCTTCAAGACCTACAGATACTCGTACAAGATCGGGAGTGATACCCATCGTGTCAAGTACGTCTGGAGGCACCGAGGCATGGGTCATGGTCACCGGGTGCTCAATGAGTGATTCGACCCCGCCAAGCGATTCGGCCAAGGTAAACAGCCGGACCGACTCCAGCATCCGAAAGACCGCCGTCTGGCCGCCATTCAGGAGAAACGAGAAGGTACCGCCGCAGCCGCGCATCTGACGGACTGCCAGACCGTGTTGGGGATGGGACTCCAATCCGGGATGAAGCACGGCGGCGACTTTCGGGTGCGCTTCCAGCCACCGCGCGACTGCGAGCGCATTTCGATTGTGCTCTTCCATGCGCAGGGCTAACGTCTTGATTCCCCGGAGCACCAAAAAGCAGTCCTGTGGCCCGGCGCAGGTGCCCATGGCATTCTGGAGGAATCCGATCTTTTCGCCAAGCTCCGGGCTGCTGACAACGACCGCACCGCCGACCACATCCGAGTGGCCGTTGATGTACTTTGTCGTGGAGTGGACCACGATATCCACGCCGAATTCGAGGGGCCGCTGAAAATACGGCGACAGGAATGTGTTATCGCAGATTGCCAGGGCATCGTACCGATGGGAGAGGGCGGCGACGGCTTGCAGGTCTACCAAGTTCATGAGCGGATTCGTGGGCGACTCGATCCACACCGCCTGCGCACCATCCGTTAGCGCGTTTTCGAGCGCGGTGAGGTCACGCAAATCGACGTAAGATGCCGCGACGCCGAGTTCGCGAAATACGGATTCGAGCAAACGGTGCGTTCCGCCGTAGAGATCGGAGTGCACGATGATCCGTCCGCCGGCGCGAAACAACATCAGCACCGTCGTCTCCGCTGCCATTCCGGTTGCGAAGGCGAACCCAGCCGTGCCTCCTTCCAGAGCAGCCAGGCAGGTCTCGAGCGCCTGCCTTGTCGGATTGGCGCTTCGGGAATAGTCAAATGGCCCCGGCCGGTTCACACCCTGGAATGCGAAAGTGGATGTCTGATAGATGGGCGGCATGATGGCGCCCAAATGGTCGGCGGGGTTGTGTCCCGCGTGGATGGCAAGTGTCCGGAATTTCATCAGCCAGTCTTAAACAATGCCTTCAAAGAGTACGGAACTCAGATAACGCTCGCCGGAATCGGGCAGCACGACGACGATCGTCTGGCTCTCGAACTCCGGTTGGGCCGCGAGCCTGGCGGCAACGGTCGCGGCGGCGCCGCTAGAGATTCCCGAGAGAATCCCCTCCTCCCGCGTGAGGCGGCGAGCCATTTCAATTGCCTCCTCGTTGGAGACGGTCTCTACCCGATCCACCATGGCGAGATCGAGCGTTTCGGGAATGATCCCTGCTCCGATGCCCTGGATCTTGTGTGGACCCGGTTTGATCGCATCCCCACGCAGCGTCTGGGCGATCACGGGGCTGGCCGCTGGTTCCACGCCTACGGAGATAATCGGCTTTCCGCGCACCTGCTTGATGTAGCGCGAGACACCCGTGATGGTGCCACCGGTCCCAATACCGGCGACCAAGACATCGACGCCGCCTTCGGTGTCCTCCCAGATCTCCGGCCCGGTAGTTCGATAATGAATCTCAGGGTTCGCAGGGTTCTTGAACTGCTGCAACAGCACATAGTGGCTGGGATCGGAGCAGTAGATCTCCTCAGCCTTGGCGATAGCACCCTTCATTCCGAGGCTGCCATCGGTCAGAATCAGCTTTGCGCCAAAAGCGGCGAGGACCTTTCTTCGTTCCAGAGACATCGTCTCCGGCATCGTTAGCGTGATGGGGTAGCCGCGGGCAGCCGCAACGAACGCCAGCGCGATTCCGGTGTTCCCGCTAGTGGGCTCGACGAGCTCCTTTCCGGCAGCCAGAATGCCACGCTTCTCCGCATCCCACACCATGGCTGCCCCGATGCGGCACTTTACGGAGTATGCCGGGTTCCGGCCCTCGATTTTGGCCCAAACCGTGACTTTGCCGTTGCCCGCCACACGATTCAACCTAATCAGCGGCGTCTTTCCAATGCTCAGAGAGTTGTTATCAAATCTCATCGTGTTCGCTCTGCTTCATCCTTGGGCTCGCCAACGGGCGTGCATGCCCCATGCAATCGATTGGGGGCGGATCTGTCTGGTTCTTGGGCCGCCGTTCGAGTCGGCCCCATCGCCAGCCTTGGCTTAATGCTTGTGGCCGCTCTGGGGGTCGCCCATTCCCGGCATGTCCGGCATCGACTGCCCCTCGGCGCTGATGGAATCGACCTTAAGGATCTTGGTCTTCTCGTAGAGAGTCCCTGTCACCTTAACCTTTTGACCAGCGAACTGCTCCGGTGTTTTTTGATCGCTCAGAACATACACGTTCTTACCGTCGAACAGGGCGTATTTGCTGCCGCTCTTGGCGCATTGCTGCACGCATTTAGCGTCCGGCGACACCTTCATCATGGTGTGGTCCTTGCCGCACATGGAGTCGGTAATGACGCCCGTGAACGTTTGCGTGGCCGCACCTGCAACCAGGGCGCCCGCCAGTAAAAGTGAACTTAACTTTGTCATGAATTGAGAGTTTTCCTTTCGTTGATCGTAATGCACAAGTCCTTCCAAATCAGATTCGCAATGAGGAGTAATGGCTTACAGACTGTTCGTTGCCCCAACCCGCGCGGGCTTTGCCTGATTTGAGGCAGCTCGCCGTAGACATCGGCCGTGTATCGGACTGCCGAACCTGCCGCGAGTGTCTGCCACCTGTCGTTGCTGCACATATCGTTGCCAAGCAAGTAGCCTGCCGTCCCCCTGGTGCTCTTACTGCGCGTGCACTTTGTCAATCGAGAAGTCCGCGTTGGTTCCATGACAGACTTCGCACGATTCGCCGAAGGTTGTCGAAGTGTTGGTCACTGCATGGGCCGCAGCGTCCGTCGTAGTATGGCAGGACAGGCATGCCGCCTGAATGGGCGGCATCACCTGAATCACAGAGCGGGGGGAATTGGTGGGGAGCAGCCCCGTCGGCAGCGGAAGCTCCTGTGACCCGCTGACATGGCACGTGGCGCAATCGCGCCGATCGCCGGGGAAAAGCACTCCGTTGTAGTCAACTGGAGTTCCGTTAAATCCGTAAACGGTGAGGTCGTCAGTCACGTCGTCCTGATCGGTGTGGATCCTGTGGATCAGCGTCTTGAAGTGAATTCCTTGCGCCGGCATCTGGTTCTGCGGACGTGTCGCCGCATCCGTGGAATTAGGATTGTGACAGAGCACGCACTCCTCGGTGTTGCGCCGGATGCCGCCGTGAGCAGCCAACGTTTGGTGACAGGCGTTGCAGTTGTTGAGCGTCGCGACCGTGCGGCGCGGCGCCGCCTTCGATCCGTCCACGCTGAAGTAAGAGACCTGGTTGAACCCCGCATCGCGGGCCATTATTTGTTTTGTTGTGCCGGGATTGAGGGTGACAGTCCGATAGCCCTCGATGGCGACGGCGAATGAGCCGGTGGTATTTTTCGGTATGGCCTGGCTAAAGGTATAGACGTAGCCACCTCCGCCCGGCGTAGCCTTGCGGGCATCTTCGGTCCAGGAGTTCGCATAGTCGGTCGTGGGACCTGCCAGGACCAGGCTCAAGTAATCCATCTTGCTGGCATCAATTACATTTCCGGATTTGTCTTTTACGGCGAAAGTCACCGTCGGCTGCTGCCCGGGATTCGTATTCGTCACACCCAGGATGGAGAAGGTTGTCCCCGGCAACTGCTTGGATGCCGTGGGAATGGTATGCGCCCCAACGATGGACGCATCGAACTCTAGTTCGCCCTGCTGGATGTGACAGGTTGCGCACTGGCTATCATCAGGCTGCGGGAGGTTCACGTGGTTCTGGCCCGTCGCAAAGTTCACGTCGTCATGACAGGAACCACAGGCAGCGCTCGAAGGTTTGGTCTTCCAATTGTCCGCCTGAGTGGCGTTCTGGTGGCACACTGTGCAGTTGCGGATGTCCTGCGGGAAGATGAGCGCCGACTCGTCGAGGGAGTCATCCGTAATGAGCTGATAAGGAGTCCCCGCGGGCTGCGAACCGCCCGGCTGCGGAGCCTGAGTGGCGCCCGAGGCCACCGTCGCTGTCGTGGGGCTTCCGCTAGTGCCCAGAACGTTAAGAGGTTTGCCGCTCACGCTGGGCATGTTAGCTCCCATGTGGATTTTGTGGATGAACACTTTGAAATCGAGCGACTGACTGCCGGGACTGAGGTCTGAATTCTCAGGCTCGTGGCACAGGACGCAGGTCCGCATTTCCGTCCATTCGCCATTGTGCCCCGTGATTGGGTTATGACACTGATTGCAGGCCGTCGTGCTCACCACATCGCGCACCTGAGTGACTGGAGCACCGGAAGGAACAAAATTGAACAGCGCGTTAGTCACCGTGGTCCCCAGATCGAATTCCGAAAGGTCGCGCGTCGCCGTGATTGCGACAGTGGTCGTGGCGTTCTTTTCGAAATCCGTGGGAAGTTGGGTGCTGAAGGTGTACTGATAGACTCCGTCGCCCGAACTGGTGAAAGTGCCGTCGTGTTCGGCGAGAGGCAGGATCTTTGTTATTTGGGTATCGTCGTTCGTCTCCGGGCGAAGGACATAACATCTATATTGCGTGTCGCCGGGCTTGATCCTCGCGATGACGAAATCGAAGCTCAGCGGCCCCGGTGTCTCAACGCCAAGACGGTCCAATCCCTGGTCTTGACTGTCAGAGATCCGGAATGTCACCTTTACAGTTGGAAGCGCGCCCAACGCGACTCCCTGGATCTTCAAATTCAGACCGGGACGAATAAAGGCGACCTGATCTTGCCGCAGATAATATGCCTTATCGCGCGGGGTGAGTTTGGGTTTTGAATCGCCTGCCAGGGTCAGCGCCCCACCCAGTCCGATGAAGCTGGCCATTACAAGGCCAAGCCTCCGCTTACTTGTCATGCCGAACTCCTTGTACTGTAGACTGCGTCGGCGAAACAACTCGTCTGCATGAAACACGAGCTACCGCGGGGAGGGCCCGTTTGCGTCGCCGATTAAACTATGGCAATTCTTCAACCATCTTGTTGGATCTGCCTGGCCAGGGATCTCCAATTTAGATTTCAGGGGAGGGGAAAGCGCTGAGTTATGGTGATGGCGTGAGCAGTTGGCCGTTTTGGGGCAGTCGAGGCATCCGATTGGCCGAGTTGCGCCAAGCTGCGGACAAGCGCCTTGCTCCTCAACTGCTTGGCGACGCGGTTTGGAGTGGTCCTTGGCGGAATCGTGTAGGGGATAGACGCATACGCTTGCGACAATCGAGCAGGCCGCGCGAGTTTGAGTGGGAAAGCCAAACCTGCTGGTTACAAGAATGCTTTCACGATCGTCAAACAGCGCTGAAGCCACTGGCGGCCAGCCCGGGAGCGCTCAACAGCCGCTCGTTTTGCAGCGTAGGCCCGGCGAAACAAGGAGGCTACGATGGAAATCGATCCTGTCACCGAGTTGAAACGGGTCGTCGAGAGGCACACGGTTCGATATGAAGTCTGGCCGCATTACGAGATTGCGGATGGCAAGCGCGTCGTTGTCGGATTCGATCTCGAATTGTACGGAACCCACGATCACGGCGACACCAGCATGTCTCCGGCGTGCCGCCTCTGCTCCGAGACGTTTGCGGATCTGCGGCGCGTTGCCGAGTCGATCCTTCCGAAGGAGCAGCGACCCTCTCAATACGAGATTGCCCCTTTTGACCAGTCCTTGCATGCGTCGGCGGGTGGGCGATTTGAGGTGATGCTCCCGATTCGGATTGAGCACCGGCATGGTTTCTTCGATCCGATCGACGACTGCGAGGAGCGCTGCCTTAAAGAGATGCAGCAGCAACTGGCGGAGCTTGGAGTTCCGTGTGGACGTGGAGCAAAGGCCCAGTGACATCGAAGTTGCCGGCGGCACGGCACCGCAAACCCCCTTTGCACCAGATGATCGGAAAGAATGTCGGCATCCGCAGGGCGCGGGCCAAAAAACGCCTGCAGCGGCCAGAGACTTTGACGGCGCGTCATTACCGAACAAGTATTACGACGGACCGCCCTTTCACTTCGTATTGCCGGCTCCGAAGTTGTTCCTCCATTTGCTCTTCGAGAAAATCCGCCGGACTCGGCAGGCTCGTGTCAACCACGCGGAACCATTCGTTGGCTTCTCCTTCTTGAACCGTGAAGATCAGGTCCTGCCAGCAGGCGTTGATCATCACATAAAGGTCGTTGTCGCCGCGGGAAGCGCCATTCAGAAAAAATGCCAGCGATCGTGAATCGTAGGACCAGTCCGGCCCTGCTATTACGCCATACCAATGCACATCCTCGCGCCAGTAGTGGCTGCGCGCGATCGACGGGTTGGCCTTGCGAAACGCGATCATCTTTTTGAAGAACCGGAACACATCCCCGTTCTTCTGAAGCAAATCCCAGTTGAGCCAAGTCGTCTCATTGTCTTGGTTGTAGGGATTGTTGTTCCCTCGCCGCGTATTCATGAACTCGTCCCCGGCACAGAACATCGGGGTTCCATTCGAGAGAAACAGGAGGCTGCAGAAATTTTTGATTTGGCGTTTGCGCAGGTCGAGGACTTCAGGTGGGAGTCCGTCGTCGCCTTCCCAACCGCAGTTCCAGCTCAGGTTGTAATCTGCGCCATCGGCGTTGTTATGTCCGTTGGCTTCGTTGTGCTTCTGGTCGTACGCGACCAGATCATATAGACAGAATCCATCATGACAAGTTACGAAGTTTACGCTCTGGTAAGGCCGATAGGCGTTCATGACGTCGTCCGGGAACACGTCGCAGCTCCCGTATACGCGGCTCATCAGCTTGCCCACCATTCCCGGATCACCGCGGACAAGAGCGCGCATGTCATCGCGGAACTGCCCGTTCCACTGCAACCAGGAGATTCCTGGAAAGGATCTACCCAATTCGTAGGCTGCAGGGTCCCACGCTTCCGCGATGAGCCTCGCTCGTTCCAACTCCCGAGCGCCGGTGATCTCGGCAATAACCGGGGGATCAGAGAGATCAATCGACCCGTCCTCACGCCGGGTAAAGATCGAGGCCAGGTCAAAACGAAAGCCGTCAACATGCATCTCTTCACGCCAGAAGCGCAGGCTATCCAGGATCATTTTGCGCACGTATCGATTGCTGCAATTCACTGTGTTCCCGGTCTGACTGTCGTTGCGATATCGCCGGCGGTCCTCCTGGAGCAGGTAGTAGGTGCTGTTGTCGATTCCGCGATAGCTGTAGGTCGGGCCGTTCTCGTCGCCCTCCGCCGTATGGTTGTAGACAACATCCAGGATCAATTCGATACCGGCGGCGTGCAGGGCCTTGACCATCGTTCGGAACTCGTAGAGTGCGTCCAACGGCCTGCCTTCGCTTGCGTATTCGTGATGTGGAGAGAAGAAATTAAGGGGCATGTAGCCCCAGTAGCTGCCCTCCTGCGGGTCCTGCTGCATGACCGGCATGAGCTCAACCGCCGTGATGCCCAACTCCTTCAGGTACGGAATCTTCTCGACAATGCCAAGAAACGTGCCCCCATGTGCGTCCGCAACGTCGGAATTACGGCTCCTTGTGAAGCCACGAACGTGCAGTTCGTAAATTACCAAGTCCGACGTATGGGTTGGCGCGGCGTCGCCGGTCCAGTCGAAGCCCGGCTCGCGCGGGATGAGGCCAAGAGGGGCGTGCCCGGCGTTTGGACCGGGCTGCTGCGCCACATCGCGGTTGAACCCACTCGGAAAGCAAACGCAGTTCGCATACGGGTCCAGCAGCACTTTCTGGCTGTCGAAGCGGTGACCACCTTCGGGCTGTCGCGGGCCATCCACCCGGTAAGCGTAGTAGCGGGCCAGAGGAATGGATTTCGCCTGGAGCCGGTAATGCCACACCCGGCCGGACTTATTCAAAAGGGGATCAAAGGCGTACTCATACGTGGGGGTTCTCAAGTCCACTTCAGCGAAAAGGAGCAGCGTAACGTGAGTGGCGTGCTCGGTATAGAGCGCGAAATTGTATGCGCCTTCGTCTTCGATCCAGGTCACTCCCAGCGGCAGGGCGGCACCTTCCAGCTCATACCAATTCTCCATGACGGGCTCCTCTAATTCACCGTGCGGGCCTCATGGAAGATACGCATTGGTGATGTACTGCTGGGTCATGCGGTGGGTATTAAAGAACGAGGCATTCAAGGCGATTGAGTGCCGCATAATGTCAATCCACCGCTCCCGGCTGCGGTAAAAGGTTGGCGCCACTTCATCCTGGAGCTTGCGGTACAGGTCGTCCGCGTCGCCGTCCGAGCTATCCGGATTCGCCGATCCGATCGACCAGCCGGTCACGCCTTCGATGAGACCTTCGATCCACCAGCCGTCGAGCG
This sequence comes from Bryobacterales bacterium, assembly GCA_027459465.1. Taxonomy (GTDB): domain Bacteria; phylum Acidobacteriota; class Terriglobia; order Bryobacterales; family Bryobacteraceae; genus JAJYKC01. The sequence goes on along the minus strand of DAIDIH010000167.1, from coordinate 27,988 downwards.
TGCTGAAACTGGGGACGCCATTGTGTGCCGCCTTCATCCCCGACGTGCCGGATGCCTCCATGGGGCGTTGCGGGGTGTTCAGCCACAGGTCGACGCCGGATACGAGCAGCTTGGCCATCTCGGTATCGTAGTTCTCAAGATAAACCACGGGAATGTCGTCCCTGAGTTCCCGGGATACTGCGTGAATCCTCTCGATGAAAGCCTTGCCTTCAAAATCCCTTGGGTGTGCCTTTCCGGCAAATACAAACTGGAGCGGTCCCGCGTGCTTGACGGCTTCGCGCAGGCGAACGAGATCCGTGAATACCAGATTAGGGCGTTTGTAAGCCGTGGCTCTCCGGGCATACCCGATCGTCAAAGTATCGGTTGAGAGAGAGCTGCGCCCAGACTGGCGGATGAAGTCGAGAAGCCGGCCTTTGGCTTCCATGTGGGCCGTCCAGATCTTGTCATTTGGAATGCCTAGGGCCTTCCTCAGCATCGCCGGATCGTTCCGCCACCCCGGAATATATTGGTCGAACAACCGCCGGAAGCTGTCGCACGTCCAAGTCAGGGAATGCACCCCGTTGGTGATGTGTTCGATCGGGTAGCCAGGGAACATCTCCCGTGAAACCTCCTCGTGACGCATGGCTACGCCGTTCACGTAACGGGAGAGGTTCAGTGCCAGGCGAGTCATGTTGAGGCGATCCGGGCCGGCGAGCATCTGAAGAACATCGAGAGGAACCACAGGGCCAAGTATGCGCTGGACGCAGTCATAGTCGAACTGGTCGTGGCCGGCGGCCACGGGCGTGTGGGTTGTGAAGACAGCGCGGTTCCTTGCACCCTCAAAGTCCCACTCCGCCGGTTGGCCACCGCCCAGCCAAGTCAGCAATTCCAGCACGAGGAGACTGGCGTGGCCTTCGTTCATATGGAAGCGCTGGATTCCGTTGTAACCGAGCGTGCGAAGCATCCGGATGCCCCCGATCCCCAAAACAATCTCTTGCGCGAGCCGGTAGTCCTGGTCGCCGCCGTAGAGGAAGTCGGTCAGCGCGCGGTCGCGATCGGTGTTGTCGGCCACGTCGGTGTCCAACAGAATCAGCGGGACTGTGTGCCCGCTCAGACCGATAATGTCATATTGCCAGGCGCGGATCGTGACGGTTCGCCGCTCGATCTCGACGTGAACGGCGGCGGAGAGGGGCCTCAACGACTCCTCGGGGACGAAATGCACTGGCTTTTCTTGCTGCCGTCCCTGTTCGTCCAGGATCTGATCGAAATAGCCCTTGCGCGATAGAAGCGTAACGGCTACCACGGCCATCCTGAGATCAGCGCAGGATCGCAGCGTGTCGCCAGCAAGCACGCCGAGGCCGCCGGAGTAGCTCGGGATGCGGGCGTCGATTGCCACTTCCATAGAGAAGTACCCGATACGCCTGGCCTCCTTCGCATCGTCATACGATTGACGGACTATCCCAAACGCGTAATGCTGGGGCCGCGCTTGGAATTTCGAACGGCAGAACTCGGAACAAAAGTAAAACGTTTGCCCCTCATGCGAGAAGGTGAGGCCTTGGCCAGGGATCACGATCATTCCGCAGACCGGGTCTTTGACGACGCTATTCATAATTCGCCATCCTCTCCAGAACTCAAGCGTTCAGCAAATCTGCTGCCAGGCGACCTCGGTCGGTTTCGGGCAGTGGCGTCTGCCGCGGTTCGGCAGCATTCGCCGCGCCTACTTGATCGCGAAAAACCGGGGAGAAATCCAGAAGAAATCCGTATTTTCCCCGCGGTTATTCGACGTGAATCTCACGGTTGAAAGACCCAAATGCATTGGGCACGCAGTCGGGTAGCGTTGAGTCTGGCTGCTGCGAGCCAGGTGCACAGGACCAGACCCCATCGACGATGAACTTGTATTCGTAGCGACCGGGTTCCAACGTCAGTTCGACTGCCCATTCCCCGCTGGAGGTGCGCCGCATGGGCGTACCTGCGGGATCCCAGTCGTTGAACGTCCCGGCCAGGAATACGGACTGCGCGTCCGGCGGATGACACGTGAAAACAGTCTGTTTGAGTGCACTGCTCGGGTGCGGCTTCGGCTTTGCCATTGCGATTCCCTCCCGCGTCTAAGAATTCGATGCGCTGTACGATCCGAATTGTGCTGGATTCGCGATCGGGTGGAGCAAGTGGCTTGCCAAGAGCCTCTGCGCAGGACGAGGGTCTTGGAAAGGTTGGGCTCGTGTGTCTTTGGCAGCTTCTGTTCCTTGAACATGCCTCGTAGAGGATCGATTGAGGTATCGCTCTCCGGAGTAGGGCGGGACAACCGCAGTTGTCATCGAGCGAAACAGCGGATCAGCGACAGGCGGAGGGCAGGAGGGCAGCCGAGCTGCGGCTCCACTAGCAACTGAACCAGAGATGCTCCGCCGATACCGATGGCTTGGGACTTCCGGGCACGTGAAACAGTGAGAACTCCACGCTTCGGAGTTCGCTGCCGGCGCCTGCCGAAGGGCAATGACACACAAGCTCACCACCGGACTCCGAAGGTGATGGGAATGATCGTCGTGTTGATATTGCTCGTGAATCCCTTGTAGTAGCGGACCTCCAGGAAGAGTCTCACGTCATCTGACCAAGGCGAAGGCATGTTGACACCGCCCCCCACGTCAAACCCACCTGAGTTGCCTACGGTTGTGGCCATGACCATCGTGCTGGTGCCCTGAACCTCGTGTTGGTTCTTATGATTGACCGTCACGGCAACGGGCATTGTAAACTCCATGGTTCGCCGCAAGTAGCCGCCACCCCCGAGTGCATAGACGCTGAAACGGCGCCCTAGCGGCAGCCGCAACGTCGGATCTGCGGTTAGGCCATACAACTTCCCTTTACCGTCTGGTTCGTTGGCGGCGTTCAGGGTGGCCCGGGTGACCCCCAGCTCACTGAAAATGAAGTTCCCCGTGATTCCGAAGTGCCGGTTGAAGAAGTACCCGCTGTTCACATCGGCATTGCCGCCGCGATCCAGTGTACTCGCGAGATGGGCGGCGCTTGTTGTGAAGCCCGCGCCTCCGCTCAGGGTCAGGTGGTGAAAGGGCACCTCGCTCTGTCCCAGCCCTAAGGTCGGGATCGCAATCGCAATGAAAATGAATACGATCCGGCTACGAAGAAGACGACGCATGATAGCCTCCTTCTCCGCTGCCTCCCCGGATATTCTGGGCGATGCAGCGTCATGATTCGGACAAGCAACTCCCTTGCCGTCGCGCCTGCAACTTCCGAGTCTCCTGTGTGGCTGCGCGGCGCAACTGCACGCTGCTGATCGATGGCAGAGGCGCGGGTGATGGCGGCGGGTTGCCCGTCGGCGGCCAAACTCAAACGATCGGTGCCGCATTTCGGCCAGTCGAAGACAGGTCGCGCGGCCTTCTCGCTTCGCAATCTGCCGGACTGACAGCCGACCGGCGCTTGGTAGGAAAAGTGCTCCTCCCGTTTCTCTAAGAATTTAACTGTTACTGGAGACCTGGAGGAGAGGTGGCACGCAAGAAACACCTGAAGCTGACATGGCGCGAGGTATGGCCTGTCTGGCTCACAATGGGGATCCTGGCAGCGTTGGGCGCCGGGGGCTTGTGGCTATACACGCCGGCTCGGAGTCGCCCGACGATCCAGGTGGCTACTGAAGACGTTAGCCTGAGTATCGCTACGCTGGACGCGGATCGCGCGCAACTCTTTTCCTATCCGTTGTCGAATGCAACCAAAGTCCAGTTCTTCATGCGCAAGCTGAGCGGCACCCGGTTGCAGGTTGCCTTCGCGTCGTGCCGGAGGTGTTATCGTTCGGGGAGTTTCCCGCTGGATAGCCAGATGATTTGTGGCCGTTGCAATGAAGCAATGGAGGTTGCCGGCCAAAGTGAGACACCTGCGCCGGATAGCGATTGCAGACCAATTGCGATTCCTTATGAGGAAGCGAATGGCCGAGTCGTCGTTCGCGGCCAGGTCGTGCGCGACTTATTCGATCGCTGGTATCGACCAGCCTTGGCTGGATTGGAGCGGTATCGCTAACCAAAAGAGGGAATATCTATGAGGATCTCGATGTTTTCGAAAGTTGGTCTGGCGGCGCTGGCCGTCGTCACGCTGGCGCCGGCGCTGGCGCCTGTTGCACGGGCTGGTGAGCCCCCTGCTCGCATGAGCAAAAAGCAACTCAAGGCGCTCATCGCGAGCGCCAAAACGCCCGAGGATCACATGAAGTTGGCCGCGTACTACCGCGGTGAAGCCGAGCGTTTGCAGGCCAAACAGACCGAACACCAGGAGGAAGCTGCGGAATACTATAAAAATCCGTTGCAGCATCTGGGCCCCAAGTACCCGACTCTTGGTCAGCATTGTCGCGACCTCGCATATTATTACGGCAAGGCTGCCGAAAGCGCCCGGTCTCTTGCGTCCGGCCACGAGCAAATGGCTGCAATTGCGAGTGGAGGTAGCGCCAGCACCGCTATAACTTCTGAGCAACAGCCAGGGCCGCCCGCCGCTATTCCGCCTGAGTCCAAGCCCCAAGCCATGGACTGCACAAAGATGATGGCTGACACGAGCTCGAGGACGATGGATGTGCAGGCCATGGATGTTCAGCTCGATCAGAAGGTGGCGGAAATGAACCTGGCCACTGGCGACCGCAAGATCGCCGCCATGGCCGCCGTGATTAACGAATTGGTATCTCAGCGGAAAGCCGTGCGGGACAGGGTGCTGGCCATGCAGTGCGCCATGATGGGCCAGACAGGTGCATCCCACCCTCCACAAGGGGACTCGATGAGCGAATGTCCAATGATGAAGGACAGCGGCGGCTCCCGCTCCAAACAGTGAAGATCAGCGCCCATCAGGACCAATTCTCCGACCGCGTGCACCTCCGCTAGCGTGCCGAAAGGTAATCGTGCTGGCGCGGTTCGTCGGTTCGGTTTGGCGGAGTTCAGCGCTCGTATGCGGATTTAGGCTGACTTGAGACAGGGCGCGACCAGGCGGTCACGAGAGGGTGAGGCCTCATCCAGGGCCGAGCCGGAATTTGCGGAGCCGGTTCTACAAACCTCTTCATTCGGAGCCGCCGGAGTTGCTCGATCACTTGGCTGGCTTCCCGATTAGCCCTGACTGCGGTGACGCGCTCCGCTACAAGGCAGCCCCAGAGGAGCGCTACTAAAATAGCCAGCGTCGTCAGACCGCGATTTGTGATTCCAACAAGCGGCATGGTTGATCCTTTGACGCCGGAGCAGGCAATTCTGCGCCAAGGCAGAGGCGAACAGGTCGGGTGATTTCGAATCATACGGTGTTGTGGCGCGCAAAATAGCCTGTTCTTGCCCTGACGAGCGCGTTCTCCAGCCCGGGGACGGCGACCCGGATATCGCGCCAACGGCCGTTCCAGTCGGTATCCTTCGGATAGTAGCCGAGGTTGTATTGTCGGCTGACCTGTACGGCGATGTCCCGGCAGACGTTATCGCATTCTTTCATGTCTTTGGGGAAGTAGGCCATGCCGCCGGTCTCGTCGGCCAGGCGCTTCAACTCCTCTTTGATTTGGTTGCCAAGGAGACTGAAGATGTCCGCTTCCACCGGGCTGAAGAAAGCGACTATGTAGACGAGTGTCTCGCTTTGGCGAACCATGTCCAGCAGCCTGTCGAAGCGGATATGGCTCGCATTATCGTCCCCGTCGGTGACGACTACCAGCACTTTCTTCTGGTGTTTCCCACGCCTGATGTGATCGCCACCCAGGCCGACGGCGTCGTACAAGGCCGTAGTACCACCGGCCGCAATGTCTTTGATCGCCCTTACTAGTAGCTTTCGGTCGGAAGTGAAGTCCTGGACAATCTCCACCAGATGGTCGAACGCCATAATGAAGGCTTCATCCTGTCGTGTGCCGGCTTCGATCGAGTGCAGTGCGGCGTTGTAGACTTCGTCCATCATACCGGCCATGCTGCCGCTACGGTCCAGGATGATGCCCCAGGATACGGCTCTTTGCTCATGGGTGAAGAAGACCAAGTCCTGTTCAACCTGGTTCTCCTGGATGACGAAATCCTCCTTGTGCAGCCCATCGATGGCCTTGCCGTTTCGATCCGTGACCGTCACGTCGAGCGAAACGAGGTTCGTTTCCACCCTGAACAGCGGAGACCGCTCGGCATCATGCTTATGTTCCTGCGGCAGCCCTGCCAAGCCCTTTGCTACGGCGGCCCAAAGCGGCAGCAGAATCGCTCTTCTTTCGATCATCATAGAGCCCTCTCAGAAGGTACCTGTAAGAGTCTGTAGATTGGCGAGCGCTACCCTAAACCGCATCTCGCCGTGATCATACGCGTTGCGGACCAGCGTGAACGCATTCCCGACGTCCACTACCTCCCGCACCGTCGCTTCGCCTGCCTCGCAGTGCAAGGTGTTCAGGCGCAGGCACGCCCCCGTGGGGTGCTTCGTGGTATCTCGGTGATTGCCCATTGATCCTCCGTTGGCGGGTGGCCGGCGCTTCAATTCCTATTTCCGCCCGGGCCGCGCAATCCTCCAGCGCGGTGTCGTTCGCATCGGGTCTGCAATTCGCGGCAGTGCGCCCCTGAAAGCCGGCAAACTACGAGACGGTCCGCTTGAGACCCTTGGACGGCCTGACGAAGGTTGCTGGGGCGCGGCCCTCCATCGCGGTGTTCTTCGCATCAAGGCTCCATTTCGGGGCAGTCCGCTCTTAAAAGCGGGAAAGCTTTGGGACAGCCCCCGGAAGTTCCACGAGATCCCCGCGGTGTGGAGGCCATACCGACCTTTACTGTTGTGTTCTTGAGAACACTGCTGGGAGCCTTTGCGGCATGTACCGGCGTCTGATTGCGTTGCGCTTCAGCGTCGGTATCCGGGCGCGAAGCTGCCACTGCCGGCAATAACGACGCCAACAGCCAGACGGTTCTCACGACATTCTCCTCTTACGTGGCCGGCCCCAGTCGTCTATCTGAGGCAGGACGGGAAAACGATTTGGCCGAAATGCGCCAATTCGATCCGGCCAGAATTCGGTGAAGCGTCGGTCGGCCGCGATGGAGACATACTTTGACGTTGTTCTCCTTTAGCTCGAGCACGGCTGCGATCTCGGAGTTGCTCAGGTCCTCCAGTTCGCTCAAGCTCAAGACGGAGCGATAGAGTAGCGGTAGACGTGAAATGCCATCGGTGAGCACCTGGACGTATTCCTTATCCAAGAATGTTTGTTCAGGATTCGGACCGGCCAGCGGCCGGAGTGGCGAGTCCAACCATGCGACTTCAGGTTTTCTCCTACCGATGAGCGTGATCGCCTGGTTGACCGTAATTCGCAGCAGCCAGGCTGAGAAGGCGAAATCATACCGGTATTCCCGGATGTGAATCAGCGCATTGTAGAGTGCTTCTTGGACGGCGTCCTCAGCATCGGCGCTGTTGCGGAGAACCCTCCTTGCCGTGCGCAACAGCCGTGGGTATGCCGTTTTGATGAGCTCGCCGAAAGCGGTTGGATCACCAGCCCGCTCAGCCAGGACCACATCCGTGCCCGTGGCGACGCGGCGGTTCGAATCTGAACCGTAGGCGATCACAAGCTCACCTCAATTGCGTTACGCGAGGTTGCTGCACGTGGCCTGCCACGCCCGCTGCTCGCGTGGAGGCGTGGCAGCCGTCTTGCTCGCGAGCTATTTGTACGCCGTAATTCGCGGGAGGTGAGTCATGCGCGGTCTTCGATCTTTCGGCCAAGGCGCGGTTTTCCTGTCCCTGTTCTGTACTGCCACCGCAAGCGGGCAGTCCGGACCGGAGTTGCTGGATAGGATGACCAGCAACCTGGGAGTACGTCCGCGGGAGCATTCGATTCGCGTGGATGTCAACCTCGTCTTGGTACCGGTTACGGTGACGGATCGGCGGGGGCGCGTGGTCAGTGGACTGGACAAGGACAATTTCACGGTTTTTGAGGACAAGGCCGAGCAACCCATCGTCTCGTTCAACAATGAGGACGCACCGATATCGGTCGGACTGCTGGTGGACCTCAGCGGAAGCATGAGAGATAAGATGTCCGGCGTACGTCTGGCGCTCCGCGCATTCCTCCGGGACTTGGCCCCAGAGGACGAGACTTTTCTGATGACCTTCGCGGACAGGCCCGAGATGCGGGTGAACTTCACTTCGGAGGAGGAGACTATCGAGAACGCCCTACTGTTTGCGAATGCGGGCGGCAGCACTGCTCTGATTGACGCGGTTTACCTGGCCTTGGGCAATATGCGGTCTGCCCACAACGCGCGCAAAGCAGTATTGATCATTTCGGACGGCGGGGACAATCACAGCAGATACTCTGAAAAGGAGTTGCGCAGGCTGGCACAGGAAACCGACGTGCAGATCCACGCGATCGGAATCCACGACAACCCGCGCGCCAGGGAAGAGATGGAAGGTCCACGGCTCCTGGAGGACCTTGCCCAAACAACCGGTGGACTGCATTTCATCGTCCGGGACGTGAATGAGATGGACGACATAGCCGCGAAGATCGGCCTTGCACTGCACGACCGCTATGTTCTGGGATACCGCACCGCCCCTGAACCGTCGCCGGGCAAATGGCGGAAGATCCAAGTCAAAGTGACCCCGCCCAAAGGGTTCCCTCCACTGCAAGTGTACGCCCGTGCGGGCTACTACTCACCCTCGCGTTGAGGCTGCAAGGCCTTTTTGGACCTCACGCCCCGGCGACCGCGAAATCATCTGGCATGTCTGCCTCCGATCCTTCAAAAACCGCAACCCACTGGATGTATCCCCCGAGCCGATCACCATACACCATCGTCAATTGGGCAGACCAAGGCCGATGAAAAAGACCAGCGCAACAGCGACAGGGTTCGTCGGCGGACCGTCTGTGCGCGAAATCGTGTTCATCAAGTGAGTCGCAATCGCAGACAAACATCGCGGCGGCCGCATCGGGCGGCGAGGGCCGTCGCGTTGATGTGGACCAGTTTGCGGTCCGAAGGTGGTACCCAGCCTACTGGAGCAACTGGGCCTAAGCCGCACTCTCATTGGCCCAAAACGGCCTGCCTCGCTGCTTTGCAGGAATAGTTCGTTATTAATAGCGAGGGCAACGGGGAGTGGACGGCGAATTGCTTCCATTGGAGAAGGTTCATATTTGGCTGCCAAAGAGATGCCGGGAGTGTGCAGTCCTGGAGAAAGGACTTTTCATGAAGAAGATGAAGCCGGAGTTCCACCCGGAGCAAGCCGCTTGCAACGCCTACGCCGCAATCGACGACTGCGAGTATAGGAAGGACGGAAACAGGGGCGCCACCACGCTTGGTGGGCCGATAGGATCGGTCTTGACGATCAGTTCTTTTGATGATGACCACATCACCTTAAGACGAATGCTTCACGGCTTGACGCGGATCGCACTGCAGGCACGCTCTTGCCGCCAAGCGCTGGAGTACCTGTCCGCCGAAGACGTCTCCGTTCTGATCTGTGAGAGAAATCTGCTCGACGGCAACTGGAAGGACATACTGAGCGCGGTCGTCACGAAGAATCCCCCTCCAGCGCTGATTGTGGCCTGCCGCCACGCCGACGAACACCTCTGGGCAGAAGTGCTGAACCTGGGCGCATACGATGTGCTGACGAAGCCTTTCAACGCCAAAGAAGTACTGTGGATCGTTCACCATGCCTGTTGCCGGCTCCGGGTCCCGACGCGAAATGCGTGAAGCATACCGGACGCAAGGGGTCTCACAACCCGCATTGAACACGGGCGGTGCTACGTACCAATGCCGATTTCGTGATTTAGGCCTTTGGGCGGACGAGACGCGCGGCGATCGCCTCCTCCGGGCGGATAGTTGCCGACCGGCGAAGGGGTAAGCTTACCGAAAACGTCATCCCATCGTCCGCGTTCTTTTCAGCCTCAATCCTGCCCCCGTGTTGATTCACAATGCCGTGAGCCACCGCCAGGCCGAGTCCGGTACCGTTTTTCTTTGTGGTGAAGAATGGGTTGAAAATCCTGTCCACGTCTTCACCGTCAATGCCGACGCCCTCATCCCTCACCTGCAGGAGCATATTCGAGCCCTCCTGGCAGGCAGACAACACGATCTGCCCGCCGCCGGGCATGGCTTGGATCGCATTTAATGTAAGGTTCAGTATCACCTGTGTCAGTTGCTCCGGATCGCACTGCAGAGAGGGGATCCCGGGAGCAACATCCTTCCGTAAGCTGACGCTGCTCTTGGCCGCGGCGGGAGCCACTAGATTGACCACCGAGTTGAAGGTTTGCGTTACGTCGACTGCCCGATAAGCGGCGCCGTGCGGGCGAGCGAAGTCGAGCATTCCGGCCAGGAGATGCTGCAAGCGCCCGCACTCTTTCCATATGATCTGCCGCAGTTCACGACAGGTCTCATCGTTGGTGCCGCTGTGGTCGAGGGCGCTCATGGCGCCTTGAATACTTGCCAGCGGATTGCGGATCTCGTGCGCCAAGCTTGCCGACAGTTCCCCCAGCGCGGAGAGGCGATCGGCCCTTCTCAGTTGGTCTGCGCCCGCGCGCAGGTCCCGGTGCGCTTGTTCCAGCTCATCCAACGCCGTCTGTAGCTGGTCGCGCCGATACCGCTCTCGATCGGTGAGGATGCCGATCACGGCGCTGGTAATGAATAGCACGAGCAGTTGGGCGGAGTAGTTTTCGAAGGCCACGTTTGACTCCGGCTCGGTAAGGTGCGGAATGTAGCCGATCAAAGCGGCGGCGGCGGCGAGCAGGCCCCCTCGCAGGCCGAACCGGCCGGCGGCGATCATGGCCAAGCCGAAGTAGAGCCATTGAAAGAAGTTGTGCCAGAAAACGGACCTGTGCGGAATGGTGTGGTGGAGCACCGTGACGATCAGAAAACAACCAGCGAGCGCCACTACCAGGAAATTGACATTCCCAGGCGATTTCTCTTTCTGCTCCTTTGCGGAATTCTCGGCCCGTGTCAACCGAGCCCATTGCACTTTCAGGGCTGCCAAGGCTGCACTCCAGAGATGATTGCATCGCACGGCAGGGAATCCGGGGGCGAAGAACGCCACACGCGGCGAGGTGCGGCCGTCGGGAGACGTCACGGCACCAAGCGGCCGGAGTCCAGGGATTTCATGTGCCACGGCGTCTCATTTGGCAATCTGCGGGCCAAGCCGTAAGGTAAAGATTCTGCGTTACTTCCCCGATGTCGATTGGCGTCCGACCCGGCCAGGTGGGGCAAATTACGCACTTCAATCTCTGAATGTCGTTAAATACCACACTGGGCTGAAATGGCCCTCGAGTCATGTTGTCTGGAATCTCCTTGATTCGGAACATCGCTTCTCGAGTTCGCCCTGCCCCGTCACTCTCGTTCGGTGGAATGCTCGTGCCGCTCGTCAACCTAGCTACACTCGTGACCGACTCAGGGAAAGTTACCGGATTCAGCTTGTGGCCTTGGCGATCTTCTCCAGCACTTCCCGGCCGCAGCCGAACCGACACATGGAGTCACAGTGCTTATCGAGGTCCGAAAACAGGATGTATGCGGTGGTGCCGGCGTTGCTGGCCAGCACAGATGGCCGCCTCAATTGGGCAAGCACCTCGCGTTCCCGGTCCTCGGGCGCGACCAGGAAAACCTTGATAGCTTGATCGGGAAGGGCCAGCGAAAGGTCCGCAAGGCGCAGCAGGCCCGAATAGATCGATGTGCTCCTCTCGACTTCGAAAGCGCAGGCGACGCGGTTTGTGCCTCTCTCAAACCACAACACATCGATGAGGTTAATCGTGGCGGCGACATCCTCGCGGACATTTAGAGCCGGCAATGACCCGAGGCAGTGAAGCGAAAATCGGTCATCCCCGAACGCCTTGCCCCGATCGTTCGCAGCCACAATCACGTCGTATCCGAGGGATTTGCCGAGTTTTATCAGCAGGAATTGCATTTTCGTGTGCTCTTTTTGACGGCGCACCTCGTCGATTACTTGCTGATGCCGTTTCTTCTGTGCAGCCTCGACTCTCTTCTTCTCCGTCGCAAGGACCAGGTCGGCGTTTTGGTCAATCACAAGCTTGTCGGCGCCGATCTCAAATAACAGCCCCGAGATGGCGCCCAGGTCCTTGGACAGCGCAGACCGGTAGTCCTGATTCACAGAGAGGATGACATCACGCATTTCCAAGTAACTGGTCCAGGAGCCAAGCTTCTTCCGGTCTCCAAAAAGACGATTGAAACCGTTGAGCATCGCCGTGTTTGACGGCGGGAGAATCGTCGGATGCAGAAAGTACAAAATGTTTGCGACCGCCGGTCCCAGTCCTTTGATCTCGCGCGCGGACAATTTAGCAATCTCACGCAGGAGTTGGTCCTCTTTAGAGGCGTGAAGGCAGCCTTCCAAGAATTGGCCGAAGAATGCCTTATTGGCCTCGTGCTCGTAGATGTCCGGTATCCGCAGTTTGGGTTTCCAGTAGAAGGCGTGCGCCGCACCTTCAAAGACCTGCTTCTGTTCGGTGATCGAATTGAGGACCAACTCGAGGGGCGAATTCCGAAAATCGTTGCCGAACGTGCCCCCTCTGATCTCGGCGACGACCTGTTCTACGCCGCGACGGATCGCGCGAAATGCCTTCAGGCGATCATCGCCGTTGACGAACCAGGTATTGTAGACCGAATCCGGGTCGAGCTTGTATCGTTGGACTACGCCTTCGAACCGTACGCGGTCAAGCATAACGAAAGACCATATTACCGAAATGGCGGCTTCTCACGGGGACTCTTGGCGGCGATCATTGACTCGGACTGGTTCGTCCCACATCCTGCTCAACGAATAATGTTGGAGGGTGGCTGTTACGGGCGCTTGCAACCTTGCTGGCCGAGGTCGGCCAAACTCTGGACAAGCATAGGCCGGTTTCTGCCAAACGAGCCGTACCCCACGGGCGGCTCCTTTGCTTTCCACTCACCAGCGAGAACGACATCCCGCAATCCGTGGTGTGCCTGCTAACAGGGCGCTTTTGAAGGCCAAGGAAGTTGAACACGTCGAAGCCTTGCGAAATCGGGAAGCAATCATTCAAAGCACGGCTGACGCGATAGATCAAGTTCTATCAGCGGGAGAACGCGAGCTGGCGGTCCGGAATCTGGATCGCGAGGCCCACCGGCCTTTTCGAGAAACAGCGTCAGCTTCTGCCAATGGTTGAGAAAGTATGAGATCGCCCGCCCAATCCGGAATTCGGTTATACAAGCCTTGTCGTCGAACTGGGCCTCGATCCAAGCATGCAGTTTCTCCATGACAGGCTTACCGCGGTTTCGTCAGTTCCTGCAAGGGGTAGAGGGACGAGGTTGTCGGGAGCAGATGAAACTCCGCGTCTGGACGTGTTTGCCGAGGAACTGGCGGCATTGGTGGAACAGGCGCGGGCAGTGCTGCCGGAAGGTGGCTATCAAAAGCTGCTGGGCGCTGTCCATACACTGCGGCAGCCGGGCAGGACGTCTAAGTTCGGCCGTTGGCTAACGGGCGGATCCCCCGACGCGGGCAGGATGTCGCCCCGGTAGTCCCGCGTCGAGGCTGCAGCCGGCCGCAGCCTTCGACAATCGAGAGGAAGGCGGCGACCTTCGGCCCCGGCCGGAGAGAACTGGGGTAGCCCGCGGTTATTGTCCTCCGGAATCACGAACGGACTCCCTATATGCCTACAGGCAAGTCGCTGCAAACGAACCGTAACAACATCGCCACTACTGCCTGGGCGGCAACTCGTTCTTCAGCCGCTCGACAACGCGCTGGGCCAAACGGGCCAGCTGCTTTGGGTTCTGGTTCTTAGTCGTCTCGAATGTTGACCATACGATCTGCCGCGACGTGGCATCCACCAGGAACAATGTCCCCTTCGGGCGGGTCAATGAAGAGATTCGACCAGGACTGGGCACTGCAATAACGGCATTGAGCATGTCCGGCATCATCGTATGGTCATTTTGTCCCTGCCCAACCGCTGAAGGCGGTTCGCTAGTTCTTCTTGGCCGGGGCTTATTATAGTCCAGGAACTCGTCCAAATCCGCATCAACACGATCCGTGAGCACCAGGTCGGCTTTACTCGGTTCGGTCGTCACCTGCAGAGTACGCGTGTTGGTGAGCGAGTTGGCAATGTACTGATCCATTCCGTGAGCCATCGGCATGACATAGACGGTGCGCGGTGCCGGCGCCGCGGTTGCCAACAATGTCGAAATAAGGAAGAACAATACAACTGCCCGTTTCATGTTTAGCTTCATGCGGAGACTCACTCTCTGTGATCCTTTTTGCTGCGAATCTTGGACAAATCGCGACTCAAAACGTGTTTCGCCGGCTTTAGTTCCGAAGTGTTATATTCCAGCCCTCCAGCGAGCATTTGTCGTGCCAACCGCATCTCGCATGCGATGACACGCGAAAGACGCTGGGCAGAAAGCCAATTTCGTAATGCTCCGAAGCATCTGCTCAGGCGGCCGTGGCTCTGAGAGGCTCGCCCGGTAGCCCAATCGGCGCGGTAGGCCGAAATCGGCCGAATAGGGGTTTCTTGTGCCTGAGTTCGGGCAATTGCTCGCTTCGCCATTCGCCGCGAGTCATATGAACGCCGCAGCAGGAAGCGCCGCACCCGACGGCTGCCCCGATTGGAGATGCAATTGCCTCAAAACGTGCGCAGCGGACCGGAACTGGAGCCTCTCAGCCCTAGCGGGGTGCATTGCGCCCGAGCCGCGGCATGATACCCATTCAGGAGATCACATGAAGCACGCGATTCACTTTGGGGTACTGGCTGCAACAGCGCTGGCCTTCGGTTTATTACAACAGCCGGCGTTTGCCCAGCACGACCATGGCGGCGGTGGCATGTCGATGCCATCCTCCCCGGCGCCGGCGGTCCGAACCGGCAAAGTCACGGGCACAGTCGTTGCCCGGGACGCAACCTCGATCCAGGTACAAGCGAAACAAAAGGGCTCCGCAACCTACATGGTCGATGCCAAAACCAAATTCAAGGGAGACGTGCAGCCCGGCAAAGAAGTCACCTTGAAGTACCAGAACCATGGCGGGATGCAGATGGCCACGACTATCGAAGCGAAGAAGTCCAAGGCGAAAGCCAGCCGTTGAATTGAAACGTTCGCCCAATGAGGCGTACGCATCTGGCATCTCGCATGCAACCAGGCCAGATGACAACACGGGACCTTGGAGCGCCGACTTTGAGGTCCCATGGCGCGGGCGAGAGGGGGCCAGTTCCGGCCCCTCCGCGCCAAATGTCCTTCTAGGCATCGGTCCTGTGAAACATTACGTCGATATCAGCCTAAGGAAGCCATGCCCTTCGCGATTCGGGTCAGTTTCGCCCTGTGACCGTTTTATTGCGGAGATTCTTGCTTTGAAAACGATTCTAGTTCTTGACGACGAGGTGTTGGTCTTGAATGTCCTGCGGCATATCCTCGCGAACAGCGGATATGCCGTTCTTACAGCAACCTCGGCGGAACAAGCCTTTCAACGATTCGAAGAGATGGAGAGCCATATCGACCTGCTCATCGCCGATATGAAACTGCCAGTGAGTTCGGGCGCTCAAGTCGCGGTCGAACTTCGGTCAGTGCGGCCCCGTTTGAAAATCATGCTCGTGTCTGGTTACCCCAATTCCATGTGGAACCACCAAGGGATCGCGGAACTCCCTTCGGAGTCATTTCTTACCTTGACAAAGCCGTTTTCCGTCGCGAATTTACTGGAGAACATTCACCAGCTGATCGGGCCGCCGGAAGAGCAGTGTGGCGCGCTCGGCCTGCCAAGACGCAATTAACCAGGGAATTCGCCAGAGTCCGCTCTACCTTCCAAGCCAATGTTGAGAGCAGAGGCACCCTGCGCCCTTCTGACCGTCGCTGACGCCGGTTGCCAGCGTCTCCTGTTGTTGGCCAGGGCAAGGATGATGTCGCATTTGTTGGTGGCCATGGCGAAGATCGGATCGCCACCACGGGGTGGTGTGAGCGCCGCAATTGTTGTCCTCGAAGAATTCCTCGCAATGGGAAACGTGATCCCTGGCCTGTTCAGGGGAATTTGTTTTCAAGCACGGCAGCGAGGCGACCCTAACGAAGCGTTGCGTCTCCTTCGCGGAAGCCGAAAACAACTGCTTATGCGAATCCGGAGCACCTGCAGCGTTGGCCTCCGTTCTATTAAAGCAGCCGGCGTTTGCGCAGCACGACCAGGGCGATGGTGGTATGTCCATGCCGTCTTCCGCGGCGGCGGCGGTCCGAACCGGCAAAGTCACGGGGACAGTCGTCGCCCGGGACGCAACCTCGATCCAGGCAGAAGCGAAACAAAAGGGCTCCGCGACCTACAAGCAGACGATCAGAACATCACTACGCCGTACTTCAAGGAGGTGAGTTGTAAACCGTCATCGAACGAACCGAACTGCTGTTCAATTCCCGGATGGACTACTTGGCGCTTATGCTGGCGATACAGACAGCGGAAGCTGTCCAATAGAAGCCACGCTTCCAGTCGCCATCAGCGAAACAGAGAGTGTTGGTATCGGGCGATAGCGACCTTCGTCAGCAGAGCAGGAGCACAAGGGCTGCTGGGGGGAAGGGCTGCCGGTTATTCGATGACCGAGCTCGACAAACTCGTGCGGATGACAATCGCCTTTTCAATACGGGCCATTGTTCCGTTTGCTGGCCGGTTTCTGCCAAACGAGCCGTACCCCACGGGCGG
This sequence comes from Bryobacterales bacterium, assembly GCA_027459465.1. GTDB lineage: Bacteria > Acidobacteriota > Terriglobia > Bryobacterales > Bryobacteraceae > JAJYKC01. Next base: position 11,476 of record DAIDIH010000167.1, on the reverse strand, counting down.
CTCCTTTGCTTTCCACTCACCCGCGAGAACGACATCCCGCAATCCGCGGTGTGACTGCTATCAGTTACACGATATGAACGGGGCTTCGTTAGGAGATCCGGATTCGGCAGCCTGGTTGCAGATGCACAAGAGAGATCACGAAGACTGAGGATCGAACTTATGACCGCAACTGAAAGGACCAGATACAAAACGCTTTTGAAGGCCAAAGAAGTTGAACTCGTCAAAGCCTTGCGAAATCGGGAGGCAATCACAATTCAAAGGACGGCTGATACGATAGATGAAGTTCTATTAGCGGGAGAACGCGAGTTGGCGGTCCGGAATCTGGATCGCGAGGGCCAGCTCCTTCGCACCGTCCGGTCGGCCCTTGCTCGGGTTGGGGATGGCTCCTATGGTATCTGCTTGGGCTGTGAAGAGAGCATTAGTCCAAAGCGGTTGAATGCGGTGCCGTGGGCATCACACTGCTTAGTCTGCCAGGACGCAATTGACCGCAATTCGCCAGAGTCCACTGTTTCTTTCAAGCCAGCATCAAGGGCAGAGGCAGCCTGAGGACTTCCCCGTCGCTCACCTCCACTACTATAGGGACGCCTCCCTGATGTGTTCGCTTCCTTTAACGTGCCAGACGGGCGACCCTCCTTCCTGCAATGCCGGCCGCAAAAGGTGAATCAAGGGAGAGGGCTAGGCGCGTTGGAAAGGTCGTTCGTGGCCCCCAGCCGGTGGCCCTATCACCGGAGCCAGTCCCTGATAGATCCTGTTTATTCACAGGATCAGTTTTAACTGTGCGTATTCTTCTCGAATGTGCTGTACAATCGCTAAAGTCATCCAAGCTAGCTGAATCTCACGAAAACGATGCTAATCTCCTGCCCACGTTCGGCAACTTTCGGATTGAAGGAGGGTTTATGTTTTCCAAAACGAACTGGAGACGGATATCGGTTGTCAGCGTCTTCCTGTTTGCGGTTATTGCGGGCATGTTGTCGCATTCGTCGGCGGCTACTGCGAAGGCATTGACCAAAAAGGAAGTCAAAGTCCTGATCGCCAGCGCGAAGACGTCAGAAGATCACATGAAGCTGGCGCAGTACTTCAAGACGGAGGCCGACGGACTTGAAGCCGAAGCGAAAGACCATGATGAAATGGTCGAAGCCTACCGCAAGAATCCAATGACCCAGATGCGAGCCGAAAAGACTCCGGCGGCAGTCGGGACGATCGAGCACTGCGAGTTCTTGGCGAAATCTTACCGGGAGGCGGCGAAGGCAGCACGGGAGATGGCTGGAGAGCATGAACAGATGGCAAAGAACGTCGGGAAGTGATCTATTCGCCCAAACGCTCCGACCATCCAGCCTCTCTCTTAGAACGCCAGGACAGGAAAGCAAACCAGAGTGACGCCGTCAGGAGAACTGCGTCGCGAAGAATCGTGCGTGGCCCCAGCATCTGCCCCGGCCCGAAACAACCGCAATCGATTTTCATTCCTTTTGCATAGGCCCAGACCATCAAGGCGAAGAACGGAAACAGGAAGACTACGGCCGCGGCGCTCGAAATCCTGCGGTATAGACCTGCAAGGAGCAGCACACCGAGAACTACTTCGAGCGGCGGTAGCACCCGCGCGATCACCTCCGACACCGATGGCGCCACTACGCCGTAGTTGTCGATCATTCCGGCGAATACGTACCACGGCTGGCGCAGCTTGGCGTACCCTGCGTAGACGAACACCAGGCCTAACGCCAGCCGTAAGCCCACGGTCGCCAGCTTTGCGCGACCAGGACCAGAACGGATCAGTTCCTTGACATCCATAGTTTCTCCGGGACGAGTCTCGGAAGCTGTGCTCCGGGGCAGCCGCAGCCGAGACTCAGCGCCTTACTTAAGCTGCAGCTTCTCCCAATCCTTGTGAATGACGGCCTGCCGGATCTGGGCGGCTGTCTTTCCGTTCTTGACCATCTGGTCGGCAAGGAGGACCTCCTTGATGCAGATGTCGCAGTTTGCGCCGTGGTTGGACGCGAAGCAGTCGAGCAGGCTACGGTGGCCCATGCGACTGCACCAGCAGTAACACGGCAATTGTGCGACAGTCGCCCGGTTGCGGCCAGCCGCCTCATAGGCCCGCTTCAATATCGGATGGTCGAACTTGTCCGGTGATAGCGTTTGAGGAAGCGGGACCGAGGGCTGCACAGGTGGCACGGGGTCATCGCCAGCCAAACCAGCCGGTGCTATCGCGGACCATGCGAACATTGCGGCAGTCGCCGTCAGCAAGAAGCGTTTGATCATAAGGTCTCCAAGTCCAAGAAGAATCAATCGATGGTATGCGCACGTATGAGAGGTCACCACGCGCACCACGAAGCCATATCATGCTCGCCCCTCAGTTGCGGCTGTGCCGCGGCGCCTGGGCCGAACAGGCTGGCCAATCGGTTGGGCGCTACGTAATGGGAACCGGGGAAGGAATGCCGGAGTGACCGCAGCGTATCGGGCGTACAAATCCCCGCATTCCAACGTTGCATCCGCCTCTTCCCGCCGGGCTAGCCTCCGGTACACAACGAGCAATACCGGAAACATCAGCATCGTTGGCAATGTTGGCCATTGAAGGAGAAACCCGAGCATGATAGTCGCAAAGGCCAGATACTGAGGGTGGCGCAGGCGCGCATACGGCCCTGTCGACGCTACTTTGTGTGCACGTTGCGCCTGGTGCAGCACCTTCCATGCGGCAGAGAGGAGGAAGAAGCCGCCGACGATCAGGGCATCGCCCGTGATGTGGAACGGGTCCAAATGTGCGTTGCCTCTTAACCCCAGCAGCGTGTGCCAAAGGTGTCCAGAATCGTGCGAGAACGGCGCAATACTCGGATAGCGACTACCAAGCCACCCTGTAAGCAGGTAAATCGTAAGCGGGAAGCCGTACATTTCGGTGAACAGGGCCACGATAAACGCGGAGAAGGCGCCGAACGTGCGCCAGTCGCGTCCGGTCCGCGGACGTGTAAAGCTAAATGCGAAGATAATGAATACGGCCGAGTGCAAAGCGACAAAAGGCCATAAGCCATAGGCTGCCATAGCGGGGCGCATCGACTACTCAATCCTTTTAGGCCGTTGAATCCCCTTTTCCGCAGCCGAAACCACTGTTTCGGCTCCGATACTCAGGCTAACCAACAATCTGGTTCTTGCACTCTGGATGCCAGGTGGGGGGCTGCGGGCTGATCGGCCGCTCTTTCGAGGCCTGAGGAAAAACATCGCGCACGAGGACAGGCAAAACGCCCCGTGCCAAGTGCCCGATATAGGCCAATCACTCCGGGACTCTGGCGGTAATCGTCCAGCGGGGCCGGCGATGATGACGTTGACGCGCGTCCGCTATCGACCGGCTACGTCGTTCCAGCGTACTTGGCGGCCCCCGTGTTTCGAAAGGAAATCTGAGGCACTATTGAGATCGTGAAAAACCAGCAAGCTCGGCGTGCAACGATCGAAGTGTACACCCATCGGACTCTTGCTTTCGTCGAAGAGTGGCTGGTGCAGATGGTCCAAGCAAGGGTTGACGTCACTGCCTTGAACAAGGTAGGCCTCGCTGGGCCGCAGTTTCGCCCCCGTAACATAATCGACCACCTCTGTTATTTGGACATTCTTGTTGCCTTGACTGCGCGCGGACAGCGCACACGCCGGGCAGCAAAACGTCCTTCGCTTACCATCCACAATTGCCACAGTCTTCGAATGGGAATGCACCGATCGCTGACATGCAAAACATGTGCTGTCATTGGCTCGTTGAAGGCTGGTCCGCCAACCATAGGCGAAGGCTCCCGCGAGTGCCAAGAAAACCACCAAGCCGACCCAGGAGAGGACGCGCATCATAGCCTGACTCCAAACAGATTATACGCCCAGAATGGACGCAGAGATCGGAGAACGAATCGCTGGCTAATCGCTGCCAGCGAGCGGAAGGAGACGCAATGCCGACCCGGATCTTTGTAGACCCCGGGCAATTGGCTCATTTCGGGCGTTTGTGGCGCAGATCATCCAGTCCGCCGGCTCGTAATTTCGGCGCACCCCATAGAAATACCCGGCCTTTCGGAGTGGCACCAGATGTGCTTTTTGAAGGAGAGAGCCCTGACACGACGACTTCTCGAACTCAGTCTTCTTTCGAAGGGAGAACGGATCATGGATTTCCTGGCGGACAACTGGTTTTACATCGTTGCCCTCATCCTGTTTGTGGCGATGCACCTGATCGGGTCCGGCTGTGGCCACGCACATGGAGAACGAAGACAACGCAACAACAAAGCCTCGAACGAAGTGGCGCCGGGCACAAAATCCGTTGCTGGTTATAACACCTCTCAATGTGCCAAATAGACGCACCGCGGGTGTGCCGAAAACACAATGTCTTACGGCTGAAGCGGTTTTCGTTTCGGCAACTCTTATGATTCCAACGGCTTGATGAATGGAGACGCAATTGCCGAGTCCCGCTTCGATCTGGAGAATACATCGGCGTGTGCCTTATCGTCATTCTCGGCCGCTGTTTCAGTGGAGCGGACCTGATCGCCAAAAGAGTGAGCGAAGGTCTGGCATGCCGATTGATTGAAGAAGAAGCCCTCATAGAGAAAGCTGCCGCCTGGGGCTTCGCACAGGAGCAGCTGCGCAATGCTGTCAGGCCGATTCCTGTTCTGAGGGGCTGCTTCCCGCAAGACTACGGACCGGAACTCGCTGCGCTGCGGGCCGCTTTAGCTGAGGAGGCCGCCGCTTCGAAAACCGTCTTCTCGGGTTGTGAAGGCTTCCTCCTGCCGAGACACACCGTACCTGTATTGCGAATACGCTTGAACGTGCCTCTTCCGGGCCGCCTAGCCGAACTGAGAGAGCAACTCCGGTTGACTGATGGGATGGCCCGGCGCCACATTCGCCGTGTTGATCTCGCATACCGTCGATGGGTCCGGAAGGTCTCCGGATCGGATGAAGAGGATCCTGCGCTTTACGATTTGGTTGTCGGCATCGATAACGGGGACGTTGATTCAGCTTTCAAAACCATTGCCGATTTCGTGATCCGTCAAACCTCGCTCCAATTAGGACCCGAGTATTGCAGGGCGATGACCAACTTCGCGCTGGCAAGCCGCATCGAAGCCGTGCTCAAGGTGATACCGCACACGACTGGTTTGAATGCCATGGTGAGGGTTGATCAAGGAATAGTATTTCTTGCGGCTAATAGCTGGGATCCAAGAGATCGGGCGGTAGCCCGTGGCATCGTTTCGGTGATTTCGGGTGTCAGACGCGTGGAATTGATCGAGTTGGGCCCGCGGCCGGGAATCTCGCACGTGGCTGTTCGGAACGGCAAAGGGTCCACATGGCGCCCCTGGGCGGTCGGAGCCACGCTTTGCAGCCTTCTCATCGCCGGCGGTATGTTCCTCAACTGGCTTGATCTCAACCAATTTGTGGAGACCTCAGTAGCGGGTGTTATCACGGACACGCGATGCGCCGGCAATCATCGCATCTCAGGCGGCTCGGAGAGGGGTCAATGCGTCAGGAAGTGCGTCGAGGTTCAAGAAGAGGTCAAATACGCGCTTCTCGACGGCGCGCAGATCTATGTGTTGACCGATCAGAGTCTGGGTGAGCGTTTTGCCGCCCGGGCCGTCACGATCAGAGGGCGTCTTGACCCGAAGAACAACCTGCTCGAAGTTCATTCGATCAAGCTCGCCTCGACAACAGCGGAGTCCCTCAATTTCTGAAGTGCCGCATTTGGCACACCGACCGAGTCGAAGTGGACGATAGCAGGCAGGCGCGCCGGTTCGCCGCTCAATGCCGCGGCGTCGAGGCTGGCATTGAAAGTGCAGCCCATTTGTTCTCTGTGAGATTAAGACTAAAAGTTGCTTCAGGGCTCGTGCTGTTTCTGCCCAGCATTTGGGCAGCGGATTCATCACACGGCGGCACTGACGCATTCGCCTCCTATCATGAGGCCATCGACGCGCGCTTAGTCGACCTATTGAATCGGACTACAACTCGGGAATCCCGTGGCGAAGCCCGCCCAGAGCCTGCCGCCCCTGCTGCCAAACCCGCCGACACAACCGTCCAGGAGTTCGCGATTCGATACTGGCGCGGTCGCGAAGAAAGTCTGAAACGAGCGTTGGATCGCCTGGCCCAGGTCCGCCCGGTGCTTGAAAGCGTGTTAGAGAGTGAAGGGCTGCCGAAGAGCTTGATCGCGGTAGTCCTGGTGGAAAGCGCAGCTGATCCACTCGCGCTTTCGCCCAAGGAAGCCAGGGGATTATGGCAAATCATCCCGGCGACAGCGAGACAATACGGCTTGATGGTAAGTTCGCAGCGCGACGATCGAATCCATACAGAGAAGGCAACAAGAGCGGCCGCCCGATTCCTTCGCGATTTGTACGAACAATTTCACGACTGGCCACTGGCGCTCGCAGCGTACAATGCCGGGAAGCAAGTCGTCGAAAGAGCCGTTGAGAAATCGCGCAGCGACAACTTCTGGACCCTCAGCTCGCAACGGTTGCTGCCGGAGGAAACCCGGAATTATGTGCCAGCGGTACTTGCGGCAATGCAGTTGTTCGGAGATGGCGTACCGCCAGCAACGCAATCGGCCTCCGACAAGGACAGTCGCTCCGAATGGGTATATGGGACCGCTGGTATCGGCAACTGATTCCATGGCGAAGCGACTTGGGGCACTACGCCGTTGGATCACGTTCAGGATCTTTCGAGATCGGTTTGAATATTGTATTCCTCCATTCGGCGGATGAGGTTAGTTCGACCTAGTGGGGCGAGCACCTGCGTCGGGCACCTTCAAGGCTTCCATAGCGAGAATGATGTCGAGAAAGATCGATTCCACTTGGAGAATGCGGAAGCCGGCCTTGGTCGCCGCGGTTATAGTATCGCGATTCATTTCAGTTCCCCTCCGTCGGGTCGCCATTGTCATCAAATCGAGAACGGCGCCCAAAACGGCATTGCTACTGCGCACGTGTTCGAACATCAGGAGCCGTCCACCGGGCCGCAGGACGCGGTGCAACTCGGAGAACACGATTCCGGGACAAGGCACGGAGCACATAGTGCAAGAGGTCACGACAGTATCGAAAGACTCGCCTGGAAAGCACAGGCTTGCAGCGTCACTTTGCACCAACTGGAGGTCACCGGCAAATCTTTGGGCACGTTTGCGGCTCCTCTCGATCATCGCGCTGCTGACATCGATTGCGATAATCGCGGGTCCGGCTGGTAAATGTTGGATGTCGAGGCCGGTGCCAATCGCAACGAAGAGGGTTCTTCCCTGAATTCGACGGAATAGAGCTTTTTTGTGTGCCCCTCTCCGCAGGTCGGAACCTTCGCATAGGTCGTAGAAGTTGGCTCGACGCTCCCAAAGGGTTTTCAAGCGAATCTCGCATCTCTGCGGAAGGCCCGGCGGAGAGAACGGCTCCGCCGCCATCCCCAGCACTGAAGGCCGACAAATGTGACGAGACCGAACATGGCGCCAGCAAGCACTCCCGTAGTCCCCATCGGACGGTATCCGGCCAACTCAAGAGCGCAGAGTTGCATCGGACTTAGCATTCCTACAATCATGGAAGGAACCATGGTTTCAATTGAGCCCAGCAGCGGAGCAAGGAGAACGGAGAGCGCCATTTGGGCGCCCATCGCCGCCGCCATCCCGACGACAAATGTCAAGGCGAAGTTCCATTCGAGGGTATGGACCAAGTGCATCACCGAATTCGATGCCGATCCGACGACCATCAGAAACAGCGCATCGGCCAGTGCGAATAACACCGAGAGCCGCTTCACGGATCGACCTCCATCAGGTTCACAAGCATTTCGCATAAAACCTCCCTGAGCCACGCAACCACGGGTTGCCCCATGGCTCCAGGTGAGCATGAGGAGCAAGCGTGCTGCCAAGGATAGTTTCGTGGTTCGCCGCCTCGATGGCGCCATCAAAGCTATCGACTTGGTTTCGGTTTATAGTCGATGCTTGAGCCTTCCTCTGCTAAGCCATTGTGTCGCGCCGGGAACGCGGCCGCCGAGCTCGCGACGAGCGCCGGTTGCGTTAGAGAGGTTCTCAGGGTTTAAGCAATATGTCCGGCTGGATAGGCCGAAAACGGCCAGTTCGGGCCACCAGCCGCCTGAGATGCGCCAACGGCGGTCATTCATGGGCTGCGAAGCAAGGAGCCTGAGCCTCCTTCCGCGCAGGGAGTAAGCGCCGCGCGTTGGATGCTTCGCTGGACGCGCAATCGCAGCGATTTGGGCAAGCGATTGCTTCATCGGCGTGTGCCGTGGAGCCGAACGCGAGGCCTTCACTACCATTGAAGGTCACGATGGTCTGCGCCGCGGCCTCGAGCGCCCATTCGCAAGGAGATCACATGAAGAAGACGGTACGTTTTGGAATTCTGGCCGCCGCGATGTTGACCTTTGGCTTCGTGCTCCAGCCGCTGGCGCTGGCCCAGCACGACCATGGCGGTGGCATGTCTATGCCGCCGGCCCCGACTGTCCGAACCGGCAAGGTGACCGGCACGCTGGTCTCCCGGGATAAGACGTCCATCCAGGTAGAGGCGAAGCAGACGGGCACTGCCACGTACATGATCGACGCCAAGACAAAATACAAGGGTGACATTCAACCGGGCACCACAGTCACGGTGAAGTATGAAGATCGGGGAGGAATGCAGATGGCCACTGCTGTTGAAGCGATAAAGGCCAAGGGAAAGACGTCTGGTAGCCATAGCCCGAAATAGAGCATCCGGACAAATCATTGCACATCGCGCGAGTCGCACTTCTGGATTCATCACTGAGCCGGCCGGCGAGTTGAATTTCTCTTGAGCGGATCTGCCGCGTTGGCATACCGCATGCATGTGAGCCAGACATAATTGGCGACCTCGAAGCGATGCCTTCTAGGCCGTGCTGGCGTGGGGCCAGTCGGTCCTGCTAGCGGCCATCCCCGCGCCAAATGTCCTCCAGGGCCGGGCAGAACGTCCGGCCCACGATTTTGCTTTCGCTCTTTACCCCGACCATAGACACTGCCTGAATCAGCGCTGGCGTCTTCTCCGTCAACTACCGCCGACGTTCCTGACATCTGCCGGAACCCCGCACCGCCTGGACTTCAGCTACTTCAGCTTCAGCTTCTGTTGCAGCCAAATAGAAAGTTCCTACTCCCAGCCAAGTAGAAAGTTCCTCTTTTGAGGGTCGGTCGTCGACCCTCATGGTATGTTCGCACAGCCGTGCCGGGGTCGCGCCTGGCGCGGTTGCCCAAAGCCGAGGCGACGGGGTTGGCTCCGAAGCAAATCGGCGGGAGCCCTCCAGTGACGCAGAACCCGTGAGTTTTTCCGGAGCGCCTGGGGGGCTCCGTTCAGCCGGGGCCAATTGATTTGGTGAAACCTCCGAGCGGAGGCTTTGGGCTTATCAACGCGGAGACCGCCGGGCCGCTTTCGCCCGGCGATCCAAATTGCCTTTACCTCAGCCTTCGATCAACTTCCAAAGCGGTGGGCTGGGACGATTGAAGAATCCGTCCATCCAGTGGCTGCGACCGCCCGCGTTGTGGTCCTTGCGAACCGACTGGCCCGACTTGGACTGGATCGCCGCGGCGTGTGAGCCACACTCTTCGATGGCAAGATAGCGGCCCTGATAACGCGCCCTCAGGTCGCCATCGAGCCGCAGCTCCACTCGTAGCCGCTGCCGGCGCATCCCCGCTTGCACCTCCGCACGTTGGATCTGGTAGCGGCGCCCAGCGAAAGAGAACGTGTAGTCGTTGCCAATCACCCGTTCTTCCACGTGACTGAGAATCGCTTCCAGGCTCAGTTGCGGTGTCAGCGGCCGATGATGATTGGGAAAGTCGGCCACCGGCGATGCGAAGCGCTCGTTCCAGTCGGGCCAATACTCCTTCTCCAGAAACCGGTTGGCCGCTTCCATCGTGGAGATCTTGGCTAAACGCAGATGCTTCACCAGGCGATCCTGGGCCGTTCGAAAGCTGCGTTCGATGCGACCCTTGGCTTGCGGCGAGTACGCCAGGATGGAGCCGATCCCCAGCTCCCGCATGGCGCGGCCCAGTTGGGTCAACCGGTCCGCCTCGCGCTGTTGATCCTTGCTTTCGCCCGGCCTTGGTGCAACCGTGAACATCGAATCGCGGTCCGTGTAGACATCCACCATCCGGCCGTTCTTCTCCAGGTATTCCCACAGCACACCCATGTTCTGTGGCGTGGCATCGCTCTCCACGAATCGTCCCCAGCTCCAACTCGTCGCGTCGTCGATCATTCGCACCAGGTACCGCACCGCGCCGCGGCCTTCGAGCCAGTCGTGATCCGACGTGTCCCACTGCACCAACTCGCCGAACCCCGTTCGCCGCGGCCTCCAAACGTGAACATCCCCGATTGCCTGCCTCCTGCTCTTCCACAACCCCGCTTCGATCATCCATCCACGCAAGGTCTCTTTCCCGACATGGATCTGATGCCGTTTAGCCAACTGCTCCGCGGCGAAAGTCGGCCCGAAATCGTGCCAATCCGGCTGCTTCAGAATCGTTAATGCTTGCCTCCGAGTTTCCGGCGATAGCTTCCGATTCGACACCCGTCCGCGCAACCCGTGGACCACCACCGCATCGCCTTGCTTCTTCATCCGCTTGACTAGTTTGCGCACCCACCGAGCCGTCACGCCCATCTTCTCAGCCGCCTCGCCCTGAGTCATGCTGCCCGCCTCAACCCGCTTCAGCCAGTGCAGATCGTCTCGTTCCTCTTGGCTCATCGCGATTCGTTCCATCCTTCAACCTTGCGGTTGTCAAGAGGAACTTTCTACTTGGCTCAAAGCGGAACTTTCTATTTGGCCGCGACATTCAGCTTCAGCTTCTTGTGCCGGTCATCTAGCCCGTGATATGCTCGATCTCAATTCTGGGTCGGGCTGTGCTCCGATCCATTCGACGAGAGGTGAATCTAGATGAGAGTTGCCGCACTTGCGTTAGCAGTCTTCGGCATTGCAACCTTTGCGAGTGCCCACGTGACCGTCGCTCCACGGGAATCCAAACCGGGCGCGACGGAAAACTACCGGGTCCGCGTCCCTACGGAAGGAAAAGTCGCCACTGTATCGGTGGACCTTGAAATCCCGGCAGGCGTGATGGTCACTAACGTCTCGGCTCCGGCCGGGGGCCAATATGAGCTGAAGCGTGAAGGCGACCGCATCGTCGGTATTACGTGGAAAATCAAGATCGACCCAGGGGACATGTCAGAACTCCCGTTTACCGCCAAGAATCCGGGTGATGGTGCTTCGATTTCGTGGAAAGCCCATCAGCATTTCGCCGACGGTACGACGGCAGATTGGTCTGGTCCCGCTGGCGACAGGCACCCTGCCTCCATCACGAAGCTGACTCCGGCCTCTGGGCCCAAATGATCAACCGACCAGACTAGATGGGAGCGATTTATGAAACGACCTGTTCTCCTATGTATGGTCCTGACGCTCGGCCTCGGTGCGGGATTTGCAAGCGATGAACATACGCAGAGGCCTATTACGTTAACCGGAACCGTGGTCGACACGGGTTGCTACATCGCTCACGACAGTTCGGGACCAGATCACC